>NZ_CP040509.1:1049028-1398704 GCF_005845365.1 Rhodoluna limnophila | reverse complement strand
CCGCATCCCCCGATGACGGCATCCTGTGGATATGTCCGAGTATTGATTCAACTCAATACCGACCTTAAAAAGCAAATTAACACGGTGTGTCGAATCCAATAATTTTTGAATCTTTGTGTAAGACTTTTGTGTTTTTCATTAATCAGGCCTAAAAACTTGACCAGATCTAGTTATTTGGCGTAGGTTTAACAGGTTGCTCTGCATCTGGAACGCTAATTAGTTGGTTAACCAACACGAACGCAAACGTTCCAACCCAAACTTGCAAGATCCAAAAACGGAGAAGAATCCATGTCGAAGCGTACTTTCCAGCCGAACAACCGTCGTCGTGCAAAGACCCACGGTTTCCGTCTACGCATGCAGACCCGCGCCGGCCGCGCTATCTTGGCCGCTCGTCGTCGCAAGGGCCGTTCAGAGCTTTCTGCTTAGTCCGGGCTCACTGCCCTAACCGGTCGCCAAGCCTCGGTAGTCAACAGATGTTGGCCCGCGAAAACCGTCTGCTCAAGGCAGACGATTTTCGTATGACCATGAAAACTGGTCGCAAGGTTGGTTCAGACCATCTAGTTATCTATCTAAAGCGGGATGAGGCATTGCCTCAGGCCCGCTTTGGCTTTGTGGTGGCAAAGACGGTAGGTGGCGCGGTAAAAAGAAACCTGGTCAAGCGCCGAATGCGCGAAATTGCTCGGGAATTACTAAAAGAAGTAGACAGCCAAATGACAGTGGTTGTGCGTGCCCTACCCGGTGCGGCAGAGCTGGACTGGAATAAACTTCGAGAAGAACTTAAAACCGCGTTTTATACAGCGGTACATAAGACGGCCAAGTCATGAATCTTGTAATTCGGATTTGGTTGGCACCAAGAAACTTTCTGGTTTTGCTTATCAAGGCCTATCGCAAAGTGATTTCTCCGCTTTATGGAGATGTCTGTCGGTATTACCCGACTTGCTCGGCGTACGGTTTGGGGCAAATCCAGCAGCGCGGCGTGGTTTTCGGATCTGTTCTAACGGTTCTGAGAATTTTGCGCTGCAACCCGTGGTCGCAAGGTGGCGTCGACGAGGTAAAACCAGGCTCCGGCCGGTTTCGGGTAACTGAAAACGGCTTTGTAGTACCAAACCTTAAGAAGGGTTAGTAAATGCCAGATCTTTTATGGCCAATCAAGTGGGTAATTGAGCTCATTCTTGTTGCCTCACACACACTGTTCACTTCACTTGGCATGGGCGCCACCCAAGGTATTACCTGGGTGCTATCCATCATCGGTTTGACCGTTGTGGTTCGTGCTGCACTTATCCCAGTGTTTGTAAAGCAAATCAAGAGCCAGCGCAACATGATGAACGCGCAGCCAGAATTGCAGAAGCTGCAAAAGAAGTACAAGGGCAAGACTGACCGCGAGTCACGCGAGAAGATGGCTAAAGAGCAGATGGAGCTGTACAAGCGCACTGGCTCAAACCCATTGAGCTCATGTTTGCCGCTTTTGATTCAGATGCCGATCTTCTCGGGCTTGTTCTTTGTACTGAATGATGCTCAGAATTCAATCAACACTGGCAACGCCGGTGTAGGCCTTATGAACCTTGAGCTATCCAACCAGTTTGCCCAGGCAACCCTGTTCGGTGCTCCCCTAAAAGACACGTTCTTGAGCAGCTCTCTGCTTGAGGTAAAGATCTTGGCTGCCGTCATGATCCTTGTGATGACCGCTACGCAGTACATCACCCAGAAGCAGATCATGTCTAAGAACCAGAACCCTGACGTGATGAACTCTCAGTACATGCAGACTCAGAAAATCATGTTGTACGTATTCCCATTGATCTTCATGATCTCGGGTATCTCGTTCCCACTGGGCGTTATGTTCTACTGGCTAGCATCGAACTTCTGGACCATGGGCCAGCAGTTCATCGTGATTCGTAACATGCCTACCCCTGGCTCAGTTGCTCACAAGGCCCGCGAGGAGCGCTTGGCCAAGAAGGGCAAGCTGCCTAAGGCTGAAGCAGTAGCCGAGGTTGTCGAAGAAGAGAAGCCTCGCCAGCGCACTCAGCCAGCTAGCAAGACGCGTGCCAAGAAGTCCACAACCACTCCAACTACCAAGAAGGCGGCACCGAGCAAGAGTGCGCCTACCAACAAGGGTAAGAAGTAATAACTATGACCACTGAAGAACTAAAGCCAAACGAAGAGTCGTCGGTAAAGGCCCTTGAGGAAGAAGGCGACATTGCCGCTGACTACCTAGAGGAACTGCTCGACATTTTCGATCTTGATGGAGACATTGAAATAGATGTACGTCAGGGCCGCGCTTACCTAGAAATTACAGCGGGTGGCGAAAGCAACCTGCGAGTAATTTCTGACCCAGAGACTGTTGAAGCGCTGCAGGAGCTGACCCGCCTTGCCGTTCAGGTAAAGACCAACAGCTTCAGCCGTTTGATCCTTGATGTTGGTGGCTCGCGCCAGGCTCGCGTTGACGAGCTAACTCGCATCGTGAACAAGCTGATTGCCAAGGTAAAAGACACCGGCGAGACCGTTCCTATGAAGCCAATGTCTTCTTATGAGCGCAAGATTGTGCACGACATCATTTCAGAGGCAGGCCTAGTGTCTGAGTCTGAGGGCGAGGGTCGCGACCGTCACATCGTAATTAAGCCGGCTATCGCCGAGTAAGTTACTCGTCATGTTTCACGTGAAACATTGGTAACAAGTTACTCGTCCAAGTTTCGGCCAGCGTGTCTCAGCACAGCTTCGCCACGCTCGGGCCTCGCGTGAAACATTGGTAGCAGTTATCAACATCAGGTCGGGAACTCCCCGACCTGATGTTTTTTTGGAAAGATGAATTTATGAGTGAAACGCCAGACTTCACACCAGAGGCCGAACCTGCGATAGCCGCCTCGATTTTTGGTGCCGGTATTGATAAAGCGCGCGGTTATGCGGCAGCGTTGGTCCGCGATGGCGATGAACTTGGCCTATTGGGTCCGCGTGAAATGCCAAAGCTTTGGTCACGTCACATCCTGAATTCTGCTGTGGTTGCTGAACTAGTGCCTGCAGGCAAGAAAGTCGCCGACGTTGGATCTGGGGCTGGTTTGCCAGGTATTCCGATGGCAATAGCCCAGCCGGATGCCGAATTTGTGCTTATTGAGCCAATGGAGCGTCGTTCTAACTGGCTAAAGCAGCAGGTTGAAGAACTTGGTCTAACCAATGTGCGGGTAATCCGTGCTCGTGCTGAAGAAGTTGGCGAAGCATTCGATATTGTTACAGCTCGCGCTGTTTCGGCTTTGCCAAAATTGCTTCGGATGACCGTTCCACTAACCCGAAACGGCGGCGAGATCATTGCTCTAAAGGGCTCGAAAGCAGCTGATGAGATCGAAGAGTCTAAATCCCTACAGAAAAAGCTAAAAATAGCCGGATTTGAGATCTTGGTAACAGGTGGCCAGCACCTCGCCGAGCCGACTACCGTGGTACGAACTACGCTAGTCTGAAGTTTTAGATAATCCATTGGAGTTTGTTTTGAGCGAGCAGCAAGTGTCTCAAGCCGAGGCCTCTTCAGTTACCCCTGCCACCGTTTTTCCGGGGCACGGTTACCCAGCGGATCGCATCGAGACTAGCCCAGAGCCAACCGGTTGGATTGTTTCACGTGAAACAATCACCGAAGTTAAGGTCAAATAATGGCATTTGTTGAGACTCCCCTAGCTCGCGAGCTGGCAAGTAACACTCGCAGACTTCAAATCATTGCCCAGCAAACCCCACCAAAGCCAAACCGCACCAGGGTAATTTCGGTTTCAAACCAAAAAGGTGGCGTTGGTAAGACCACTAGCACCGTAAACCTAGCTGCCGGACTGGCTAGCAAGGGCCTAAAAGTGCTGGTTATTGACCTAGATCCACAGGGAAATGCCTCGACAGCCCTCAATGTGCCTCACCAGGAAGGCACCAGAGGAATTTATGAGGTCTTGACCGAGGGCGCCAGCATCGAATCTGTCGTACAACAGTGCTCAGAGAGCCCAAATTTGACCTGTGTTCCGGCCACGATTGACCTAGCCGGTGCCGAAATCGAGATCGTCACCCAGATAGAGCGCACCAACTGGCACGCTATCTTGAAGCAGGCAATCGATGCCTACCTTCAGCCGGGCCAGGGTCACGATGTTCCAGATTATGTTTTTATCGACTGCCCACCGAGCCTTGGCTTGCTAACGGTGAATGCCTTTGTTGCGGCCACCGAGGTGTTGCTGCCGATTCAGTGCGAGTACTACGCCCTCGAGGGGTTATCGCAGTTGCTCAGGAACATTGAGAGAGTTCAGCAGGCGCTCAACCCACAGCTTGTTCTATCGACGATCTTGTTGACCATGTATGACTCAAGAACTCGACTGGCCGCACAGGTGGTTGCAGATGTACGCCAGCACTTCCCTGCTCAGACTTTGGACTCAGTTATTCCTCGCAATGTTCGCGTTTCTGAGGCTCCAAGTTTTGGGCGCACGGTAATCACGCACGACCCATCTTCACCCGGGGCCATCTCTTATCTAGAGGCGGCCATCGAAATTGCAATTAAGGGAGCACAGAATGGCAGATAAGAAATCGGGCCTAGGCCGCGGTATCGGTGCACTGATTCCAACCTCACCGTTGGTCAGTGAAAGGCCTATCGATGTGTTCTTTGGCGGCGACTCGGCGGCCCCAGAGGCCAGTGTTGAAGCGGAAGTTAGCCTAGTTGAGGTTCCGGGGGCACGCTTCGGACACCTAGACGTAACCGCCATCATTCCCAACCCAATGCAGCCTAGATCGGTGTTCGAGCCAGAGGCTTTTGCTGAGTTGGTTCACTCGGTTCGCGAGTTTGGCGTCCTTCAGCCAATCGTGGTTCGCCCGCTGGGCGAGGCAGATGGCAAGCCAACCTATGAATTGATCATGGGTGAACGCCGACTTCGCGCTTCAAAGGAAGCCGGATTGTCAAAGATCCCGGCGGTCATTCGCGAGACCGCTGACGACAACATGCTTCGTGACGCACTGCTTGAAAACATTCACCGCGCAAACCTAAACCCGTTGGAAGAAGCCTCGGCTTACCAGCAGCTTTTGGCTGATTTTGGCATTACTCAGGATCAGTTGGCCGAGAAGATTGGCCGTTCGCGCCCGCAGATCACTAACACCATTCGATTGCTTAAGCTGCCAATCAGCGTGCAGAAGAAGGTTGCTGCCGGCGTTTTGAGCGCCGGTCACGCTCGTGCAATTCTCAGTGTGGTCGACGAGTCGCGCATGGAGCACTTTGCCAACAAGGTAATCAACGAGGGCCTCTCAGTGCGTTCCCTAGAGGAAATCGTTGCCCTAGATAAGCCAAATAAGCCAGGCAAGGCCACAATTACCCCTGGTGGACGCCAGGATTCACTAAAAACCCTTGCTGACAAACTCGGTGACCGCTTGGATACCAAAGTCAGCATAGTTTTGGGCAAGAAAAAAGGTCAGCTGGTCATTGATTTTGCGACAGTTGGCGATCTAACCCGCATTCTCAAAGAGCTTGGCGTAGACACCCAACACTAAGTTTCACGTGAAACATCGGCCCACATTCTGACGGGGCGGTGGTTGCGGGACCGTGTAGGCCCCCTTTTGGATTTAGCCGCGGTTATTGCGTGCGGCCTCGGCTAGCGAGTAATAAACCTCACCCAACGAGTTACCAGAAGCGGTGACAGCTTGCGGCAGCAGTGAGGTTTCGGTAAGCCCAGGCAAGACGTTTGCCTCTAGGAACCAAACCGCACCCTGATCATCAACAATTAAGTCGATTCGTGACAGGTGGCGCAAACCAAGCAGCTCGTGAGCCTTGATGGCAATCTCAGCGGCTTTATCGGCCAGCTTTGGGGTCAAACGTGCTGGAACGAAGTAATTGGTCTCACCGGCTGTGTAGCGCTCGTCATAGCCGAATTTACCGTCTACAGGCTCAATCTCGACGGCTGGCAACGCGATTGGTCCGGCACCGAGGTCAATAACGCTCACAGCCAGTTCTGTACCAGCGATGAACTTCTCAATGATTGCGACATCGCAGTAGACATAAGCGTCAATCATGGCCCGGTTTAGTTCAGATTGGTCATGCACAATCGAAACACCCTGGGCCGAGCCGCTCTTGGCAGGCTTAACCACTACCGGAAGCGAAATCGACTGCGTTACAGCCTTCAACACACCTTCGGCGTCTAGCTCTCGGAAGGTTTCTTTAGGCAGGGTGACCGATGGAGGCGTTTGAATACCTGCCTGAGCGACCAAAACCTTTGCAATTGACTTGTCCCAGGCCAAACGAGCTGCAGCAGCGCTGGCACCAACGAATGGAACACCGGTGAGTGCCAAAATGTCGCGCAGTGCGCCGTCTTCACCGCTGGCGCCGTGTAGGCAAGGCCAAATTACATCCGGCTTGTCTTTGAGAATGTTGGCCAGGAGGTCGTGATCTGGCTCGCGAATTACAACTTCAGCACCGAAATCAGTCAGAGCATCGGCTACGCGGCGCCCAGACTTCAGTGAGATGTCACGCTCGTGGGAGATACCACCTGCAAGAACCTGAATTTTCAGTTTGGCTGCGGAGTTACCCTTGACGATCATGATTATTTTCCTTTTTTAGCAAAGGTTTCTAGTAATTCGGTTTGGAGATTGATCACATTTGCGAGGCGCTTGATTCCAACATTGATGTTCTCAGGTGTTGGATACGAGTAGCAGACTCGAAGCTTGTTGTGACCGGTTCCATCGCCATAGAAGGCCGTTCCCGGGGTGTAGGCAACCAATTCCTTGACCGCCAGCGGGAGCATAGCCTTTGAGTCAATGCCGTCAGGCAGAGTAACCCATAGGTAGAAACCACCATCAGGGCGCGTGGTTTCAAGTTTTGGCAAATATTCGTGCATTGCAGCCAGGGCAGCATCGCGACGTTCACGATAAACCCCGCGGAAGGTATCAATCTGACCCTTCCAATCGGCAGTTGCCAAGTATTCGCTGATCATCATCTGACCAAATGAGGTTGGGCACAAAATTGCCGACTCATTGGCCAAAACCAACTTGTCACGGATGGCCGGCGGGGCAAGCACGTAACCCACACGGAAACCCGGTACCAAAATCTTTGAGAACGAGCCCAGGTACACAACGCCGTCTTCATCCATGCTGCGAAGAGCGTCAGGAACCGGCTGGTCGAAGTACAAAAGGCCGTAAGGGTTGTCTTCAACCACCAGGATGTGCTCGCGCTTACAGATTTCTAGGATGCGAGGTCGTCTTTCGGCAGAAAGGGTGACACCTGAAGGGTTGGCGAAGTTGGTAACTAGGTACAAGAACTTGATGGTTCTGCCCTGAGCCTTCATGCGGTCGATGGCCTCTGAGAGCGCCTCTGGCGAAATACCGGCGTCATCGGTGTAAACGTGCTCTACATGGGCTTCATAGTGGTTGAAAATGCCCAAAGCCCCCACGTAACTTGGGCCTTCAGCCAAAACCACGTCACCGTGGTCAAGGAACAGGCCTGAGAGCAGGTCTAGGCCGTGCTGAGAACCTGTGGTGATGACGATGTCTTCTACAGAGCTGCTGATGCCCTCGAGTGCCATTAGGTCACGGATTTGGTCGCGAAGAACTAGGTCACCCTGGCCGCTGCCGTACTGCATTGCCAGCGCACCGCGCTTGGCCATCATGCTCTCGTAGGTCTGCTGAAGGAGTTCTTGAGGCAGCGCAGCCACGTACGGCATGCCGCCCGCGAGAGACACAACCTCTGGACGAGAAACTACAGAAAAGAGTGCTCGAACCTCAGAAACAGCAAGGGTTTGCGCGCGCGCAGCGTAAGAATCCAACCATGAATCGAGGTTGTTGGCTTGCTGCTGGCTTTCGGTCATTCAATAAGTCTAGTTAAAACCAGACTACTGAAGGAATTCAGCCAAGTCGTTTACCAAAATTTGCTTTGGCTTTGCGCCAACCATGGCCTTGACAACCTGGCCACCTTTGAAGACCTGAAGCGCTGGAATACCGGTGATGCCGTACTGCTGGGCTAGGCCAGGCTCGTCATCGACGTTTACCTTGACGACCTCGATTTTGTCAGCGTACTCTTCGGCAATCTGGTCAAGAATCGGTGAAACCATGCGGCACGGACCACACCACTCTGCCCAGAAGTCAACAAGCACAGGCTTGCTGCTTGATAGAACGTCAGCCTGGAAGCTTGCGGTGGTTACATCTTTTGCCATGATCGAATCCTTTTTGAAAATGTGCAGTTATTTGAATCTAAACAAAGGTTTCACGTGAAACCTTCAAAGAAAATTAGTGGTTCATTAGATAGTGCTCTGCGTCTAGCGCAGCCACACAACCAGATCCGGCAGCAGTAATTGCCTGACGGTAGGTAGGGTCAATGACGTCGCCACAGGCAAATACGCCCGGCAGGCTGGTCTTTGATGAGCGTCCTTCAACCTGGATGAAACGCTCAGGGGTCAACTCGACCTGGTTTTCAACCAGCCAGACGCGTGGGTCGTTACCAACAGCGATGAATAGACCTTCTAGAGCAAGCTCCGAAGTTGATCCATCAACGGTGTTTCGCAGGGTTACACCCTCGAGCTTGGCCTCACCGTTTAACTCGGCGATCTCTGAGTTCCAGATGACCTCGATCTTTGGGTTTGCCAGAGCGCGCTCCTGCATGATCTTTGAGGCCTTGAAGGTGTCGCGACGGTGAATGATGTAAACCTTGGTCGCAAAGCGGGTCAAGAACAGCGCCTCTTCCATTGCTGAGTCGCCACCGCCAACTACTGCGATGTTCTTTTCGCGGAAGAAGAAGCCGTCGCAGGTGGCACACCATGAAACACCGTGGCCAGACAGTTCCTTCTCGCGTGGCAAACCAAGCTCGCGGTATGCCGCTCCGGTTGCCAAAATCACAGTTTTGGCCTCGAAAGTCTCGCCACCGCCGGTCTTGACGATCTTGATGTCGCCCTTGAGGTCAACCTCTACAACGTCATCCATCAGGATCTCGGTGCCGAAGCGCTCTGCCTGCTCTTGGAAGTTGGCCATGAGCTCTGGGCCCTGAAGGCCCTCTGGGAAACCAGGGAAGTTTTCAACTTCGGTGGTCTTCATTAGCTCGCCACCAGCCTCAACAGATGAGGCAATCAGCAATGGCTTCAAACCCGCGCGTGCGGTGTAGATACCTGCTGTGTAACCGGCTGGACCGGAACCAATAATGATGACGTCGCGCAATGTATTCTCCTCGAGCCAAAGCTCGTTCTAAATCTGGGTGATTCACCCTAGTCAGCCAATATTACCGGCGAAGAATTCCCTTGATCCCGGCCACAGCCGTTTCTATTTCGGGAACTTTTAGGAAACGGAGGGTTACGACGTAGATGGCGAGCATGACAAAACCGGCGATCAGGCAGCTGAGCACCGAGCTGAGCACAGTTTGAACCACAAAGGACTGAGCCGAGATGCCGCCCAACGCCTGAAGGGTGGCCCAACCACCGAGGGCGGCTACAACGCCCGCGGTGACAAATTGGATGCTTGAAACTGCAATTTTGTGCTCGGAAAGCTTTCCGATGCGCCTACTGAGCAGAACGTAGGCAATTACCGCCTGAATCAAAATGGTCACGCTGGTTAGTGCTGACAGGCCGACCACCAACCATTCCGCCGGAACGGTGACCGCCATGGTTAGCGACCCGGCGACGTGAATTGTGATTTGCACCAGGGTGAAACCAAACGGAGTTCTTGTGTCTTCAAGGGCATAGAACGCACGCTGCATCATGTAGACAAAGCTGAATGGCACCAGGCCAAACATCAGGGCGATCAAAACATTGCCCAGCGCAATGGTGGCTGGCAATTCACCAACAAAAATGCGCGAAATTGGGTAGGCCAGCACAATCAGGGCGACGGTGGAAAACACTGAAATCACCGATATGGTGCGCAAACCAGCGGCAAGGTCTGCTTTGAGCAGGTGGATTTTGCCATCCTGAACGTGATTGGCCATCTTGGTGAAGTAAACAGTGGCAATCGATACAGTGCCCACCGAGTGCGGAACCATAAAAATCAGCCACGCGATGGCCGCCGCCGCGACCGAGGCCACCGCAGGGTTGGTGTCACGAGCGCTAACTGCGCCCGAAGCCACGATGGTCTGGACCAGGCCACCGATTTGGGTGACCACCACCATTCCGAGCGACCAAGAGGCCGCTTTGAGCGCAGGGCGAAGACCAAATCCGCGCCATTTGAAGTTGAAGCTGAGTTTTAGGTCGACCTTTTTCCAAGCAACGAAGAGAATCAATGCCTGGGCAGCAACACCCGCGGTGGCACTGCCGGCCAACAGGGCGATTTGTGACGAGGTCCAGTCCTCAACGGCTCGAGAACCGGTTGGGTCGGCGCCGAAAATCACAACAAAAGCAACCAAACCGGCCATCGAGACCAGATTGTTGAGCACTGGAGCCCACATAAACGGCCCGAATGTGCTTCGAGCATTGAGCACTTCACCCAGAATCGAGTACAAACCGTAGAAGAACAGCTGGGGCAGGCACCAGTAGGCAAAAGCCGTCGCCAAGGCCAGTTGCTGATCAGTCCAGCCGTTGGTGTAAATCGACACCAAAAGCGGCGCCGCCAGGGTGGTAATCAGGGTTACGGCAAAGAAAACCGTGATTATCAGGGTTAGTAGGCGGTCAACGTAGCCCTTACCGCCATCGGAGTTAGACCGTGCCTTCACAATTTGAGGCACCAAAACAGCGTTCAAAAGCCCGCCAACAATGATTGCGTAGACGTTGTTTGGCAGCTGGTTGGCAACACCAAATGCGTCGGCGGCGTCAGTGGTTACACCGATGGCTGCTGCCAGGATTACCGCGCGAACAAAGCCCAGAATGCGCGAAAGGATGGTTCCGCTGGCCATGAGAAGCGAGGATCTGGCAACGCTCAAGCTTGAACCTCTAACGACTCGGCGTCCTCTGCCTCGTGGCGCAGGCGGTTTTTACGTTTGGTGCGAATCACACCCACTGTTCCGAGCAAAACCACGAGGGTGCCGAGGCCAATCAATAGAAACGACTCAACATCGGCGTTGATTTCCATTGTTATGACCACTGAACGACCAAGTTGGATGCCAGAAAACGTGGTTAGCCAAACCTGAAGGCCTACGCCCCCGTTGGCAATAGCCTTGACCGGTACCTGGGCGGTAACTTCGGTTTGGGCCGGAACCACGATTTCAACGACTTCTGGAACAATCAGGCGGCTGTTGTTTGGTTGAGCGTGAACGTGAACGCGCACGTCTTCATCGAAGTCGTTTTGGATTCGAATCGGAACCTTGGATTCACGTGAAACCAGGTTGATGTCTGAACCGCGAACTACATAAACGCCATCTACCTCGACCTCACGAACGTCAGTTTTGGCGAGCGGATTGGTTGGAACTGACGCCGATGAGGCAGAAATTGAACCAATTGCTAAAACCGCGGCCAATGCCAGCGACAAAAACCGCCGCACTAGAGGTTTCTCTCAATCCACTCTTCAACCCCACGCGCAATTCTGCGCTCGTTTTCGTGGGACAAGGTCTTTTGTAATCCGTCTACGGCGAACCATTTGACGTCTACGGCCTCGTGCTGAGGGTCGTTTTCAACGGTTAGCTCGCCACCAATCTGGCGCATCAAAAAGTGATGCACGGTCTTGGAGATCAACTTGTGACCAGCGGCAAATTCGTAGCGAATTGAGCCCAAAGCCTCAATGATTTCGACCTCGAGGCCGGTTTCTTCGGCAATCTCACGAACCGCCGCTTCTTCGAGGGACTCTTGGCCCTCAGGGTGGCCTTTTGGCACGCACCAATCAATGCGTCCACCGCGATTTAGGCGCCCAATCAGGGCTACCTGCAATGAACCGTCTGCTGCCAAAACAAAACCACCCGAAGAGGTTTCTTCAACTCGCGTTAAGCGGCGACCACGATTTGGACCGGCGCTCTGTTGATTCATAAAGCAACTCTAAACCTTTGGCCAAGCTAAATGGGCAGGCTGTGGCACGATTGAAGGCATGCGCTCTGTGGCTGAAGCTTTGGCAAATCTCGAACGGACTACCGATAGTCCCCTATTTGTCACACTCGGTCGAATTTTCACCGATGCCGGCCATGAAATCTCGCTGGTGGGCGGCCCGGTGCGCGATGCCTTTCTTGGCCGCAAGGCTCCAGACCTAGATTTCACCACTTCGGCCACCCCCGATGAAACCATCGCGATTCTCAAGCCGCACGTTGATGCCTTTTGGGACATTGGGCGCGCTTTTGGAACCATCGGTGCCCGAATGGGTGACGACACCGTAGAAATCACCACCTACCGCGCCGATAAATACGACGTCGATAGCCGTAAGCCCGAGGTTGCGTTTGGCAAAAGCCTTGAAGATGACCTTTTTCGCCGCGATTTCACCGTCAATTCAATGGCACTGCGACTGCCAGACAAGGTGTTTGTTGACCCATTCAAGGGGCTCCAAGATCTGATTGACGGCGTCCTCCGCACCCCTGGCAAGCCTGAAGATTCATTCAGCGACGACCCGCTTCGCATGATGCGCGGTGCCCGCTTTGCATCGCAGTTGGGGTTTGAAATTGAACCGGCAACCTTTGATGCCATGACGGCAATGGCCGAGCGGATTGAAATTATCTCGGCCGAGCGGGTTCAGGTTGAACTAACCAAATTGATGCTTGGAGACAACCCTCGCGCCGGGCTTACCGCCCTGGTTGACAGCGGTTTGGCGGCCTTGGTCTTGCCAGAATTGCCCGCCCTAAAGCTTGAATCTGATGAACACCACCATCACAAGGATGTCTACGAGCACACCCTTACCGTGGTTGAGCAGGCAATCGATTACGAAAAGGATTACAACCTCGAGGGTGACTTCATCCTGCGCTTTGCCGCTCTGATGCATGACTGCGGTAAGCCGGCTACCAAACGGCTTGAGCCCGGTGGCGCGGTTTCGTTCTATCACCACGATGTTGTCGGGGCCAAGCTTGCTGCCAAGCGCATGAAGGCACTGCGGTTTGATAATGACTCGATCAAGGCGGTTTCTCGGCTAATTGAATTGCATCTGCGGTTCTTTGGCTACAGCGACCAAGCCTGGACCGACTCGGCAATTAGGCGTTACGTACGCGATGCTGAAGATCAACTGCTGCGGCTGCACGCGCTAACCCGCGCCGATGTGACCACCAGAAACAAGCGCAAGGCCGACCGGTTGGCCCATGCCTACGATGATTTGGAGCACCGAATCGCGGTCATTCAGGAGCAGGAAGAGCTGAATTCGCTGCGCCCAGACCTTTCGGGTGAACAGATTATGGCGATTCTGGACCTCCGCCCAGGCCGCGAAGTTGGCGAGGCTTATAAATTCTTGATGGAGCTGCGTCTAGAAGAGGGCCCGATTGGCCCAGAAGAAGCAGAAAAACGCTTGCTTGCGTGGTGGCACAGCCGGTAGGCTAGAGAGGTTGTCTATTGGGCTCAGTCCCATGTTCTTGACAACAGCTATGCAAGACCCTCCTGTCACGGAAAGTCCGTGACCGCTCTAGTCCAAAGGAGGTGGGTTAGTTATGCATAAGTATGAGCTCATGGTAATTCTCGATCCATCGATCGAAGAACGCACCGTTGCTCCATCCCTAGACAAGTTCCTCAACGTAATCCGCAATGCTTCAGGCACTGTAGACAACGTTGACCTTTGGGGTCGCCGCCGTTTGGCTTATGAAATCGCTAAGAAGACCGAAGGCTTCTACGCAGTTGTGAACATGACCTGTTCATCAGCAGCAGTAGTTGAGCTTGACCGTCAGCTAAAGCTTTCTGAGGCTGTTCTTCGCACCAAGGTGCTACGTGCAGACGAGGCAGTTGTAAACATCAAGCCTGTAGAGGTTCCTGAGGTTTCAGCTGAAGAAGCTGCTGCAGAGGCGCCTGCTAAGAAGGCACCAGCTGCAAAGTCATCAACCAAGAAGGCCGAGTAAAGTCACATGGCCGGGGAAGTCAACGTAACGATTGTTGGAAACCTAGGTAACGACCCTGAACTTCGCTACACCCAGGGCGGTATCGCAGTTGTTTCACTAAACGTGGGTTCAACTCCACGTACCTACAATCGTCAAACCAGCGCGTGGGACGACGGCGAGACCGTATGGGTTCGCTGCACCGCCTGGCGTGAAGTAGCTGAGAACATCGCTCAGTCACTCACCAAGGGAACCCGCGTTGTGGTTACTGGGCGACTAAAGCCAGCATCTGCTTACCAGACAGCACAGGGTGAGGCTCGCGCTTCACTAGAGCTTGAGATCGAAGAGATTGGTCCGTCGTTGCGCACTGCAACCGCATCAGTCACTCGTCGTGCTCGCGAAGCTGGCGCTGGTGCAGGAGCCGCTGCAGTTGCAAGTGACCCTTGGGGCGCTGCACCTGCTGCATCAAAGGCTTCAAAGCCTGCCGATGACGCATGGGCAAACCCAGGTACCGCTGCTACCGGCGACGACACCCCGTTCTAATCAGACTTTAAAGACAAAATTTAGGAGAAATCATGGCTGCAAAGAGCGATCCTCGCAACAGTAAGAAGCCAAAGCGCAATGCAAAGAACTTGAAGGATGTGCCAGCCAAGGCAATCAAGGTCGGCGTTATTGACTACAAGGACGTTGCAACCCTACGCAAGTTCGTATCAGACCGCGGCAAGATCCGCGCTCGTCGTATCACCGGTGTTTCTGTTCAGGAACAGCGCCTCATCGCCCGTGCCGTAAAGAACGCTCGCGAAATGGCTCTAATGCCATACGCAGGCGCTGGCCGCTAAGGAGAAATCGAATGTCAAAGCTAATTCTGACCAATGAGGTCTCAGGCCTAGGTGGCGCAGGTGACGTTGTAGAGGTAAAGAACGGTTACGCACGTAACTACTTGCTTCCACGCGGCTTCGCTGTTCTATGGACCAAGGGTGGCGAGAAGCAGATTGAGTCAATCAAGGCTGCTCGCGACGCACGCGCACTATCAACCGTTGAAGATGCACAGGCTCTAAAGGCTGCTCTAGAGGCAAAGGCTGTACGCCTTACCGCTAAGGCTGGCGTTGGTGGCCGTTTGTTCGGTTCTGTAAAGACCGCTGACGTTGTAGCTGCAGTTGCAGCTGCAGGCCTTGGCGAGCTAGACAAGCGCAAGGTTGCATTCGTTGCACCTATCCGCAACTCAGGTGAGCACCTAGCTACCGTTCGTCTTCACGGCGACGTTGTAGCAACCATCACCCTGCAGGTAGTAGGCAAGAAGTAATTTACGACTTGAAGTAATTCAAGAAGTTCAAGTGGGTCGCCTTCGGGCGGCCCACTTTTTTGTTTTTGCAGAACGTGCCCCGAGCTGATCAACCGATGAGCGGTCCTGGACAAGTTTTGACAGGACAAATTTCAGAAATGTACGGTTCTCCACCTGTGGATAACCGGTGGATAACTTTGCGCGACGGGCCTCCGCGGGGCGGGTTCGGCGTGTCGCGACAAACCCTAAGGTTATGGTTTAGGGTTATTTGAGAAAAGTTATCCACATAGATGCATCCCAGTAAATTACTGGATTTCACCCAAAAATCCAGATATTGTCCACAGTACTTTCCACAGGTTGTGCACAGTTATTACCGCGTGTCTCCACAGTTATCCACATATCTGTACACAAGCCGTTTTCGCTTATCGGTGTCAGTGGTGAATGCTAGACAGGTATTGGGTCAGTATTGGGCCAAAAATAGGAGAAATTAATGTCGCTTTTGTCTGTTCCACCGGTTGATCCAAGCCGCGGAAACGAGCGAATGCTGCCAAACGACATGCTTGCCGAACAGAGTGCCCTGGGTGGCATGCTGCTTTCACCAGAGGCCGTTGCCGAGGTTCAAGAAGCAGTTCGCGGCGGAGACTTCTACGCACCCAAGCACGAGGTTATTTTTGAGGCCATCCTTACCCTGTTTTCAAAGGGTGAGCCGACCGACGTTATTACCGTCACCGATGAGCTAACCAAATCAGGCAACCTGGTAAAAGCCGGCGGAGCCGATTACCTACACACCCTCACCTCGATTGTTCCAACCGCTGCCAACGCTGGCTTCTACGCCCAGATTGTTGCCGAAAAGGCCACCCTGCGCCGCTTGGTAGAAGTGGGCACAAAAATCGCTCAGCTTGGCTATGCCAACGAGGGTGAAGTCGAAGACCTAGTGAACCAGGCCCAAGCTGACGTCTATTCGGTTACTCGCGGCGCTGCAAAAGAAGACATCGTTGACCTCAACGACTCAATTGAGGCTGCGATTCACGAAATCGAGCAGGCTCAGAGCCGCGGCGGCGACATGGTTGGTGTGCCAACCGGATTTGCCGAGCTTGATGAACTAACTCACGGCCTCCACGGTGGCCAGTTGATCATTCTGGCCGCCCGCCCAGCCGTTGGTAAGTCAACCCTGGCGCTTGACTTTGCCCGAAATGCTGCCATCAAGCACAAGCGCGCAACCGTTTTCTTCTCACTTGAAATGGGTCGCGCAGAAATCGCTATGCGAATGCTGTCGGCTGAATCACAAATTCCGCTTCAGAACATGCGCAAGGGCTCTTTTGCCGATAGCGACTGGACTCGCCTAGCCGCGGTTCGCGGTCAGATCAACGATTCCCCGCTTTACATCGATGACAGCCCAAACATGACTCTGGTTGAGATTCGCGCCAAAGCCAGGCGCTTGAACCAGCGCGTTCCGCTAAAGATGATCGTGATCGACTACCTTCAGCTGATGACCTCGGGTAAAAAGGTTGAGTCGCGCCAGCAAGAGGTATCGGAGTTCTCACGAGCCCTAAAGCTTTTGGCAAAAGAACTCAACATTCCGGTTATCGCGATCTCGCAGCTAAACCGAAACTCAGAGCAAACCAAAGACAAAAAGCCTGAAATTTCGCAGCTTCGTGAATCGGGCTCGCTAGAGCAAGACGCCGACGTGGTGATTCTGCTTCACCGCGAGGCACTCGGCGAACGCGAGCACCCACGCGCTGGCGAGGCAGATTTGATTCTGGCCAAGCAACGTAACGGACCTACCGGCACGGTTGTGGTTGCCTTCCAGGGCCAGTACTCGCGCTTCATGAACATGAAGCAGTAGTTGGCCCCGGCCAATCGCCCTGACGCAGCGTGAAACAATAGATTTATGCGCATTCACCAGGCAATCCAGGCAACCACTGCTCTTGCAGCAGGCATTTTCATCACCTTTTCACAGGTGCACGATTCCAGCACGGCACTAATCGGTCTTCTCGTGCTTTGCGCTGGCTGGCTGGCGGCATCGGTGACGACTGCGATAAAAAACTTCGGCGAAACTGGCACCTCGGTGCACATTGTGGTTGCCGGCGGAACCATCTTGATGGCCATTCTCGCAATCCTGACAGCAAGCAGCCCGATTTACTTTGGTACCTGGCTGCTTTTGGCGCACTGGGGTTTCTATGGCGCGGTAATCGAGGCGATTTTTGCCAAGCAGGCCCCGGCCAAAACCCCGGCTCGACGCGACCACCTGATCAGCATGGCGCTGGGATTAGGACTCTACCTATCCCAGGCCATCATCATGATTGCTGGCAACGACCCGGTTAGCCAGGTCGGATTCTTTGGCGCTTACGCGGTAATTATCGGTGTGCACCTTGGAATAGCGGCGGCATCACCAGCGGTTGCTAAGTAGCAGAATCACAAATTCACCCCGATAACTAAGGCGTAGGCTTAACCCATGGCAAAAACCCCTAAGAAAAAATCTGAAGCACGCAGCTTGCGCACCTACCTTGGGCTATCGCTGGTTGCGGCAGTATTTGTCGGCCTATTTGTGCAGGGTGGCGTTCGCGACATCAACACAACTTTGATTTGGTCTGGATTGACCTTCATTATTTCTCTAGTCACCATTGCAACTCTGGCATTGACTGTAAAAGAGAATCCGGGTGACCCTAACGAGCCAATGCTCAAGTAGCACCTGACCTAAGCAGCAGAAAAGGGCGGCCAAAGGCCGCCCTTTTCGTTTACCCGATGCGCAAAAAGCGCTCAGGAGAAGTTACTTCTGAACTCGCTTTGCTAGCTCTGACGCAACACCAACGTAGGTGTGTGGGCGCAGGGTAAGTAGGCGATCCTTGGCCTCTTGACCAATTTCAAGGCCGTTAACAAAGGCAACCATGTCTTCGCCGCTGAGGCGCTTGCCGCGAGTTAGGTCCTTTAGCAGGGCATAAGGGTCGTTGATGGTCGAGCGGCCAGCTGCAACCTCGGCACGAATCACAGTCTGGATGGCTTCGCCGAGGATCTCCCAGTTGTCGCTTAGGTCGGCGTCTAGAACCGGAAGCGAAAGGTCGATCTCATTCAAGCCACGAGTCACGTTATCGATTGCCAACAGCGAGTGACCAAGGCCAAGACCAATGTTGCGCTGAGAAGATGAGTCGGTGAGGTCACGCTGAAGGCGTGAGGTAATCAGTGTTGAAGCTAGGCTGCCCAGAATTGCGTTTGAAAGCTCAAGGTTTGACTCGGCGTTCTCAAAACGAATTGGGTTGATCTTGTGCGGCATGGTTGATGAACCTGTGGCGCCGGCGACCGGAATCTGCTTGTAGTAACCCATTGAGATGTAGGTCCAGATGTCGGTGCAGAGGTTGTGCAAGATGCCGTTGAACAGTGAAACCGCTGTGTAAAGCTCAGCCTGCCAGTCGTGAGACTCAATCTGAGTGGTCAGTGGGTTCCAAGTTAGGCCAAGTCCGCTAACAAAGTCTTCAGATTCCTTCGGCCAGTTAACGCTTGGTGCTGCGACCACGTGGGCCGAGAAGGTTCCGGTGGCACCTGAGAACTTGCCCAGGTACTCGGTGGCTTCGATGCGCTTGATCTGGCGCTCTAGGCGGTGCACGAAAACGGCGATTTCTTTGCCCATGGTTGACGGGGTTGCCGGCTGACCGTGAGTGTGTGAAAGCATCGCCGCATCGGCGTACTTCGCCGAAAGTTCGCGAAGTTTTGCGGTTAGTTTTTCGACGCGAGGCAACCAAACATCCTTGATTGCATCACGAACGGTGATTGCGTAGCTGAGGTTGTTGATGTCCTCAGAGGTGCAGGCAAAGTGGGTGAGTTCAAGCAGGTCGTTTCGGCCCAGCTCTGACAACTTGCCACGGATGAAGTACTCGACGGCCTTCACATCGTGCTTGGTAGTGGCCTCAGTTTCGGCCAGAGTTGCCACGTCTGCATCTGAGAAGTTGGTCACGATTGCTCGAAGCTGGGCAATCTCAGATTCACTGATGCTGGTTCCGGTACCAAGTAGGTCGTGGTTGGCAAGGTGGATTAGCCATTCGATCTCCACCGCAATTCGGGCACGGTTTAGGCCGGCCTCTGACAGGTGAAAACCTAGGTCAGAAACAGCGGCGCGGTAGCGGCCATCTAGCGGGGAAAGGGGCTGAATTGAAAGATTACTCACCTGTCTATATTGCCGTAAGTTCTGCACAGATTGGGGGCTTTCGGCCCTTTGATTCGACTATTCGCTGATGCTGGACCGATGGATTCGATTGACCAGGCCCTACTCGCTGTTCTTACCCAGATAAATTTCGCTGCTCCAAACCCTCTGCTTTGGCGAGGTAGTGCCGCGACGGCACTGGCGGGTTCCGTCGAGAGATTGGCTCTAGACATCCTTTCAATTCGATCGCGGTTAAGTTCGTGGGCGATGTAACCGCCTTCGGCGGCGAACCACAAATTATTGCCACCCTGCTCGAGATAGAGCGGGTTCAGGCCTGCCTGGGATCTGCGTATTCCTTGCTGCAGCAGCAACTTGAACTCCCCGATTTTTTCCAATTGCCCCTCAAGCGCATTGGCTTGGCCCTTGAGATTGGTCCGGTTCTGGAGCGTTTGGAGTTTTTGCAGCAGGCCTGCGCTGTTGCTGCGCAGCAGTACTTTGACGGCGAAGTTCAAACTGCCTCAGCTTTTGAAGACCTAGATTTTGCAGCTATTCCGGCGATTGCCGGCGTATTTGCGGCAACTTCGGGGCAGTGGGCGCCTTATCGAGATTCCCAAATCAAAGTTGAACCAACTGGTTTGGCAGCACCGGTGCAGTCGGCCAACAGTTTGGCGGCGCTGCTTACCCGACTCGAACGAACCGCCTCGGCCGGTGAACCGATGGTCAGAATTGAAAAATATTCGAGCGCCTTCGGCGCTGCGGGGCCGGGCACAGCCGGCAACTGGAGCTCGCCGGGCAATTTTCAGGCAGGCAACCACTACATTGTTTACATTCCGGGCACCCAAGCTTGGTCACCTATTGCAGGCGAAAACCCGCTCGATTTGACCTCAAACCTGCAAGCAATGGCCGGGCCATCCAAGGCATCCAGTGAGGCCGCGGTCCAGAGGGCAATCGTCAACGCGGGTGTAACCAAGCGTGACCGGGTGCTGCTGGTCGGTCATTCGCAGGGCGGGATGGTTGCGGCCAACCTAGCTAGCCAGCCTCAAAATTACAAAGTTGCCGGTTTGGTGACCATCGGCTCTCCGATAAGCCAGCTGAACCAGGACATCAGGGTGCCAACCATCTCACTGCAGCACACCAACGATCTGGTTCCAAAGCTAGACCTCGCACAAAATGCGCTTGGCAAAGACTGGGTCACGGTTGAACGTGAGGCGCCGGTGAGCAGCAGCAATTCAAAACCGGCTGTGCTTCAGGCTCACGAACTCAGTAACTATCGGGGCACCGCACTGCTTGCCGACCAAAGCACTGATGCCGGGCTAGCCCGCATCCGTGAATTAATCACCGATTTTGCCAGCGGCCAAGGGCAGGCTACGAATTACAGGATTTCGAGGTGAGCCCAGACAAAGGCTATGCCTATAGAAGCTTGAGCACCTTGAAAACAGCGCGGCCAAAGAACGAGGCAATGCTCATCACGATTGAGCCAAGGATGGCCCAACCGAGCGAGTCGATGGTCAAGCCATCAGATGAGAACCCATAAATAGTCAGCACGTCGTCGCCGAATAGTTGTGAAAGCCAAGCCACAAATAGCAGCAAGGCACCGTTGATCAAGAACGAAATTAGGCCAAAAGTAAGGATGTAGAGCGGAAGAGCCAGAACTTTTATCACCGGGGCAACGATGGCGCTGACCAGACCGAACACCGCACCGACAAGCAGGAATGACCCTGCGATCGCCCAAAAATCGGTGCCACCATAGGGATTCAGCTTGATTGCAGGGATGCAAAGCGTGACCACCCATAGGGCAATTGCATTAATAACGGTTCCAACTAGAAAACGAATCATGACTAGATTGTGCCACTCAAAGAAGTAAATTAGACGAGATGACTTATCAAGATGCTTCGAACGTACCGATGGTGCAACTTCTTTCACCAGACGGACAGTACGGCGTGCCTGCCCAATACGCGGAATACGGCAAA
Organism: Rhodoluna limnophila; assembly: GCF_005845365.1. GTDB lineage: Bacteria > Actinomycetota > Actinomycetes > Actinomycetales > Microbacteriaceae > Rhodoluna > Rhodoluna limnophila. The sequence goes on along the minus strand of NZ_CP040509.1, from coordinate 1,377,495 downwards.
TACATCGATCAGCTCGGCGAGGCTGACTTTCTAAAGTTTTATCGAGACATGGCACGAATGCGCCGTTTCGACAACGAAGCCACTGCCCTGCAGCGCCAAGGCCAGCTAGGCCTCTGGATTCCAGCAATCGGCCAAGAGGCCGCGCAGATTGGTTCGGGCTACGGCGTTGGCCACAACGACCACATCTTCCCTAGCTATCGCGAGCACGGTGTGGCAATCACCCACGGCATCGACCTGATGGCAATTCTCAAGATGCTGCGCGGTGTTAACCACGGCGGCTGGAACCCAGATGAAACTCGGTTCCACCTTTACGCAATTGTTTTGGGTACTCAGGTGCTGCACGCCACCGGCTACGCAATGGGCGTGAAGTTTGACGGCAAGGTCGGCACTGGCAACCGCGATGAAGACTTGGCAGTTATTTCTTACTTCGGAGACGGAGCGACCGCCGAAGGTGATGTTTCGGAGTCATTCCTATTTGCTGCAACCACCCAGGCTCCGATGGTGTTTTTCTGCCAGAACAACCAGTGGGCAATCTCAAGCCCGGTTGACTCGCAGACCACCGTTCCGCTTTACCAGCGCGGTATGGGCTTTGGCGTGCCGGGTGTTCGCATCGATGGCAATGACGTTTTGGCCAGCTACGCGGTGACCAAGAAGCACATGGATGACGCGCGCAACGGTGCCGGCCCATTCATGATCGAGGCACTCACCTACCGCATCGGTGCACACACGACATCAGACGATCCGACCAAGTACCGCTCTGCAGAAGAGGTGGAGTACTGGAAGGCCCGCGACCCGCTGGCCCGTTTCGAGAAGTTCTTGCGCCGCCAGGGTATCGGTGATGATTTCTTCAACGAGTGCGAGGCTGCTGGCGAGGCACTCTCGGCAGAGATTCGCGAAAAGACCTTTGCCCTAGGTGAGCCACCAATCGAGAACATGTTCAAGCACGTTTACAGCGAGAGCCACCCGCTTATCGAGGAGCAACTTGCTTGGCTTGAGGCTTACGAGGCTTCGTTCGGTCAGGGCGGTGCCAACTAATGACTAACTTCGTAGAAATGTCGATTGCCAAGGCAATTAACGCCGGTATTCGCAAGGCAATGGCCGACAACCCAAAGGTTTTGGTTTTCGGTGAAGACGTCGCCCAGCTCGGCGGCGTGTTCCGTGTGACCGAGGGGATCCTTGATGAGTTTGGTCCAAGCCGCATTTTCAACTCGCCTATTGCCGAGTCTGGAATCATCGGAACCGCTATTGGTTTGGCGATGCGCGGCTACTCTCCGGTAGCCGAAATTCAGTTTGACGGCTTCATTTTTCCGGCTTTCAACCAGATCACATCGCAGTTGGCAAAAATGCAGAACCGCTCAGAGGGTTTCACGACCATGCCGGTGGTTATCCGTGTTCCATTCGGTGGCGGTATCGGCGCGGTTGAACACCACTCTGAAAGCCCAGAGGCGTACTTTGCCCACACCGCGGGTCTTCGGGTAATCAGCCCAAGCAACCCAAACGATGCCTACTGGATGATCCAGCAGGCCATCAAGAGCAACGACCCAGTGCTGTTCTTTGAGCCGAAGCGCCGGTACTGGCAAAAGGGCCAGGTCAACCTCGATGAACCACCTGCCGGCATGCACACCGCCAAGGTCTTGCGACCTGGATCCCAGGTGACCGTGGCTGCCTATGGCCCGATGGTTGCCGTTGCCCTTCAGGCAGCTGAAATTGCTGCCAGCGAGGGCACCAGCCTTGAAGTAATCGACATGCGCTCGATGTCACCAATCGACTTTGCCACCATCATCGAGTCGGTCAAGAAGACCGGACGCTTGGTGGTTGCTCATGAAGCCAGCACTTTTGTCTCGATCAGCTCAGAGGTTGCGGCCCGAGTGGCCGAGCTAGCGTTCTATCACCTCGAGGCACCGGTTATCCGGGTGGGCGGATTTGATGTTCCTTACCCATCGGCAAAGCTCGAAGAAAAATTCTTGCCAGACGCCGACCGCATTCTTGAAGCGGTTGACCGCGTTTTGGCCTACTAGGTTCGGCAAAGGATAAAAATGACTCAACTAGCGTTCTTTAACCTGCCAGATGTTGGCGAAGGTTTGACCGAGGCCGAAATTGTGTCTTGGAAGGTCAAGCCGGGCGACACCGTGGCCGTAAACCAGGTAATCGTTGAGATTGAAACTGCCAAGAGCTTGGTTGAGTTGCCTTGCCCATTTGCCGGTGTGGTTGCCGAACTTTTTGCTGCCGAGGGCGACACCGTTGAGGTGGGCAAGCCAATCATCTCGGCTACCGTTGCCGATGGTGCCGTTGGAACAGTGAGTACCAACACCAGCGCGATTCCGATTGTTGATGCCGCAGCCGCAGTTGCCGCTCACGAGGTTATTGCCGATGCTGCCGCGGCTGTTGCCAAAGAGGAAAAGCAGCCAAACCTAGTTGGTTACGGTGCTTCTGGTCACGCTGCCTCTCGCCGTCGCGGACCAGTGGTTCCGGCCGCTGCCAGCGTTGCAGCAGCCAGCGCATCACTGCCACTGATTCCAAACCCAGACACCGCACTGATCAACGTTGCGGCAATTACCGCCGAAGACAAGGTCATTGCCAAGCCACCTATCCGTAAGCTCGCCAAGGACCTAGGCGTTGACATCACCTCAGTAACCCCAACCGGTTTTGCCGGCGAGGTCACTCGTGAAGACGTACTCGGTGGCGCGCAGCAGGCATCGGTGTTTAGAAACCTTTCAACCCCAGAGGCACCGAGCGCCCGCGAAGAGCGCATCCCGGTAAAGGGTGTTCGCAAGGCAATTGCCAACGCGATGGTGTCTTCAGCATTCACCGCCCCACACGTGAGCATTTTTGTTGACGTTGATGCGACCCGCACCATGGAATACGTCAAGCGCCTGAAGGCATCGACCGATTTTGCCGGTGTCAAGGTGACCCCGCTTTTGATTATGGCCAAGGCCATGATTTGGGCAGTTCGTCGCAACCCAATGGTCAACTCGACCTGGACCGATGAAGAAATCATCGTGCACAACTTTGTGAACTTCGGTATCGCTGCGGCAACCCCGCGCGGTTTGATCGTGCCGAACATCAAAGACGCCGACAAAATGTCGATGCTTGAGCTGGCCAAGGCAATTGAAAACCTGGCCGCGGTTGCTCGCGAGGGCAAGACCACCCCGGCTGACATGAAAGACGGAACCATCACCATTACCAACATCGGTGTATTTGGTGTTGACACCGGAACCCCGATTTTGAACCCGGGTGAGGTTGGAATTGTGGCTCTTGGCTCGATCAGGCCTAAGCCTTGGGTGGTCAACAATGAGATTCAGGTTCGCCAGGTAACCACCATCGGCGCAACTTTTGACCACCGAGTCGTTGACGGTGACGTTGCCTCGCGCTTTGTTCAGGACGTTGCTTCGGTGATCGAAGAGCCTGCGCTGCTGCTCGACTAGCTTCCAATCCAGACCTAACTAGCGGGGGTTGAATTCTGCCTGACTATCAAACTGGATTTCAAGTTTTGAGCCTCCTTCTGGCTGGGCAGTTAAGGACCAATTACCACCGCTAACTATTTCGAACAGGGCGCTACCTAATCCGAATTTTCCAGCCCTGGGGCCCACTCCGTTGTCGATAACTGAGATGGAGACGCGGTTTTTTGGCGTGGAATCAAGTTCCACCACGACTGAGTCGGCAAGGCCGTGCCGCACAGCGTTTGCTACTGCCTCCTCAAGTAATTCCAGCAGCAGGTTCGTATTCAGGTCGGGGACTTCGGAGATGATTGAGAAATTATTAAACGAAATAGCCGCAAAACCTCTCCAGCGATGAGTAATTTCCTGCATACCCTGTGAGAAAGGCACACCTTGACTGAGTTGATTGGCGCCAATCCGGATTGGTGTGTCCAGGAGCTTAATTAGCGAATCAATTTCAACTTGCAATTCATGCTTAGAGACAGAGCCAGACTCAAGCCTCAGCGAAGCTGAAAGCAGACTATTTTGAACCTGTCCGTGGAGGAGATTGGCAAGGCTTCGGTTCTTGAAGCGATCGGCAGCGGCCTCGGCCATGCTTTTACGACGGCTAGTGCCAATTGCGGATGTTAGCTGGGCTTGGATTGTGTTGTGTGCCTGATTCGCTGCACTAAAAACACCAAAAATAAACCTCAGCTCCAGGAGCCAAATCAGCAAGGCAATGGTTGAGTCAAAGTTTGATTGGTCGAGGCTTGAGCCAAAAATAGTGCTGTTTATCAAATTGATTAGCAACACCGCAAGTGACATCCAAACCACCTCGGTGAAAACTCTGAATGGAAGGTGTTTTGGTTTGAACCACACGGAGATTAGCTCAATCGCTCCCAAAATGGCCGTTCCGATAATCGACCGAAAAAACGACTCAGTGAGCGAGAACTCAAGCTGGTGCCCAACTAGCAGAACTATGAAAAACACGGCCAGATAAGGCGCCGTTGGTTTTGGTTTTGCTGCCAAGGCGAGTTTCGCCAAAGTGACTAGCGAGAAGTCGTTCCTCGCGCGCGACTCGATTTCCCAAAGCTTGTGGCTGAGTGGCCGCACGATGTCATCGGCAAGCTCACGAATTGCAATTGGTAATTTGGACCGCATTTCGAAGGGATACTCAGCGAGCGAAACCGTTTGCCGTAAAGACTCGAGGTGCTCCCGCAGTTCTGCCAGCGACGAGCCGGTTTTGCCCTTATTTGATGCAGCGTTGGCTTCACCCAGGTCTGCTTGAATATCCTGGGCGATCAGCAAATCGAGATCGCGCTGATACTGCCTGCGACGGTATTCGACAAACGCTAAAGCAGGAACTGTCAAACCGCTGATCAGGCCAGCAGAAATACCCCTGAGTAAGACTTCCCCGGGGGTGGCAAAATCCAGGTTCACAGCGTTTCCGGCAGCGCCGGTAACAACTCCCTTGACGAAGCCAAGAAAAAATCCAAAAAGGTAAACCCAAACACTTCGGATCGGCTGTATCACGCGATTTTTGAAAACAACCACGCGGAAAAGCAAAAACCAAATGGCAGATCCGGCGAAACCGGCAAGGTGGGCCAGAGCCCAAAGCGTCAGAGTGCTGATTGAATCTTTTGAATTGACCAGACTTATTGATGCCAGGAAGGCCAGTGCTAGCCAAATAATGTAGTGCTGAGGGTTGAGTAGCGTGACCCCACCTATCGCCGGTGATCGCTTAAATGGACTAAACGTCGCCATTCGCGGCTCCACCGGTTGCTTTGAAAAAAACTTTTGCGATGTGAACCCGCTGGTTCTGTTCAGGGTTTGAAACTAAACCAAGCGCTCGAGCCACTCTAGCTACGGCAAGTTCTACAGACTTTTCATTAATGAAGCGTCGCCTTGCTATTTCGCCATTGGTTAGACCTTGGGCCACCAACCGCATGATTTCAATTTGCCCGTTGGTCAGCGACTCAAGCCCGGACGTCGCTGGTCGCTCATTTCGGGAGGCTTTGCCTAAGGCCGCTTCTTGCAGTGCGCGCGTGAGTGTGGCGATGTCCGAAACTGACTTCTTAGTCAGATACTTTGCGTTACTCGGAAGCGACGGCAAATTCTCAGAAAGCAGCCTTGGGTCATCGAAGCTGGTTAAGAAAACTAATCCCACACCCGGTTGCTTGCGCCTAAACGCAAGTGCCAGATCTACCCCGGTCGGGCCTTGCCCGAGGTGCAAATCAATCAGAGCAACGTCCACGCTGCTTACTGCAAACTGGCCTATAGCTGCGGATGCGGATCCAGATTGAAAACTGATGGTAAAGCCCTGCTGGTTTAGCGCAGCAACCAGCGCCATTCGCATGAGTGCGTCGTCCTCAATCACAGCTAATCGAAGGGCCATGTATCTAGTATTGGGCGCAAATTGCTTTTTAACGAGCGCTCTTCGATGGGCTAACCCGTCAAAGTTGGCCCAGTATTGCCGACGGCATGCTCAAGCTGCAGAGCCCAACCTAGCCTTCAGATAAACAATTTTTTCTGAGGATGACCGCCATGCAGTTCTTGCGACCAAAATTTTCACGGAAGTACGTTGCTACACAGCTTTCCCTATTGCTAGTGATTTCGACTTTGGTGTCGATTGCCGCTGTTGGGCAGGCTAACGCCTCGAATCCACCTATCGAACGAGTGTCAGTTGGAGAAGATGTTGCCTGCGCGGTGCTCGATGGCGGCCTTGCCTGTTGGGGGCAAAATGGCAACCTGATACTCGGCACTGACAACTTAACCCAGAGCTCGACGGCGGTCCGAATATTCGCAGCGGGGTCGGGTGTTACCCAGGTGTCAGTTGGTTCAAGATCAGCCTGCGTTGTGATCAAAAGTGGAGTTAAGTGCTGGGGCGAAAACACCTACGGTCTGCTGGGCAATGGTTCGACGCTCGACATGCCGTCGCCGGTGGTTGCAATCCCTGAAGGCTCAGGCGTGACGCAAGTGGCTGTTGGCACCTATTCCTCCTGTGCGGTCGTGCAATCAGGAGTCAGGTGTTGGGGGCGAAACAGCATCGGACAACTTGGAAACGGAACTATCGCAGACAGCTTAGTGCCAGTGGCGGTACTGGCTGCTCCTGCTGCCGAACTTGCGAATATAAGCAAGGTTTCGGTGGGTAATCGACATGCTTGTGCCATGGGAAGTGCCGGGGTCTTTTGTTGGGGGGAAAATAGCAACGGCCAACTAGGTAACGGCACTGACCTTTCGTCTTCCTTTGCCGGCCATGTGCTAGAAGGCGACATAGCAACTGATGTCGCTTCCGCAGGTGATACTTCTTGCTACGCAGTTGCCGGTGCTCTACGTTGCTGGGGTTTTGATTACTTAGATTTTGATGGAGACAGCACTACCAGTTTCGTGTCCGTGCCCTCAACTGTGCTGGGAACAAACGAACGGGTCAGCAATGTGAGCATTGGAGATTCACACATATGTGTCGTGGCGGGGCAGTCGGTTAAGTGTGCCGGCGCTAACTGGGATGGCCAGTTAGGTAACGCCACACGGTTGGATTCCTCAGAATTTGGCTTGGCGGTTGCTGTCGGAGCGACGCAAGTTGATGCTGGCGAAAGTTCTACTTGCGCAGTCGTGTCGAACGAGTTGTGGTGCTGGGGTGCAAATTACGGAGGTGGCCTGGGGAATGGTGAACTAACGCACACCGCTGTTCCACTAGCAAGCCCATTTGGGCAGGAGGTAAGTTCGTTTGCTGCCGGAGATGACTTCTCTTGTGCTGTGGTGAACGGTGGGGTGGAATGTGTTGGCGCTAATTGGCGCGGCCAACTCGGCAACGGAACAAAGATCCACAGCCACCAGCCCGTGTCAGCCATCCCTGAAAATTCAGGTGTGGTTGCAGTTTTCGTTGGCGATTCACATGCCTGTGCAATTGTTGGGGTTGATCGAAACCTCTATTGCTGGGGTGGCAATGATAACGGGCAACTGGGTGACGGCACGGAAAGTGTCACAGTAGATGCCGATGGGAATTTTACGGTCACTGACAACGACCGACTGCGGCCAATTGAGATCACTCAAGCGGGTGAATCGATTGAATCAGTCGCAATGGGCGGTGATCATACTTGCATCTTGAGGCTAGGAGCAGTTGAGTGCTGGGGTGCCAACTACCAAGGGCAACTGGGCTATAACTCATTCTCGAGTTCACTTGTTCCTTTCACAGCTGTAACTAGCGGTGCAACCGCAATTGATGCCACCTTCACTTCAACTTGCGCATTGCTCGAGGAGGCGGGTGTACAAAAAATTAAGTGCTGGGGCAGCAACTGGTCGGGTGGTTTGGGTCTCAACCCAGAGTTGAATGACCAAAATCGCTTATGGGTGCCAACCCAAACCTATGCCGCTGCAGCTGGCGAGACAATCTCGAGTTTCTCAATGGGCACTGACCACTTCTGCATGCTGATTGGCGGCGGGGTCAAATGCGCCGGAGCTAATTACAGCGGGCAACTCGGCAACAATTCAACAAATAACAGTTACGAGCCGGTAATCGCCATCGCCGAGGGCTCAGGAGTTACGGCCATAACCGCTGGCACAGACCTAACGTGTGCAGTTGCAGCTGGAATTGTGAAATGCTGGGGGGCCAATACCCACGGCCAAGTTGGCGGTAATTTTATGGGTCGAAATTCAACCTACTCAACACCTCAGTCTGTGAGCATAAGCGCTGGGCCTGTCGCATCGATCGATGCCTACAGCAGCCATGTTTGCGCAGCAGTCGAATCAGGCCAGTATTGCTGGGGTGAAAATCTAGCTGGTGCATTGGGGGCGGTACGAACCCCTTCTAGCTCAGTGCCAGTTTTGGCCAGCACCGTAACTGTTGCCAGAGTTGCACCAGATAACCCATCAACCGATCAAGAGGAGCAAGATGGTGGCGGAACTGGGGGCAGCGGAAACAGTGGCGGTGGCTCAAGTGGCGGTGGCACGGGAACAGAGCAAACCAATGGCGCGGCACCACAACTGGTGATTAGCAAACTGCACCTAAGCACCACGTCACAGCGCCTGCTTTTTTCGGGCACCAACCTGCAAAACGTTCAAAGCATAAGAGTTGGCGGGCTTGACGCCAAGATCCTGTTTGCAGCCGAGACTGAGATTTTGCTCGAAATTCCGGCAGGTCTTGCCGGCAAACCGACTTTGGAAATTACCTCTAGCGTCGGTACTCAAACCATCGAGGGTGCGTTTCAGGTAGTGAAGCCATACGCAGCCAGAACCGTGAGGGTTAGCTCGTTCACAAGTAACGGCCCATCGACAAAATCAAAGCAAGCGATCACGGCCATGTGGAAGCGAGATGTTTCGGTAAACCAGGTTTCTTGCACTGTGATGGTTCCAAACAAGAGCACGCTTGCTGCCAAAAAGGTGGCGCTATCTAAGGCCAGCGCAACGTGCCAGGCAGCCGCGGGGCTGTCAAACAGGTTTGCAGGGTTTGCTGTTGCTGTGAAATCCGCAGCAGTTAAAAAACCGCACGTTAATGTGACGTTCAATCGGACCACGCCGGTTGCTGTTCCAGAGGGATGAGCGACCCGAGGCAAGACTTGCTGGTATTGACAATCATTATCAATAAGCCTTAGCCTTTGACCATGAAGAACTTCATGGTCAAGTCAGTGGCGGCACTCTCGGTCGTTGCGCTCATCGCAATTGCCCTTGGGCTCAGCGGATGCGCGCAGGCACCTAAAGAGTGGTCGGCCGGCAACGGTGAGATCAAGATTGTTGCCAGCACCAACATCTGGGCCAGTATTTCGGTCGAGGCCCTGGGCAAGGATGTGGCCACCGCCCACGCTCTGATTTACAACATCAATCAAGACCCACATTCTTTTGAAGCATCAGCCCGCGACCAGCTGGTGATTAACCAAGCCGACATCGTTGTGATGAATGGTGGCGGGTACGACGACTTTATGACCACCTTGGTTGCTGCGGCCGAAAACAAACCAACGCTGATCAACGCGGTTGATATTGTTGGTACCCGCGATGACGGCAACGAGCACGTCTGGCTTGACATTGACCGAGTTCGTGCATTTGGCGAGACGCTGAGTGCTCAGGTGGTGGCCGACTACCCTGACCTAACTGAAAAACTGGCAGCCAACCTTGCTACTTTCAATGCCAACATCGATGACCTGTCGGCTGACCAAGCTGAACTAAAAGCAAAAGCAAATGGCGCCCAGGTTATTCAGACCGAGGCCCTTGTGTCATACCTGCTTGAAGACACCGGTTTTGTAGACGCCACCCCAACCGAGATGTCTGAAGCGGTGGAAGAGGAACGCGACATTCCACCACTGGCTATGCAACAGGTTCAGCAGCTGATTGATGCCGGCAAAATCAGCGCGATTTTGTCACCATTCGGCGGCTATGACTCGAGCTCACCGGAGTGGACCGGAAACGTGGCGACCCTAGGCTTCTACGAGATTTTGTCGATGGACCCAGACACCTACGAGCAGTACGACAAGTCCTATTTTGACTACGTAAACAGCTGCATACGAACCCTAGAAGTAGGTCTCGAGTAATGGCCATGGCTCCAGTACTGGAGATTCAAAACGCAACCTTTGAAGTTTCGGGTGAACAGGGTGAAGCCCGCACGCTGTGGAGCAATCTCTCGCTCGAGGTAAAACCTCAGGAGTTCATCGCAGTTATTGGTGCCAATGGGTCGGGCAAGACCTCACTGCTCAAGGCAATTTTGGGCCAGGAGCCACTCGTGGCCGGCTCGATCGAAATCAACGGAAAGCTAATTCACCGAGGCAACCGTCAGGTCGGATACATTCCGCAGCACCGAGTGCTTGATGCCGGTACTCCCCTGCGTGCCCGAGATGTCTTGCGCCTGGGTCTAGACGGCCACCGATTTGGGCTCCCGCTGCCTAGCCGCAAGGCCAAGGCACGTGTTGAGCACATACTGGGTTGCATCGATGGTTTTGAGCTAGCCAAGAAGCCGATCGGTGAGCTTTCGGGCGGAGAGCTACAGCGCCTGCGCGTTGGCCAGGCGGTGATTGGCGAGCCAGACCTGATTTTGGCCGACGAGCCACTGAGCGCTCTAGACCTGCACCAGCAAAAGACTATTGCCGAACTGCTTGATCGTGAACGCCGTGAACATGATGCGGCCGTGCTGTTTGTGACTCACGACGTGAACCCAATTTTGTCGATGGTTGATCGAGTGCTTTACCTGGCCAATGGCAAGTTCCGAATCGGTACTCCAGATGAGGTTCTGACCAGTGAGGTTTTGAGTGAGCTTTATGGCACGCCGGTTGATGTTCTGCGCAACCAAGGCCGAATTGTTGTGGTTGGCACACAAGATCACGACCACCACCCAGATGAGGTGTGGAACTAATGGTGCTTTTTGACTTCTCAAACTACGACCAGCTGTTGCCGCTGGTTACTAACTCACTGATTGCCGGCGCATTGCTGGCCTTAGTCGGCGGGCTAATCGGTATTTTTGTGATGAACCGCGACATGTCTTTTGCGGTTCATGGAATCAGCGAACTGAGCTTTGCCGGTGCTGCTTTTGCCCTACTGGCTGGCGTAAACGTGGTGTTCGGAAGCGTGATTGGTTCGATCGCTGCCGCCCTAATCATCGGGGCACTTGGCGCCAAAGCCAAAGAGCGCAATTCAATCGTTGCGGTGCTAATGCCGGCCGGACTTGGCCTGGGTATCTTGGCACTGGCACTTTATGAGGGCCGAGCCGCCAACAAATTTGGCCTACTCACCGGTCAGATTGTTGCGATTGATGACCCACAGCTAGCCTGGCTGGCCGGCATCTGCCTGGTGGTCCTGATTACCCTCGCGCTGGTTTGGCGCCCGCTCAACTTTGCCAGCCTTGACCCAGATGTCGCTGCCGCTCGAGGCGTGCCAACCAGAACCCTATCCGTGGTCTTCATGCTCTTGCTTGGCCTTGCGGTTGCCGCCAGCGTTCAGGTAGTTGGTGCGCTGTTGGTGCTCAGCCTGCTGGTAACCCCAGCCGCAGCAGCGCTTAGGCTCACTGCCTCGCCGGTTTTGGCACCGATGCTCTCAGTGGTTTTTGCCGTCACCAGCGTGATTGGCGGAATCCTCTTGGCCCTAGGAGCGGGTCTACCAATTAGCCCTTATGTGACCACGATCTCGTTCTTGATTTACGCAGTTGCTCGAGTAATTGAGCGGATCAAAAAATGAAAAATATCGAAGCGGCTGACGCCGCTAAGGCGCCGGGCAAGCCGGCCAAACGGAACACGCCCCAAAAAGATGCGGTCCGCCACGCCCTCGGTGAGGCAATTGGCTTTGTTAGCGCCCAACAGCTGCACCAGATTCTGAAAAATCACGGATCTACTATTGGCTTGGCCACGGTTTATCGAGCGCTTGCCGACTTAGCGGCCAGCGGAGACGCCGACTCTCTGCAGAGCAAAGAGGGCGAGGTGCTCTACCGCGCCTGCACTACCGAACACCACCACCACCTGATTTGCCGCAAGTGTGGACTGACCGTTGAGATTGAAGCACACCGCGTCGAAGCCTGGGCAGACCAGGTAGCCACCGAACACGGATTCACTAATCCGAGCCACACAATTGACATTTTTGGCGTCTGCAAAGACTGCCAAGCCTAATTTTTTGCGCTTAACGGCGTGTCAATCCTAGAAATTAAGTCGTGGGACTTGCTTAAGGGGTTCAGGTTCGCCTAAACTTGAGCAGTTGCCTAGATAACGTCTAGTTGCAGCCACAATTTTTGTACACAAGCCTTTGCCTTTACCGGCCAGCCCCAATCGGTGCTGAAGGGCTTGCCCTTGAAGGAGAAGAAATGGCAGCTTATTGCCAGGTCACCGAGAAAGCGCCGCAGTTTGGCCACCACGTCTCGCACGCCCAGAACAAGACCAAGCGTCGCTTCAACCCAAACATCCAGAAGAAGACTTACTTCGTTCCTTCAATGAAGCGCAACGTAACTCTTCAGGTGAGCGCTCGCGGCATCAAGGTAATTGACGTGCGCGGTATCGAGGCTGTTGTAGCCGAGATTCTTGCGCGTGGCGAGAAGATCTAAGGAGTAAGCACATGGCTAAGAAGGACAAGGACATCCGTCCTATCATCAAGCTTCGTTCGACTGCAGGCACTGGTTACACCTACGTAACCAAGAAGAACCGTCGCAACGACCCAGACCGTATCGTTCTGAAGAAGTACGACCCAGTTGTGCGTCAGCACGTTGAATTCCGCGAGGAGCGCTAAGAATGGCTAAGAAGAGCAAGATCGCTAAGAACGAGCAGCGCAAAGTAATCGTTGAGCGTTACGCAGAGAAGCGCCTAGCACTGAAGAAGGCTTTGGTTGACCCTAACTCAACCGACGCACAGCGCGAAGAGGCACGTCTAGGCCTACAGAAGCTTCCACGCAACGCTTCACCGGTACGTCTACGTAACCGTGACGCGATCGATGGTCGCCCACGTGGTGTTCTAGCTAAGTTCGGTGTGTCACGTGTTCGCTTCCGCGACATGGCTCACAAGGGCGAGCTTCCAGGCATCACCAAGTCTTCTTGGTAAGCACTCGGTAGGTTAAGCCTCGCCAAATTTGCTTCGGTAAATTACAAGTTTTAAACAGAAACCCACTGTTCTTAGATGAACGGTGGGTTTCTTTTTATACGTGGATGTCCGTATATGCCAGTAAATACGCGGAAAACTCATAAAAAATTCACAAGCAACACGCCGAGCCAGATGAATGACAAGTTTTTACAGGGCAGTAGCGTTATCCCTGACAGTACGTCAAACGTCTAAATGTCCAGGAGGACCAAATGTCTCTAAACAAGAGCGAACTAGTAGCAGCAGTTGCTGCAAGCACCGGCGAGTCACAGGCTGCTGTTAACCGTGTTGTTGACGCAGTATTCGAGACCATTGCAAAGACCGTTGCTGACGGCGGCAAGGTTACCATCCCAGGCTGGCTATCAGTAGAGAAGGGCCACCGTGCAGCTCGCACCGGTCGCAACCCTCAGACTGGTGCAACCATCCAGATCGCAGCTGCAAACACCGTTAAGGTTTCAGCTGGTTCAAAGCTAAAGGCTGCAGTTAAGTAAGTCTTAGAAACACTTCGAAAGGCGCTCACGAAAGTGGGCGCCTTTTGGCTTAACCAGCAGATGGCCCTTAGCTGGGGCGAGGGTTAGGGCGTAGCCTAGAACCATGAGCGATAAAGCCAAAGGCAACCTCTTAGTCATTGGGCAGTTTGGTCTGCTCATCGGCATTGTCATGATGGGCATCGATGAACCCGTTGAGCTCTGGGCCTACATCGGTGGGGTTTTGTTTATTGCCCCGGGAATTTTGATTTTGTTCTTCGCTCTGCGAGACCTAGGTGCCTCGCTGACCGCCAACCCGGTGCCAAAAGAAAAAGGCAAGCTGGTGACCACTGGTCTGTACCAAACCATTCGCCACCCTATCTATACCGGCCTGCTACTAGCCAGCTTTGGTTCTGTGGTGCAGTCAATGGCGTTTGTGAAGCTGGTTTTCTGGTTGCTGCTAGTGGCTCTGATTACCTACAAGGCAATCTGGGAGGAATCTCTGCTGGAGAAGAAGTACCAAGGTTATGCCGAGTACAAGAAGCAGACCGGCCGCTTTCTGCCCAAGCGTAAAAAGTAAGCCTGCCGTAGGCTTAAGCAGTGAGTTCTCCCACCAACACCCAATCAGTTCAGCGCGCCTCTCTGGCTAGCGCTGCACTTATCGGTGCTGGTTTGATTGCTGTGGTTGCCGGCCTGTTGATTGGTGGCGGCGCGGCCGCGCAGGCTCTGGCCGACCCGGGTGAAGTGGTTCGATGGGGCCTACCGGTTGCCAAACTGGTTATGAACTTCTCGATGGCCATTGCCATTGGCACACTGATTTTTGCCGCATTCAGCCTGAGCCAAGCAAACCCACTACTGGCCAGGGCTCAGGTTATCTCGAGCATTGCGGCCGCAGTTTGGGCCGTGGCCGGTGCGGTCAACTTTCTATTCACCTATTTGTCGGTCGCCGGCGTTGGTGTCTCAACCAGCGAGAGCTTTAGTAACAGCCTTTGGCTATTTGCCACCGAAATTGAACTTGGGCAGATGTTGGCCCTAAACCTCGTGGCCGCAGTAATCCTGAACACCCTGACGATTTCGATTAGAAACCTAACCGCCACCGCGATGCTGGCCGCGCTTGGTCTGGCCTCACTTATTCCACTGGCGCTGATCGGCCACGCCGCCGGAAGCGAAAACCACGGAATGGCGGTCAACTCGATCGGCATCCACCTGGTTGCCGTAACCATCTGGGTTGGCGGGCTGTTTGCACTGTTTGTGGTGCGCGGCCGCGATGCCGCCGAGGCATCGGTGCTTACCAAGCGCTACTCAAGTTTGGCTCTGCTGGCTTTTGTTCTGGTGGCCGTCTCTGGTTTGGGTTCTGCCTGGGTGCGCATTCCAGATCTGGCCTCACTAAACTCCCCTTACGGCCACCTGCTGCTGCTGAAGGTTGTGACCCTGGCAATTCTTGGTGTGGTTGGCGCCCTTTACCGCCGCAACCTGATTGCCCGCATATCCGAGGGCGCAAACAAGGCCAAGGCGTTTTGGTCTTTGGTGGCGGTTGAGTTTGGCATCATGGGTGCGGCCATCGGCTTGGCCACTGCCCTGGCCCGAACCGCATCACCTAAAGACGGTGAGCTCATCGGTGAAGTAACCCCGGCCCAGATTCTTACCGGTTCACCATTGCCACCAGAACTCACCCCGATCAGACTGCTGACCGAGTGGAAACTGGACCTGGTTTGGCTGATTATCGGTGTGGGTGCAATTTGGATGTACCTTGCCGGCGTGCGCCGCTTGGCTAAGCGCGGCGATAAGTGGCCAATTGGCCGCACGGTGTCTTGGATTGCCGGAATGCTGGTGTTGATTTACACCACCAGCGGAGCCCTAAATGCCTACCAAGAGTATCTATTCAGCATGCACATGATTGGCCACATGATTTTGGCCATGGGCATTCCGGTGCTTTTGGTGCCTGGCGCTCCGGTAACCCTATTGATGCGCGCAGCCGAAAAGCGCCAAGATGGCTCTCGAGGAATGCGCGAGTGGGTACTTTGGGCGGTTCACACCAAGTACGCGCAATTTGTTGCGCACCCGATTGTGGCAGCGATTTTGTTTGCCAGCTCGCTGGTCACTTTTTACTACACACCTCTATTTGCTTGGGCAACCAACGAGCACCTTGGTCACGAGTGGATGGTGGTTCACTTCTTGATCACGGGTTACCTATTTGCGCAGGCACTCATCGGGGTTGACCCGGGGCCGGTGCGCCTGGCCTACCCGCTGCGCTTGCTGATGCTGATTGGCACCATGGCTTTTCACGCATTCTTTGGTTTATCACTGATGGACGGCTCGGGGCTGCTACTTTCGGACTGGTACGGAGCCATGGGTAGAACCTGGGGCGAGACCCCGCTCGAGGACCAGCACACCGGTGGTGCGATTGCCTGGGGTATTGGTGAGCTGCCGACTGCGGCACTGACGATTATTGTCTCGGTGCAGTGGTTCAAGGCTGACGGGCGTGAGGCTAAGCGTCTTGACCGCGCCAGCGACCGAACCGGCAACCAAGACGTGGAGGCATATAACCAGATGCTGGCCAAGCTAAACGCACGAAAGGAGGAGCGCTAATGGAACAGGTTGTACTCTCGGCCGAGCAGCGCCACCTCTTTGAGTACATCGAAGAGTCTGAAAACAATATCTTTGTCACCGGCCGCGCTGGTACCGGTAAATCAACGCTGCTTAGCTACCTGATTGAAAACACCAAAAAGAAGGTTGCCGTTTGCGCGCCTACCGGGGTGGCTGCACTAAATGTGGGCGGTGTGACGATTCACTCACTGTTTGGGTTTCCGTTTGGAATCTTGGGCACCGAGGACATTGGTCGCCATCTCAGCCGCCGAACTCGCGAGGTGCTGGCCGCTATCGACATGCTTGTCATCGATGAGGTATCGATGGTCAATGCCGACCTGATGGACACCATGAGCCGTGCGATGGGAATTGCCCGCGGCCGCCGAAAGCTACCATTTGGTGGAGCCCAGGTAGTCATGTTTGGCGACCCATACCAACTGGCACCGGTGCCACCGAGCGACCCTCAAGACCGGGCTTACATGGCCGAGAACTACCAGAGCGGCTGGTTCTTTGACGCCCATGTTTGGCGCGAAGACAGCCTTGAGCGCTACGAACTGAGTGAGATTTTCCGCCAGCACGACGAACACTTCAAAGAGATCCTCAACGCTATTCGAGATGGCTCTTGCACTCAAGAGATGCTCGACTACATCAACCAGTGCGGCAACCGGTTCCCACCGCACGATGACGTTATTCGCCTAGCCACCATCAATGCCTCGGTCAATGCGGTTAACAGCACCCGGATGGCCCGCATCGATTCGCCACCAAAGCGGTTTGACGCAGTGTTTAGTGCCGCTGATGAAAAGGCCTTTGGTCGCACCCTCCCGGCCGACCCAGTTCTTGAACTCAAGGTTGGCGCGCAGGTTATGTTCATCAAGAACGACGACTCGAGTACCAAAAAGGGCCCGACCGGTCCAATTAAACGCTGGGTCAACGGAACCATCGGTCATGTGCTTGAGCTACCGAGCTCGGGTGGTGTGATTGTTGAAGCTGACGGTGAGCGCCTTGAAGTTGGCCGATCAACCTGGGAAAAGGTTCGCTACGAAATTGACGAGCAGTTCGACGAAGAGTCGGGCCGGGTCAAAGAGGTATTGATTGCTGTGCCGCTGGCAGAGTTTCAGCAGATTCCGCTTCGGCTTGCCTGGGCGGTAACGGTTCATAAATCGCAGGGCCAAACCTACGACGAGGTTGTTATCGATATGGGTCGCGGCGCCTTTAGCCCGGGCCAAACTTACGTTGCGCTCAGCCGTGTGCGCTCGCTCGAGGGGCTGTATCTAACCCGCGCGATTCGCATGAGTGATGTCATGGTTGATGAAGACGTGCTGCGTTTTATGCAGGGTGTGCGCCAAGCGCCAATCGAAAAGCTCTTTTAGGCCGCTCTGGCTTGGCGTTCGTCGCGAGCCAACTTGAGTTCACGCATTCCCAAGAACAGAGGCACGGTGAAGGCCGCTGCCGTTACAAAAGCCAACGCGATGTAAACCCAGAGGTGCTTCATTTTTTGACGGCGCCCCTCAATGATGATGAACCCCATCGCAGCAAAGCCAACAATCAATAGGTCTAGTGAAAGCACCCAGTCCACATTGCTGGTGAAACCTTCGACTAGGTAGTCTTCGCCGGCCATAACAGCCAAAGCATTGAAGTACCAGGCAGTAATGAGGCCGATACCTGAAAGAATAAAGAAATAGATTGCTGCTGAACGTCGTTTGGTTTCCATAGTGCAATCATCCTGCAGAAGTGAGATTTTATGAACCGTTTGGGTAGCTTTCTCGTGCGACACAGCAAGCTTGCCCTGTTTGGGTTCATCTCACTGATTCTGCTGTCGAGCGTCTGGGGCTTTCAGTCATTTGGCCAGCTAAAGGCCGGTGGCTACGAAAACCCATACAGTGACTCAACCAAGGTAATGGATATCCTGACCGATACCTACGAGGAGTCCACCCCCGAGGTAGTAATCGTGGTGGATTTTGAGGCTGGCGTTGATGCTGAATCAAGCGCAACCAGCACCAATAACCTGGTCAAAGAATTGCGCGAAGTCTCTGGCGTAGACAGTGTTGACAGCTACTACTCACTCGGCCGCCCGGCCTCTCTAATCAGCGATGACGGCAAGGCCACCTACGTATTTGTAGACGTTGAGGATGACGTAACCCAGGCAACTGTGGCCGCCGGGATTGCCGACGAGTTCTCGGGAGAATACGAAACCGCTCAGGTTTATGTGGCCGGCTTTGCCACCGTTACCGCATCAATCAACTCGGTAATCGAGCACGACCTAGCCCGCACCGAGGCCATTGCCGTTCCACTGACCATCATTCTGCTGGTCTTTGTTTTTGGTTCACTCATGGCATCTGGACTGCCGCTGCTGGTTGGCGGCTTGGCCATCATCGGTTCATTCTTCTTTGTTTGGATTTCGACTCAGGTCACCGATACATCGGTGTTTGCACTGAATCTGATCACCGGCCTGGGATTGGGTCTCGGCATCGACTACGCCCTACTGATGGTCAACCGGTTCCGTGAAGAACGCGCGGTCGGAAAGTCGGTGGCAGATGCGACAGTTAGAACCGTCGAGTCAGCCGGAAGAACCGTGCTGTTCTCTGGTTTGACCGTGGCCATCGTTCTGGCCTCGCTGTTCTTCTTTCCGCAGTACTTCCTAAAGTCCTTTGCCCTCGGTGGCGTTGTTGTGGTTCTGCTCTCAGTTGCCGCAGCACTGATTGCCCTGCCGGCCATGCTCAACCTGATGGGTGACCGGGTCAATAAGTGGCGCATCATCAAGCGCGACCTTACTCCAAAAGAATCAGGCGCTTGGGGCAACATTGCGCGATTTGTAATGAAGCGCCCGGTTGCCGTACTGCTGGTTGCAACTCTTGCTCTCGGTGGCCTTGCCTCTCTCTCGGTCAACGCTCAATTTGGTCAGGTTGATGACCGAATCTTGCCGCAGTCCGAACCGGCCGCAATCGCTAGCAACGTAATCCGTGACCGTTTCACAGCCAAAGAGGGCTCTCCGATTGAGATCATTCTTGATGGTGCCAGCGCATCACAGGTAGAGCAGTATGTGCTTGAGCTTTCAGAGCTTGACCACATCGTCTCGGTGAGGTCTTCGGTGGGTTTTGCTGCCGAGGGTGCCATGCTGCCGCAGTTTGGTCCGGGCATTGAGGCTTATGCCAACGGCAATTACCAGCGCGTGACCGCAATTCATGACATTGATTCGCGCTCTCCTGAAGGCGTTGCCATCACCGATGCGATTCGCGCAATCGAGACCCCAGATTATGAGGTTTTGGTCGGCGGCTCGGCGGCGATTTACACCGATTCTCAGCGCGGCATCGAGGAGCAATTGCCAACAGCCCTGATCTGGATTGTGGTCTCCACACTGGTCTTGCTGTTCCTCTTTACCGGATCGGTGCTGCTACCGATCAAAGCCGTGTTGCTGAACATTTTGTCTTTGGGTGCGACTATCGGTTTCATAACCTGGGGCTTCCTCGACGGCAGCATCCGTTGGCTGGTTGGTGACTTCTACGTCACCGGCACCATCGACACATCGTCCACCGTGCTTATTGCTGTGGTTGCATTTGGTCTATCGATGGACTACGAACTATTTTTGCTCAGCCGAATCAAAGAGCAGCACGACGCGGGTGCCAGCACCGAAGACTCGGTAGCTAACGGACTGCAGCGATCGGGGCGAATCATCACGGCTGCTGCCCTGGTTTTGGCATTCAGTTTCGGCGCATTCGCAACCAGTGGCGTGACCATTATGAAAGCGCTTGGCCTAGGCATTGCCTTTGCCATTTTGGTTGATGCCACAATTGTGCGCGCGCTTTTGGTGCCGGCTCTGATGAAGTTGTTTGGCAAGGCCAACTGGTGGGCACCTAAGTGGATGAAGGCTATTTATAAGAAGGTTGGGCTCGACCACTAATCTAGAACCATGCTTATGTCAGACCGCGATATCCGCGCAGAAATTGAGGCCGGCCGAATTGGTCTTGAGCCACTCAACATGGATCTTCTTCAGCCATCGAGCATCGATGTTCGTCTGGACCGATTCTTCAGACTTTTTGACAACCACAAGTACGCCTACATCGACCCTCGCGAAGATCAGGCTGACCTGACCCGCTTGGTCGAGGTTGCGGCCGACGAAGCATTTATTTTGCACCCTGGTGAATTTGTGCTGGGTTCAACCTACGAATTTGTAACTCTGCCAGACAACATCGCTGCCCGCCTTGAAGGCAAGAGCTCGCTGGGACGCCTTGGCCTACTGACCCACTCAACCGCAGGTTTTGTTGACCCAGGCTTTAAGGGTCACGTGACCCTTGAGTTGGCCAACGTTTCAAACCTGCCGATCAAGCTTTGGCCGGGTATGAAGGTTGGTCAGCTCTGCTTCTTCCAGCTCAGCTCACCGAGCGAGACCCCTTACGGCTCTGAGAAGTACCTCTCTCGATACCAGGGTCAGCGTGGCCCAACCGCATCACGCAGCCACCTGAATTTTCACATCACCGATGTTGGCAACGAGCCGCTTTAGTTACTGTCGTTAGCGAAGTTAGCCTAGAAGGCTGAATCTCTAAAGATTGCCCTTGCACTTTCTAGTGCGGGGGCTTTCTTGTTGCCCAAATTTCGCGCGGCAAAATCGTCGGCAACCACCTCGCACAACCTCTCAACCTCTGCCACCAGGGCTTTTGATACAGCCAAGGTTGGCGAAAGCACGCGAACAATGCGGGCCAGTTTTTTGAGCCCAAAGTGCCGGCCGCGAATGTGGCCCAATTCGTGCCACAAGACTGCCGCAAAGGCATCTGTGTTTAGCAGGTTCTGCAGCGCTGAGGACACAATGATTTCGCGACGACCAGCCACCGCATAGGCAAACGGCAGGTCAATGGCATAGACCGGAGTGCCCATAAAATTCAGCAGAGGCCGCTTGGCCTGATCAACTGCCGGCTTGATTTGACGAGCCGTTACAACCAGCGGCTCCAATCGCTGCTGAACCAACACCAGTGATACACCGCCTAACAGCAAGGCCAGCCACGGACCAAAACTCACGGCCAATGCCATGAACCACTCTGAGTCTCCGAACAAACTTGCCTCAAGAGCCGCAAAGGTATCGAAGTAAGACCAGATAGCCACCACCAGCGCCAAGCCGGTAGCGAGACCGGCGGAGAGCAGCGAGCCAAACCAGATGGCCAGCCCTAGGCGGGGGCGGCTGTTGAACCTGCCAACCAATGCAACCGGAGCCAGAGTTGTAATTAGTAGAACCCACTCCAACGCAATTGGAATCAGGAGAATGGGAGCGGACACCGGTTAAGACTAGTTGAGTGAATTGCGCAGAGCTTGAAGCTGCGATGGGCTGAGGCCCTCGGCAAAGTGTGAAAACGCCAGAGCAGGGTTCTCGGCCTCGGTAACCAACTTGAGCATGAGACCGGCAGTGTGCTGTTCGCGCGACTGAGCCGCGGTGAAGAGCAGAGATCGGCCCGAGCCAGGAGCTCGGTGCACCAATTCTTTATCGGCTAGGCGTGAGAGCACCGTCAAAATTGTGGTCAATGCCAACGAGCCATCTGGGCTCACGCACTCAAGAATCTCGGCCGAGGTCATCGGGCCTTCGGCGTTCCAAAGGCAGTTGAGAATCAGTGACTCTAACTCACCCTGTTGGCGCTGCGATTTTGACATGGCCCAATTCTACACGGTGTCGAATTGAGGCCCAGCGTCGAACCGGGACTACTTTGAGTAAGCAACCTTGGGGCTTGGGTCCACTCGAAGCAACAGCAATAGTCCAACGCCAAGAATCAAGAGCAATCCGATAATGCCGAATATGGTTGCGTTCTCGAGGCCAAGCAGCAGGCTGGCCACGGTGATTGAACCGGCCCACATAAAGCCCGACAGGAACGAGGCAGCGCGCCCAGTGGTTTGATACAAACCAAACACCTCACCCTCGCGACCTGCTGGAGTGAATCGAGAAACAAAGGTACGGCTGGCTGCCTGAGCCGGCCCAACAAATAGGCAGAGGAACAGACCGCCGATCCAGTAGGTGATTACACCGGCGCCGGCAAACACAAAGACCGCAGTGCCCGCAACAATCAGACCAACCAAAGACAAGATGATTACGGCACGGCTGCCCAGAATGTCGTCGAGGCGGCCACCGATCGCGGCACCGATACCGGCGACTAGGTTGGCAGCGATGCCGAACAGGATGATCTCAGTCTGGCTAAAGCCGAATGCCAGCGAACCGAGCACGGCACCAAAGGTAAAGACACCCGCCAGGCCATCGCGGTAAATAGCCGAAGAGATCAAGAACTTGAAGGTCTCTGGGGCTTGCTTGCGCAGCGACTTTAGCTGTGACCAGAGCTTGATGTATGACTCAATCACGCTTTGCTTTTTGACCCCCGGTGCTGCGGCGATTTCGGGAACCCGGCGGAATAGCGGAATTGAGAACAGGGCAAACCAGACTGCTGAGAACAAGAACACAATTCGAACGTTCATTGAGTCAGCCAGCACGATTCCAAACACGGTCTCGGGCAAGATAAAGCCGAACAGTGAGATGCAAAGCAGCAGGATGCCGCCGGCGTAGCCAAAACCCCAGGCGTAGCCAGAGATGCGGCCGATGGTTGACGGGGTTGAGACCTGGCGAAGCATGGCGTAGTAGTTGATGAAGGCTGATTCTTGAACCACCGAGCCGAGGCCGTACAGGATTAGGCCGAACAAAAGGTACTCGGGGCTTGGTGCCACAAAGAACGCGGCAACCATGATGGCCACCAAGAGATAGGTGTTGACCATGAGCCAAAACTTGCGCTTACCGGTCTCATCAGAGCGGCGGCCAAAAACCGGTGCCATAACTGCCACGATTAGACCCGCGATACCGGTGGCAACGCCCAGCAGAGCGTCGGTATCGGTGCCCTTGGCAGCAACTGCCCCAGCAAGATACAGCGGAAACACGAAGGTTTGCATCAGGGTTGGGAAAGGCTGTTCAGCCCAGTCCCACAGGGCCCAAGCAAAGGTTGCGCGTTTTTCTGATCTTGCAGCGTTGGAAGTCATAATCAGCAACGCTAGCCGATATTTAACTACTTAACGGTCACGGTTTTAAAGCTGCTGTCGGGAGTTAGGTAATAGTTTCCCCAAAAGTAAACTCCGGCCTTAAATTTGCCGGCATAACTAGGTGCCTTGACTCTGACCGAAACGTATCCGGTTTGGCTGGTGGTGGCTTTGTAGGTCTTGCCAGCAAACTTAAAAGTGACAGAACGGTTGGCCATGGTGGCGCCCCAAGCGGTTTTTAGGGTGCCTTTTAGATAGAAGTATCCGGAGCGTTTGACCGAGGTAGTGCTGGTGTTGGTCAGGCTGGTGATTACCTTTACCTTGGCCGAGCAGGTCACATTGACATCGAGGTTGATAGACGTATCGATGTATTGGGTCATCACAATCGGTGCGCCGGTAAAACCGCTGGCGCCGGTGCAGGCTGCGGCTGCGGCCTCGTGGGTTGACTCACCTAGGGCGTGCCAGCTAACTAGGTCAGAGAACAGTTTTGACCCACCGGTAATTACACCCCACTGATAAGGGGTTGAGTAAACCCCAAGTTTGGTGATCTTGGCTACCGACTGTAGGTAGTGGGTGGCGCCGGCGATGGATGACACATTTCGGCTGGTCGCATCGGTTCCGGTTAGGGCCGGAGTGCTTTCTGGCCAGTCGGCCCCACGCCAGCTGTTCGAGGTCTCAACATCTAGCCACCAGGTGGTTAGTGCGGGCGAGGTCGTGATGCCGAGTCGGGCGTAGGCGTCTACCGCCCGCTGATAAGAATCTTTGGCGGCGTTGTAACCGTAATTGAAGGCACAACCGGTGCTGTCGATGTCGGCAGCATCGCAGAGCACCGGGGTGGTTTGCCCAGCTGGCCAGTAGCTAGATGACGGCCCGAGGTTGCCGGTGTTGATATAAAACTGCGCAGCGGTGCCGCCAGCCCAAGTAATTTGGTCATCGAGGCAAGGATTGCCCGAGTAAACCAGGCCGCCGTTGATGCCCACAATCTTGAAAGCGCCGTCGTTAGGCAGCACCGAGTTGCACTGCGGGTAAGAGATGTCGTAGCCCGAGGTTGGCTCAATGGCGCTCGCCGGAGAGGCTGCGGTGAGCAAGCCCGCCGCCACAAAGGCCGCGAGCACCTTCAAAAACCTGCGCTTCATGCTTTAAGGATGCCACTTATTGCTGGGAATTGGCTCCGAAACTTTGCCGA
Organism: Rhodoluna limnophila; assembly: GCF_005845365.1. Taxonomy (GTDB): domain Bacteria; phylum Actinomycetota; class Actinomycetes; order Actinomycetales; family Microbacteriaceae; genus Rhodoluna; species Rhodoluna limnophila. Next base: position 1,353,314 of record NZ_CP040509.1, on the reverse strand, counting down.
CTGGGCAAACTTGAGTCAAGAAGACTTAGATTTTGCTGAGAGTGCTTGACAACTAAAAATCTGCGTGTGAAACTTGAGTCAAATCGGCTCAGGTTTGGGCCGCAGCAAGTAAACAACCGGGCCACAAGCCCAAAAAACGAGGAGAAACAAATAATGGCACGTGCAGTAGGTATTGACCTAGGTACCACCAACAGCGCAGTTTCTGTGCTTGAGGGTGGCGAACCAACCGTTATCGCTAACGCAGAGGGCTTCCGCACCACTCCATCAATCGTTGCCTTTACCAAAGACGGCGAAGTTCTTGTTGGTGAGACCGCAAAGCGTCAGGCAGTAACCAACGTTGACCGCACCATCGCATCAGTCAAGCGCCACATGGGCACCGACTGGACCTTTGATGTTGACGGCAAGAAGTACACCCCACAAGAGATTTCAGCGCGAACCCTAGCCAAGCTAAAGCGCGACGCTGAGACCTACCTTGGTGAGGCTGTAACCGACGCAGTTATTACTGTTCCTGCTTACTTCAACGACGCAGAGCGCCAGGCAACCAAAGATGCCGGTGAGATCGCAGGTCTAAACGTTCTACGTATTATCAACGAGCCAACCGCGGCTGCCCTGGCTTACGGCCTAGACAAGGGTAAAGAAGATGAGCTAATCCTGGTCTTTGACCTTGGTGGCGGTACCTTCGACGTCAGCCTTCTTGAGGTTGGTAAGGATGAAGGCTTCTCAACCATTCAGGTTCGTGCAACCTCAGGTGACAACCGCCTTGGTGGAGATGACTGGGACCAGCGAATTGTTGACCACCTGGTCAAGAAGTTCAAGGAGACCACCGGTGTTGACGTGTCGAAGGACAAGATTGCACTTCAGCGCCTAAAGGAAGCTGCAGAGCAGGCTAAGAAGGAACTTTCTCAGTCAATGAGCGCCAACATCCAGTTGCCTTACCTATCTCTAACCGAGAACGGCCCAGCAAACTTGGATGAAACCCTCACCCGTGCGCAGTTCGAGCAGATGACCGAAGACCTATTGCTTCGTACCAAGAAGCCATTCGAAGACGTCATCAAAGAAGCCGGCGTAAAGGTTGGCGACATTGCCCACGTGGTACTTGTTGGTGGTTCAACCCGTATGCCTGCAGTATCTGAGCTAGTCAAGAGCCTGACCGGTGGCAAGGAGCCTAACAAGGGTGTAAACCCAGATGAGGTCGTTGCAGTTGGTGCATCACTACAGGCTGGTGTTCTAAAGGGTGAGCGCAAGGACGTTCTGCTAATCGACGTGACTCCACTATCTCTTGGTATCGAAACCAAGGGTGGAATCATGACCAAGCTGATCGAGCGCAACACTGCGATTCCGACCAAGCGTTCAGAGACCTTCACCACCGCAGATGACAACCAGCCATCAGTGAGCATCCAGGTTTACCAGGGTGAGCGTGAATTTGTTCGCGACAACAAGTCACTCGGAAACTTTGACCTAGCCGGCATTGCCCCAGCACCGCGCGGCGTGCCTCAGATTGAAGTTACCTTCGACATCGATGCCAACGGTATCGTGCACGTGTCTGCAAAGGACAAGGGCACCGGCAAGGAAGCATCTGTGACCATCACCGGTGGTTCATCGTTGTCAAAGGAAGACATCGAGCGCATGGTTCGCGAAGGTGAAGAGCACGCCGCTGAAGACAAGAAGCGCCGTGAAGAAGCCGACACTCGCAACCAGGCCGAAGGTTTGGTCTACCAGATCGAGAAGCTGATCAAAGAGAACGACGAGAAGCTACCTGAGGACGTAAAGACCACAGTTCAGGCTGACGTTGATGCTCTAAAGACTGCGCTCGCCGGAGAAGACATTGAGGCGGTTAAGTCTGCACTCGACAAGCTAAACGAATCACAGCAGAAGCTGGGCGAGGCAATCTACGCTGCTGCGCCTGCCGAGGGTGAAGAAGCTGCGGCTGATGCATCTGGTGAAGACGTGGTTGACGCTGAGGTTGTCGACGAGGATGAGGAAAAGAAATAATGTCTGATCAAAATCCAGCTGGCACTAGCCCAGAGGAATCCTCTGAAATTCACGATGCTTCGCAATCTCTTTCAGAGGACTCCCCTGAGGCAGAGCCAGATGCCATTGACCAGGCATTAGCAGATTTGGTCGAAGACCTAGGTCCGCAGAGCAAGGAGGCCGAACTTTTGGCCGATCTGCAGCGACTGCAAGCTGAGTTTGTGAACTACAAAGCACGCGTTGAACGCGACCGCGATGTAGCTCGCAACGCAGCAATTGCTGAGGTTCTTCGCGCAGTGCTACCGGCACTCGACGACCTATCGCGTGCTGAAGCACACGGAGACCTTGAGGGCTCACCGTTTGCTGCAGTTGTCACCAAGCTTCGCAATGCCGGAGACAAATTTGGTCTCAAGGCATTTGCCGAGAAGGGTGACAAGTTTGACCCAGAGCTACACAATGCTCTGGTGCAGACCCCAAACCCAGAGGTAACTGAAAACGTTATTGCAGATGTAATTGAGCCGGGCTTCATGCTTGGCGACCGCCTGCTGCGACCAGCAATGGTTGCCGTCTTCATCCCAGCTGAATAAGAAATTACAAAAGAGGTTCAATACACATGGCAAGTCAAGATTGGTTCGACAAGGACTTTTATAAGGTCCTTGGCGTAGCTAAAGACGTGTCTGAAGCAGAACTGAAAAAGGTCTACCGCAAGTTGTCGCGGCAGTTTCACCCAGATACCAATCCGGGTGATGCCAAGGCAGAAGCACGCTTCAAAGAAATCAGCGAGGCCTACTCGGTTCTTTCTGACAAAGATCAGCGCGCTGAGTACGACCAGATGCGAGCAATGGGTTCCGGCGCTCGTTTCACCGGCGGTCAGGGTGGCGGTTTTCCAGGAGGATTTCCTGGTGGCGCCAACTTTGGCGGCGGCGGTTTTGAAGACGTATTTGCCAACCTCTTTGGTGGCGGAGGTCGGGGAGGTTTTGGTCCGCAGCGCGGAGCAGACCTCACCACCTCAACCACGCTGGACTTCATCGATGGTGTTAAAGGCACCACGATCAAGTTGCAACTCAAGAGCAACGGTGAACCAACTAGCATCAAGATTCCAGCCGGCGTTCAAGACGGTCAGAAGATCAAGATTGCTGGCAAGGGTCAGGCATCTCCAAACGGCGGACCATCCGGTGACCTAATCATCACCGTGACGGTCAAGCCGCACCCGGTGTTCACCCGCGATGGCCAGAACATCCGGGTAACAGTGCCGGTGACCTTTGCCGAGGCGGTATTGGGTGCAACCATTCAGGTACCAACCCTGGGCGGCGATCCAGTGAAACTAAAGGTTGCGCCGGGCACACCAAACGGACGCGTGCTTAGAGTCAAAGGCCGCGGAGTTGTGACGGCCAAGGGCGAGGGTGACCTGCTTGCAACCGTGGACATTGCGGTGCCGAGCCACATCAACGACAAGGCGCGCAAGGCACTCGAGGAATTCGAGAGCCACCTTCCGGACGAGGACCCTCGCGAGGACCTGCTGAATAAGGCCGGACTTCTCTAGGAGCCCTAATGGAACAGTTAGACGAGAACTCACCAATCTTTGCGATTGGCGTTGCGGCTGAACTGGCCTCAATGCACCCGCAAACCCTGCGTGATTACGACCGCATCGGGTTGGTGGTGCCAAGCCGTACCGGTGGGCAAACCCGCCGATACACCATGCGAAATGTTGCCCAACTTCGCGAAATTGCACGCCTCTCAAATGAGGGTGTGAGCCTTGAGGGCATTCGACGCATTTTGGAACTCGAAAACCAAAATGCCGAGCTAGCCAAGCGTGTTCGAGACCTCGAACAAGCGCTAGCCAACGAACTTATGAATAGACCTGGGGCCCGAGTTTTTGCAGCGGGTGATCAGGGTGTTGAGAGTATTGCTCGCGGTCAAAGACCAGCGAAGCACAACTCAGTAGTGCTGTGGAGGGCGCGATGAACAATCAAAATATGCAACCAGAAGACCAGCGTTCAGCGCTGGAAAAATACGGCGTAAACCTAACCGACATTGCTAAGTCGGGAAAGCTCGACCCGGTGATTGGCAGAGACGCCGAGATCCGTCGAGTGTCACAGGTGCTTAGCCGCCGAACCAAAAACAACCCGGTCCTGATCGGTGAACCAGGTGTTGGTAAGACCGCAGTGGTAGAGGGCCTAGCCCAGCGCATCATTGCCGGTGACGTACCTGAGAGCCTGAAGGACAAGCAGCTGATCAGCCTTGACCTTGCTGCGATGGTTGCCGGTGCCAAGTATCGGGGTGAATTTGAAGAGCGCCTTAAGGCTGTGTTGGCCGAAATCAATGCCGCCGAGGGCCAGGTAATTACATTTATCGATGAGCTGCACACTTTGGTGGGTGCCGGTGCCGGAGACGGCCAGGATGCCGCCAACATGTTGAAGCCGATGCTTGCCCGCGGTGAATTGCGGCTGATCGGTGCCACCACCCTGGACGAGTACCGCGAGCGGATCGAGAAGGACCCTGCCCTTGAGCGCAGGTTCCAGCAGGTTTACGTTGGTGAGCCATCAGTGGTTGACACCATCGCGATTTTGCGCGGACTAAAAGAGCGCTACGAGGCACACCACAAGGTGGCCATTGCTGACAGCGCGCTGGTTGCCGCAGCGACTTTGTCTAACCGATACATCACTGGGCGCCAGCTGCCAGACAAGGCAATTGACCTGATTGATGAGGCGGCTTCACGCCTGCGCATGGAGATTGACTCGGCACCGATTGAGATTGACGAACTTCGCCGCCAGGTTGACCGACTAAAGCTTGAAGAGTTGGCTCTGAAAAAGGAGAAGGACGAGGCCTCAAAGGAGCGCCTCGAAAAGCTTCGCGATGACCTAGCCGAAAAGTCCAAGGCACTTGATGGTTTGAACGAACGTTGGGCTAAAGAGCGCGCCGAACTCAACAAGGTTGGTGACCTAAAGACCAAACTTGATGGCTTGCGCATCGAGGCCGAACGTGCACAACGTGAGGCAAACCTCGAGCGTGCATCGCGTTTGCTCTACGGAGAGATCCCGGCTTTGGAAAAAGAGTTGGCGCAACTTGAGTCAGCCGAGGCTGGCGAGGCAAGCGCTGATCGCATGGTCAACGACCAGGTCGGCGAGGATGACATCGCTGCTGTGGTTAGTGCCTGGACCGGTGTCCCAACCGGCCGCCTGCTAGCTGGTGAAAGCGAGAAGTTGCTCAACCTTGAAGCCGAATTGGGTAAACGCCTGATTGGCCAGAAGGCCGCTGTCAAGTCAGTTTCGGATGCTGTTCGCCGCACCAAGGCCGGCATCAGCGACCCAGATCGCCCAACCGGTTCGTTCCTGTTCTTGGGGCCAACCGGCGTCGGAAAAACTGAGCTTGCCAAGAGCCTGGCTGAATTCTTGTTTGACGACGAGAAGGCCATGGTTCGCATCGACATGAGTGAGTATGGCGAGAAGCACTCGGTTAGCCGTTTGCTTGGTGCGCCTCCGGGGTACATCGGTTACGAAGAGGGCGGTCAATTGACCGAAGCCGTTCGTCGCCGACCATACTCGGTGGTTCTGCTCGATGAGGTTGAAAAGGCTCACCCTGAGGTCTTCGATGTCTTGCTTCAGGTCTTGGATGATGGCCGATTGACCGATGGTCAGGGCCGCGTCGTGGACTTCAAGAATGTGATTCTGATTTTGACCTCTAACCTAGGCAGCCAGTTCTTGATCGACCAAGAGTTGGGTGCCGACCAAAAGCGCGAGGCAGTTTTGGCAACGGTTCGTGGCCACTTCAAGCCAGAGTTCTTGAACCGCCTAGACGACATCGTGGTGTTCAGTGCGCTTGACCGCAGTGAGCTTGGTCAGATTGTTGAACTCAACATCGACCGTCTGCAGCACCGCCTAGAGCAGCGCCGCCTGCAGTTGGCAGTTACCCCGGCCGCCAGAACCTGGTTGGCCGACAAGGGATACGACCCAATCTACGGCGCCCGCCCGCTTCGCAGATTGATGCAGCAGCAGATCGATGACCGCTTGGCAAACCTGCTTTTGGCCGGAACAATTCACGATGGCTCTTTGGTCAAAGTGGATGTTGCCGAAGACGGTGTGCAGCTGGTGGTTACCCCCGGAGAAATCTAGGGGTAACCCCGGCGCAGCCGGCTCTCAGACTGGCTAGATAAACTGACACCATGGCAAGCATCAGCAAATTTGGTAACCGCGCTCTCAAACGAGGCGGGCACTCACTAATTCTCGGCTGGTCACCGGTGGCCATTGAGGTCATCAAAGAACTTACGATTGCGAACGAAAACGTGCGCAAGCCACGCATCGTGGTTTTGTCGCAGACTGCACCCGCCGAGGTTGAATCAGCTCTGGCCGGCCTTGACCTTGGTCGGCAGAAGTTTCAGATCATTCAGGGTGACCCAACCAGCGCCAAAGACCTAGAGGTTGCTAACGCTGCCGGCGCTAAGTCAATCATCGACCTAAGTTCAAAACTTGAGTACCTTGAGGACTTGATCAACGCGCACGCGGCCCAACACCCAGCGCTACGGGTGGCCATCGAAGAAATTTTGTCTTTCGAGGGCGAAGAAATTTACTTCAATGAGTTGCCAGCGCTGTTTGGTAAAACCTACGCAGATGCCGTTTTGGCGTTCAACACAGCGTCGGTAATTGGCGCGGTAATTGACGGTGAGCCGGTTATCAACCCAGCGGCCGATCAGGCATTGCCGCACGGATCGCAGATTATTGCTTTGGCCGAAGACGACGACCAGGTTATCTACACGGGCATCCGTGAAGACGCCCTGGCAAAACTTGACTTGAGCCAGGCGCAGGTGTTGCCGGCTTTAGTGCAAAAACACACCGATGCCACCGTGCCGGTTGCCAACCTACAAGCCAAATTGCTGGCCCAAATTTCTGAGAACTCAGATTTGCTCTCGGTCTTTGATGGGCTATTTGCAGCACAGGGCGCCAGCATCGGCCTATTGCCGGTTGCCAATTTTGCCCCGGTCGGTCAGGCCATCGAGCTTGCCGATGTTGCAGTTGCCGGTATCTCGAAGGGTTACTCGGTAATCGGCTACTTTGATGCTGCCTCTGGTGGCGTGGCCCTGAACCCACCGAAAAATGCCCGAATCACCCCAGCTGCTGGCGATGCACTGGTTGTGGTTGGCACCTTCGCGGCCTAATTCCCCCGCAAAACTAACTCCAAAAATGTCTACAGCGGCCAGCGTAAAGCAAGACCTGGCCGCTTTTGCGCGCCCCGAAAAAGAGGCAACCTTCTCTTGGTTTTTCAAGACCGGGCCGGGGCAGTATGGCGAGGGCGATGTATTCATCGGTGCAAAGGTACCGGAGACCCGCTCGGTAGCGGCCAAACACAAATCACTGCCGCAGCACGAGATTGATGAACTGCTGGCATCTGAGGTGCACGAACACCGCCAGTGCGGGCTGTTCGTTATGGTCAACCGCTTTAAGCGCACCAAAGCAGCAGCCGAGCAGCAAGAAATGTTCGATCACTACCTGCAACTGCTGCAAGAGGGCCGAGTGAATAACTGGGATCTTGTCGATGCCACCGCACCGTATCTGGGTGCTTTTTTGATTGGCAAACCAGATGCCATGGACCTACTTCAGCGACTAGCCAAGAGTGACTTGCTGTGGGAGCGACGGGCGGCAATTATCTTCACGTTCGCGTTTATCCGGGCTGATAAAAACGGCTTTGAAAACTTTGACCTTGAGCCCACCTGGGCCATTGCCGAAATGCTGCTTGGTGACAAACACGACCTAATTCACAAGGCAGTCGGATGGATGCTTCGCGAAGCGGGCAAGCGCGATGTTGAAAAATTGCGCGAATTTTTGAGCCGCTTCGCGGCCACGATGCCTAGAACCGCGCTGCGCTATTCCATCGAAAAACTTGATGAAACTGAGCGAAAGTACTGGCTCTCAGTCGGTTAGGTCAACGACCACCGGCACGTGGTCACTCGGGGCCTCGCCCTTGCGTTCATCGCGGTCAATAACCGCGCGGGTAACCCGCTCAGAAAAAGGCTCAGACCCCAGGATGAAGTCGATGCGCATGCCTTCATTGCGAGGGAACCGCAGCTGCTGGTAGTCCCAGTAGGTGTAACCCTGTGGCACCAACGGGCGGACCACATCTTGCAAACCGATCTGCTCAAACGCCTCAAATGCTTGGCGCTCAGGCTCTGAAACGTGGGTTGCCCCAGCAAAATCGTCGATGTCCCAGACGTCTGTGTCTAGTGGCGCAATGTTGAAGTCACCCATCAGTGCCAGCGGCTGGTCTGGCTCGTGCTCAACCCACTCGGCAGTGTTGGCTGCCAGCCGGTCTAGCCACTCAAGTTTGTAGTGATAGTGCTCGTCGTTTACCTCTCGGCCGTTTGGCACATATAAAGACCAAAGCCGCACGCCATTGAAGGTTGCACCAAGGGCACGAGCTTCTTCAATCGGGTCCTTGCCTCCTTTGCCAAAGGCCGGCATGCCCGAGAAGCCAATCTCAACGTCCTCAGCTTCGATTCGGCTGGCAAAAGCAACACCATTCCACTGATTCAAACCGTGCATGGTTATTTTGTAGCCAGCATCTTCAAATTTTTGGTACGGAAACTGGTCTGGTTTGCACTTGATTTCTTGCATCGCCAGGACATCCGTGTTGGAACGGACCAGCCAATCAACCACGCGATCAACGCGGGTGCGAATGGAATTTACGTTGTGGGTAGCAATGCGCACGGTTTAACTCTCGAGTGGCTCTAGGTGAGATTGGTCCATGTAGAAAGGTTCGATGATGTGGCCGTCGAGGTCTTCAAAGCCCCAGCCAAACATGAATCCGTGTTCTTCAGGCTCTTTGTAATTGCGAGCACCAAGCTCAAACGCCTTCTCGCAAATGGCACGAACCTCGGCTTCTGAGTCATAGGTGATGGCAACGATGCACGAAACGGTCTTTTTGGTAGGCGCAATTGGCTTGTCAACAAAACCTGAAAAAGTAGCTTCTTCGAGCAGCATGATGAAGTTGTGTTTGCCAACAATCATGCAGGTTGAGGTCTCGCCGGTGAACTGCGGGTTGAACTTGAAACCGAGAGCGGTGTAAAAGTCCACCGAGCGCTTTAGCGAGTGAACCGGCAGGTTGGTGAACATCATCTTTTCCATGTGTCTAGGCTAGCCCAAGGCCCTCTTGCCCTCTCGTAAACTAGAGCAATGACCTTTACCTCGCCATCAAAGCCGCGCCTCATTGAACTGATCAAAGAACTTGCTGTTGTTCACGGCAAAGTGACTCTGTCTAGCGGCATCGAGGCTGGCTATTACGTGGACCTGCGCCGTGCGACTCTGCACCACGAGGCTGCGCCGCTAATTGGCCAGGTTGTTCTAGACATGCTTGATGCAGCTGGCATCACCGATTTTGACGCCGTTGGCGGATTGACCATGGGCGCTGACCCGGTAGCAACCGCCATCATGCACCAGGCTGCAGCGCGTGGCCGTGCGGTTGATGCTTTTGTCGTTCGCAAAGCAGCCAAGGCCCACGGAATGGGCCGCCAGGTTGAGGGCCCATCGGTTGAGGGCAAGCGCGTAATTGTGGTTGAGGACACCTCAACCACTGGCGGTTCACCTTTAACTGCAGCCAAAGCTCTTGAAGAAGCCGGTGCCATCATCGTTGCGGTTGCCACCGTGGTTGACCGTGATACCGGTGCCGATAAGGTTATCGGCGACGCCGGTTACCGTTACTTAAGTGCGGTGTCTCTCGATGACCTCGACCTCCGCTAAACCAAAAAAGCGCCTGGCGCCGTTCCTGCTGATGCAGGCTGCGTCAATCACATCGATCATTTCTGGGTCGATGGTCTTTATCTTGCTTCCTTGGCTATCGCTCGATATTTCGGGCTCCTCGGCTGCTGCCGGACTGGTAGTCACGATCACCGGAATTCCGGGACTTTTGCTTTCTCCGGTAATGGGTTCAATCATCGACAAACTTGGTCGCCGCCGAACCGCTGTTTGGGTTGAAATGCTGGCTTCAATTGCCTCGGTTGTCATTCCGGTCATGGCGGTCATTTGGACCATGAACCTTCCGCTACTAATTGCTTTGGCCTTGATTAGGTCTTTGGTTGCGCCGGGTGGCCCGAGTGCGCGCAAGGCAATTGTTCCGGATGTCGCGGCCGCTGCCCACATGACTTTGCCACGAGCAAACTCAATTCACGAGGCCGTGTTTGCCTCGGGCTTTGCCATCGGTCCAGCAATCGCCGCAATTTCGATTTCTCAAATTGGCGCCATCAACTCGTTCTGGATTGTCGGTGGCTTTGGCGTTTTGGCTGCCCTGTTCACGCTGCTGATTAAGGTGCACGAGCAGCAGGATGAAAAAGACTCAGAGGAATCAACCGGTCTTTTCATCTACGCGGTTCAAGGCTTCAAGATTTTGTTTCAGACCCCAGCCGTGTTGATCATGATGTCAACTTTTATGTTCCTAGCCGTGGTTTACCTGCCAACCGAAATGGTGGTTTTGCCTAAGTACTTCAACGAGATCGGAAACCCAGAAGCTCTGGGTCTGATTATCTCGACGATGGCGTTGGCCTCGGTAACAGGTGCTTTGCTCTTTGAGCGCATCAACAAGCGTTTCAGTTTTGCGGCAATTTTCCGCATGGCAATCATCGGTGTTGCAATTGCGATTGTGCCAATGTCTTTGCTGCCAGACCAGGCTGTGATGTTTGCGTTTGCGGCCCTGCTCGGTGCCTCATGGGGTCCGCTGGGCCCACTGCTAAATACCGTGATTCAAGAAAAGATTCCGGCCAGCAAACGTGGCCGCGTGTTCAGCCTTGAGATGGCCATTTGGAATGGCGGACCGATGATTTCAATGGTTCTGGTGGGCGCAGCGCTAGACACTTTCGGCGTCAGAGTTGTCTACCTAGTGCTTGCACTAGCCGTGGCCGCAACCGCGGTCATTGTGTCTTCGCGCAAAGAGCTGCAACAGCTGAATAGTTAGCCCTCAAGCAAGTCGGCCACTGAGTTCAAAATCTCAGTTGGGCGGAACGGGTACTTGGCAATCTCGGCGTCGTCGGCAATTCCGGTCAGTACCAAAACAGTGTGCAAACCAGCTTCGATACCTGCCACAACGTCAGTATCCATGCGGTCACCGATCATGCCGGTTGACTCTGAGTGTGCGCCAATCTTGCGCATTGCGCTGCGGAACATCATTGGGTTTGGCTTGCCAACAATGTATGGCTCCATGCCGGTTGCTTTGGTGATTAGCGCGGCTACCGAACCGGTTGCTGGCAGTGGGCCCTCGGCTGATGGGCCGGTGGCATCTGGGTTGGTGGCAATAAAGCGGGCACCACCGTTGATGAGGCGCACGGCCTTGGTCAACATGTCAAAGTTAAAATTGCGGGTCTCGCCCAGCACAACATAGTCAGGGTTGTTGTCAGTCTGAACGTAGCCAATTTCGTGCAGTGCCTGGGTGAGCCCAGTTTCACCGATGACGTATGCGGTACCGTTTGGCTTCTGCTTGTCTAGAAATGCTGCGGTAGCAAGTGCTGAGGTCCAGATGCGTTCTTCAGGTACGTTCAAGCCGCCAGACTGCAGGCGCGCAGCTAGGTCGCGAGGCGTGTAGATCGAGTTGTTGGTCAGAACCAAAAACGGGGTGCCGTTTGCTTGCCACTGAGCGATGAGTTCAGAAGCGCCCGGAAGTACGTGACCCTCGTGCACGAGCACGCCGTCCATGTCGGTGAGCCAAGATGTGATTTTGCTGCGATCTGCCATAGTTCAAGGCTAACAGAGGCTCGGCGTCGGTCTCCCGAAGCCCTATCGGCTTGCTGAGTGTTCGGGTATTCTTAACTTAGGTGTGCTGGGAAGTCTGGTCGGCAGTTTATTCACCGACCCAGATTGGATCTCATGCGTTCACTGATTAGCCCGTGGCTGGCATCTGAAGCCACCAATTCCGCATCCTTCTTGCCAGCCGAATGGTTGGTCCCCGCTTCCGTAATTATTTTTATTGTTGCGTACGTATTCATCGCTACCGAAAAAATTAACCGCGTCGCGGTTGTTGCTGCCGGTGCTGCAGCCATGGTGCTTATCGGTTCAACCGGAGCAAGCCAGGCTTTTTACAGCCACGAAACCGGCATCGACTGGAACGTAATCTTTTTGCTGCTAGGCATGATGATTATTGTCGGCGTAATTCACAAAACTGGCCTATTTGAGTTTCTGGCCGTTAAGGCAATTCGGTTAGCCAAGGGCAAGCCGCGCACAGCTTTTGTGTACATATTGACTTTGGTTGGATTTGCCAGTGCTTTGCTAGACAACGTAACCACTATCTTGCTTGCCGTACCCATGACCTTTTTGGTTGCCAAGTACTTAAAGGTGAACCCGATTCCATTCATTTTGGGTGAAGTCTTTATTTCAAATATCGGCGGTGCCGCAACACTCATCGGTGACCCACCAAATATCATCATTGCCAGCAAGGCAGGCCTGGATTTCAACTCATTCTTGGTTCACATGGCCCCACTTGTTCTAGTGGTTATGGCGGTAATCATTCCGATGCTTGTGCTGTTGTTTCGTAAGCAGTTGGTCAACTCCGCCGAGGACCGATCTTCAGTCATGGAGCTAAACCCGGCAGCATTCATCACCGATAAGGCTCTCCTAATCAAGAGCGTCTCAGTTCTCACCGCAGTGATTATTGCGTTTGTGTTGCACTCGGTTTTGCACCTCGAGCCATCGATGGTAGCCATGATGGGCGCGGGCTTACTGGTGCTTATTAGCAACCTGAAGCCCGAGCAATTTGCCAAAGACGTCGAGTGGGGAACCCTGGTGTTTTTTGCCGGATTGTTCATCATGGTCGGTGCGCTGGTAAATGTTGGCGCCCTCGGTTATGTAGCCGACTACATTGCTGGCGTTGTAGGCACTGATGGTGCCTTGGCCGCCGGAGCGGTAGTTGTTGTCTCCGCGGTCGTTTCAGGCATCGTCGACAACATCCCTTATGTTGCGAGCATGACTCCGGTTATCCACCAACTGAATGAATCAATCGGCACCGTAAATGACGGCCTCTGGTGGGCCTTGGCATTTGGCGCTGACTTCGGTGGCAACATGACCATTGTTGGCGCTAGTGCCAACGTGGTTGCTGTCGGGCTGGCACACGCCTCTGGCTACAAAATTAGCTTCTGGCAATTTGCTAAGTACGGTGTGCCGGTGACGGTTGTGTCAACCGCGATGGCTTTGCCTTACGTGTTGATCAGATACTTTTAGGCCAGTAGATGAGTAAAGAAGAGATGCCTGCGAGCGTGCCTGGATTGCCCGAGGGTGCTTCACCAACCCCAGAACAAACCACCTGGGGCGTTGGCCCGTGGCAGGGTGAGTGGCCTGAAGATGCCGGCACACCTGAGCAGCCGAATCCAGATTCGATTCTTGACCCTGAGCTGCTAACCAACGGCGATACTCGCAACGTATTGGACAAGTTCCGCTATTGGAAAATGGACGCGATTATTGCCGAGCTGGATCGCCGCCGCCACAAGTATCACGTGGCCATTGAGAACTGGCAGCACGACCTAAACATCGGTTCAATTGTGCGCACAGCCAACGCATTCTTGGCCGCTGAGGTTCACATCATCGGCAACCGCCGCTGGAACCGCCGAGGTGCCATGGTCACCGACCGCTACCAGCACGTGAGCCACCACCCAACCGTTGAAGAGTTTGTTGAGTGGGCCAAGACAGGCGGTGAGGGTGGCAAGGCTATTCCGATTATTGCCATCGACAATGTGCCGGGCTGCAAAAAGATTGAAGAGTACTCGCTGCCTGAAGAATGCGTTTTGCTGTTTGGCCAAGAAGGCCCTGGCTTGAGTGACGCCGCAATCGAGGCGGCCGAGGTTGTTCTAGAAATCACCCAGTTTGGCTCAACCCGGTCAATCAATGCTTCGGCCGCAGCGGCAATCACCATGCACTGCTGGGTTGAAGAGCACGTCTTCAAGCGTCGCTAAACCACGCGGGCAATCACTCCGGGAAGTTCCGCGAACCTTGACTTTTTATCGCTGGTAAGCAGCAGCGCCGATTCGACTGTGGCGTGTGCTGCTATCACCAAATCAAATTCGGACATTGGCGTTCCGGCCCGCACAGCGCTTGCCTCAAGAACTGCAAAAGCTCGGGCCTCGCTTTCGGTGAATTCCAGAACTTCTGCCAACGCCTTGAAGTGCGTCAAAAACTGAATTTGTCTGATTTTTGACTTAGCCGACTTCATTAATTCGATGCCGGTTAGGAACTCGGCAATAACCACTGTTGGCAAAAGCAAATCATCCGATGGCGAAACCACCTTTTCAATATCAATCTGCTGCCTAGCTATCGAAATCAAAACTGAGGTATCTATAACTAGTCTCGCCATGGGTTTGGCCTAGCAATTCGGTTGGCTTGGCGGCGCTCCAGCACGGATTTCATAGCCTGGTCAAAATCGGGGTCAGATGCCGCTGTCTGGCCAGCGGATTCGAGGCTGTGAACCAAATCAATGATCGCGGCACCATTAGGTACGTGCTTAGCAGTGGGCGAGAGGCGGGCAATTTCAACTTTTCCGCGGAAAATTACAATTTCTTCGCCGGCCTCGACCGAGTCTAGGACTGCCGAGAAATTTCTGGCCACCTCGGTGGCGGTCATCTCTTTCACGAAAATCAGATTATCTGATTCGTGGTGATAGGCAATAGGCATGGTCCAAAAGTATTACTCCCCTTTACCCAGCACCCACGGGGCCTAGCAATCTGGGGATAAACTTAGATGTACGCCATTGCGTACCACTCCAGATACAAAGCAAGGGGTATGCATGCCTGCGGTAGTAATTATTGGTGCACAGTGGGGCGATGAAGGTAAGGGCAAGGCCACCGACCTTCTGGCAGAGCACATCGACTACGTAGTCAAGTTCAACGGCGGTAACAACGCGGGTCACACCGTAGTTATCGGCAACGAAAAGTACGCACTGCACCTTTTGCCATCTGGCATCTTGACCCCGGGCGTTATCCCAGTGATTTCAAACGGCGTGGTCATTGACCTCTCAGTTCTGTTCCAAGAGATCGAGGCGCTAAACGCCCGCGGAATCGACACCTCAAAGCTTCGCGTTTCAGCAAACGCACACATCATTACCCCTTACAACGTGACCGTCGACAAGGTATCTGAGCGTTTCTTGGGTAAGCGCGCCATCGGTACCACCGGTCGTGGCATTGGCCCTACCTATGCCGACAAAATCAACCGCGTGGGCATCCGTGTTCAAGACCTATTTGACGAGAGCATTTTGCGCCAGAAGGTTGAGGCCGCGCTGGTCCTAAAAAACAACCTGTTGAGCAAGGTTTACAACCGCGCAGCTATCCGTGTTGATGAGGTTGTTGCTGAGCTGCTGTCATACGCAGAGCGGGTGCGCCCAATGGTGGCCGACACCGCGCTAGAGCTTTACAACGCAATCGATGAAGGCAAGACCGTTCTGTTTGAGGGCGGCCAGGCAACCATGCTTGACGTTGACCACGGAACCTACCCGTTCGTCACCTCATCAAATTCAACTGCCGGCGGTGCCTCAACCGGTTCAGGCGTTGGCCCAGCTGAGTTCAAGACTGTGATCGGAATCGTAAAGGCCTACACCACCCGCGTTGGTGCCGGCCCATTCCCTACCGAATTGTTCGACGAGTCTGGCGAGTTCTTGCGCGCCACCGGCTTTGAGTTTGGTACCACCACCGGGCGCCCACGCCGCTGTGGTTGGTATGACGCACCGATTGCTCGCTACTCAGCGCGCATCAATGGCGTCACCGACTACGTTGTTACCAAGCTAGATGTGCTAACCGGTTTGAAAGAGATTCCGGTTTGTGTTGCCTACGAGGTTGATGGCAAGCGCGTTGACGAGATGCCGGTTTCACAGACCGACTTCCACCACGCCAAGCCGATTTACGAGAACTTCCCTGGCTGGGATGAAGACATCACCGGATGCCGCACTTTCGAAGACCTACCAAAGAATGCACAGGACTACATCTTGATGCTTGAGAAGATCAGCGGTGCGCGTATCTCGGCCATCGGTGTTGGCCCTCACCGCGATGCCATCATCGTGCGTCACAACATGCTTGAGGCCAAGTAACCGTTTTTTGAATTACAAAAAAATGACCCGGAGAAGAATCTCCGGGTCATTTTTTACACTGGCTGCCTACTAGCAAAAGCTCAGCGGTTAAACCCTAACCTTTTTCTATTTCGGGCACATTACTTAGCTTTGTATCTCTGACTCCAGGCCACGCTGGTCAAAATACCAAACGCGGCTATCCAGGTAATCGGTGATACCGGCTGCTGCAGAATCAGAATCGCAAGCACCATGGTGACAATTGGCTGCAGCAACTGAAGCTGGGCGCCCTTAACCAACCCGATGATGTGCAGGCCCTGGTTGAGCATGAAGTTGCCAATCGATAGTGAGAACCAACTGACATAGAGGAAGCCCAGAATTGCTGTCCAGGTTGGCCATTCGGTGATCGGGTTGATGCTCCAGTTGATCACCGCAATCGGCAACTGAATCGGAATCGAAATGATTACTGCCCAGCTCAACACGGTGAATGACGAATACTTAGCCACCAGGGTTGAACCTGATATGTGACCCATCGATGCCAGCAAGACGGCAAAAGCCATTGCCAGATAACCCCAGTAGGTGCCGCCACCAAAATCGGTGCCGCCTTTAAAGTAGGCCAAAGACATAGCCGAGATTGCGCCCAGTGCCGCGGCCGCCCAGAACATGGGCCTTGGCCGCTTGTGGCCAATGAACACAGCAACGATACCGGTGACCATCGGTGTTACAGCCCCGATAACCCCGGCGTCTGCCGCCGGAATCGACTGCAGGGCCAGCGTTGAAAGCAATGGGAAGCCAATGATGATGCCGATTGAAGACCCCAGAATCAGCGGGTATGCCTCGCGCGGTGGCAGCAGCGGTTGCTTCATGAGTTTGAGGGCAATCACAGCCAAGATGCCGGCCGGCACAACGCGGCCAATGCTCATGGTGATTGGGTCAAAGCTCTCAGACCCAAGAGTTACGGCAATAAAAGTGAAGCCAAAGCCGGTGACAGCAATAAGTGAGAGCAGGTAGCCGCGGAACAGCTCTGGTTGGGTCTTCATTCGGTTAAATCTAATGCCCCCACCGCGAGGGGTGAGGGCATTAGATGAGGTGCGGGTTTGATTAGCCACGAACAGTGTTGATCTCGTGGGTTAGGGCCTCAAGTTCTGCACCGCCGGCCATTGCCTTGGTCAGTTCTTCAAGCTCTACGTTTGCGCGCTCAAAGCGGTTCAACATGCGGCCACGGTTTAGAAGGTAGAAGCGGTCACCAACCAAGAACGCGTGGTGAGGGTTGTGGGTAATGAAAACCACAGAAACTCCACGGTCCTTTGCTGCCAGAACATACTTCAGAACGATTCCAGACTGGCGAACACCAAGTGCTGAGGTTGGCTCATCGAGGATGAGAACCTTGGCACCAAAGTAAACCGAGCGAGCGATAGCAACAGACTGACGCTCACCACCCGAAAGGGTTCCGATTGGCTGGTTTACGTCTCGAAGGTCGATGCCCATTGCGAGCAGTTCCTTTTTGGTGATCTCTTTCATCTGCTTTACGTCAAGCCACTTGAACGGGCCGAAACCCTTGCGGATCTCGTTGCCTAAGAAGAAGTTACGCCAGACGGTCATCAGTGGAATGGTTGCGAGGTCTTGGAACACGGTTGCAATACCCATGGCCAATGCGTCGCGCGGTGAAGAAAGCTCAACCGGCTGACCCTCGAATAGGAATTCACCCTTGCTTGGCTTGTGAACACCGCTCAGGGTTTTGATCAGGGTTGACTTACCGGCACCGTTGTCACCGAGGATGCAGGTAACCTGCCCCTTAGCAACCTCTACAGAGATGTTCTGAAGAGCAATGACGCTGCCGAAAGACTTTTCAACGTTTTTTAGTTCTAGTGCGTTGGTCATTTTTTGCCGCCTTTTGCTTTACGTCCGATGTAGGTGTTGATCATTACAGCTGTGAACAAAATCACACCAAGGAAGGTTGAGGTCCAGTCAGAGTCCCAACGTGAGAATGGAATACCGATGTAGGCCATACCCATGATGAGTGCACCGAGTGAAGCACCGATTGCGCTACCAGCACCACCGGTAAGAAGGGTGCCACCAACTGCTGCAGCGATGATGTAGTAGAACTCCTGGCCAACACCCTGACCTGCCTGCATGCCCTTTAGTCGAAGCACAAACATAATGCCGACTAGAGCTGCAGAAAGAGCGGTGTAAACAAACAGGATGATCTTGGTCTTGTCGACTGGCACACCCGCGTTGCGAGCTGCGTTGGCATCTCCACCAACCGCGAAGATCCAGTTACCGAAGCGGGTGCGGGTCAACACGAAGGTTGCGATTACTGTGATGGCAATCCACCAGACGATTGAGATCTGGAACCCAGGCTCACCAATCTTCGAAGCAAAGATTGCCTCAGCTACTTCAAAGCCTTCAGCTTTATCGGTGCCGGTTACACGGACTGATCCGGTAACTGACTTGGTGAACGCCATGTTCGCACCTTTGAGAACAAAGAACGTTGCCAGGGTCACGATAAATGAAGGCAGCTTGGTTTTGACTACAACGTAGCCATTGATGAAACCAACGGTTCCAGCAAAAAGCAGTGCAATCACGATGGAGGTCCAGATGTCTAGACCAACTTCGGTGACCAACATACCGATGAGTAGACCGGTGGTTCCAACCAGTACACCGGTTGAAAGGTCAAACTCGCCGGCAATCATCAGTAGTGCTACTGCGATGGCCACGATTCCGATTGGGGCTGCGATGTCTGTCCAGCCAGAAATACCGCTCAGGTTGGCAAAGTTGCCAGTGGTGTCGGTGGCTGCAAACATTACGAAAATTGCGACTGCACCTAGGAAGGCTCCGAATTCGGGGCGGCGCAGAATTTTGGTGAGGAGTGAGGCGCTTCTTACGCGCTCATCCACTGCTGACGACTTTGTCATGTGATACCTAACTTGGTTATTTGAAACTATGGGTGTTGCCAGTCAGAAAGCGATGGTGGGCTAGGAGAACCTAACCCACCATCGTTAGTACTGAACTTAACTGTTATGGATTAGCGAGTACCTGCGGCTACTAGTTCTTTGACTAGAGCTACGTTGTCTGCAGTTACGAAGCCAGGGCCGGTGTAAACAGGAAGGCCACCGCCAAGCTCGTGTCCGTTAGTTAGGTTTAGGAACAATAGAACTACTGACTGGTAGCCCTGTGCGTACTGCTGCTGGTCAATTGCAAACTCCATGGTGCCAGCTGCAATTGCGTCTAGTGCCTCAGGAGACATGTCAACGGTACCGATCTTCAAGGTAACGCCAGCTGCTTCTGCTGCAGGTAGAACAGCCTTAGCTGCGATGTCTGCGTTCAAAGCAAATACTGCATCGATGGTTGGGTCAGCGGTTAGAGCTGCCTGTAGCTTTGCAGATGCTGCGGTTAGGTCAGCAAGACCACCGTCAAGGTTGAAGTTCTCAGCCTTTCCGTTGAAGGTTTCTGCAAGACCTGCACAACGCTCCTCAAGACCAACGTTTCCAGCTTCCTGGATTGGGCAAAGAACGTGCTTTACGCCTAGCTCGTTGAACTTAAGGCCAGCCTCGCGACCAGCGATGATTTCATCCTGACCAACGTGGGTGAATGCGCCTAGGTCCTTGAATACTGCTGAACCTGAGTTCATGGTTACAGTCGGGATGCCTGCTGCATCGGCAGCCAACATAGCTGACTTGATTGCCTCTGGGTCTGGTGCTGAAGCTGCGATACCGTCGCAACCTGCTGCTACACCGGCTTCAATAGTCGAAGCCTGCTTTGCTGCATCGTTGGTTGAGCCCTGGTAGTCAAGCTCGACGCCTAGGTCAGCTGCTGCTGCCTCGGCACCCTTTTGTGCTACTGACCAGAAGGTACCGCCGTCACCGTGGGTGTAAACACAGATCTTGATGTCGCTGTTTGCGCCAGCTTCTGGGGTTTCTGCGGCAGGAGCTGAACAACCAGCTAGTGCCAATGCGGTCAGAGCCGCACCTGCAGCGATTGCTGCAAATTTCTTCTTGAACATTGTTGCCTCTCGTCATTGATGAGTTACTTGTTTAGATGTGCAGCCGCTAACAAAGGGAACGCGGCCACGACTTTTTCAGTATGTCAATACATTTCAAATTATTTGGACCGTTCCACAAATTCGTTATTGAACCGAAATCTTAAACATGTTCGGTGGTACTGTTTTTTTGTCCACGTGGACATGTCCAAAATCAGGAGAATCGTGTCTGTTACCAAGCGCCCAACCATTCGTGACGTAGCCGCCGAAGCCGGTGTATCGAAGTCCTTGGTCTCGTTGGTATTTGCCGGTGAGACCGGGGTGAGTCAAGAGCGCCGCGATAAGGTTTTGGCGGCTGCCAAAAAGTTGGGCTTTACTCCAAACCTCTGGGCACGCTCACTGTCATCGGGGTCAGCAAACTTTGTGGCCATGATTGTGGCCGACCTGCACAACCCACTTTTCACAGAGATTGCCGACTTCACGCGCCAGGCTCTACTCGAAAAGGGCATCAACACTGTCATGGCCGCAGCGGTTATCAGTGAGCGCAATGGCAAGAAGGTGCTGGAGGCATCGACAGTAAATTCAGTTCTTGATCTTCGTCCGCGCAGCATCATGTTGGTCGGAGGCTTGCCAGACTACAAGGCTCTCAAGTCGGTCCCCGCAAATGTTCCAGTGGTCATGACCACAGGTATTGCAACCCAACTGCCGCGCGCAATAACTGTGCGCAGCGATGACCGAGAAGGCATGCGTTTGGTGGTCAAGCACCTAATGGGCCTAGGTCACAAGAAGATTTCTTACATCGGTGCCTATGACGAAGTGGTTTCGGTGAGTCGTCACGCTGCCTACGAGAAAGCCATGGTTGACGCTGGCTTGGCTGACCAAATCTTCTTCGAACAGTGTGACCGCACAGAAGCCGGTGGTTATGCCGCAGCCAAATTGGTATTGAGCAAGCCAGATAAGCCAACCGCGATTATCGCCTTCAACGACATCATTGCCATCGGAGCACAAGAGGCAATTGACCAGGAGATTGAAGCGGGCGGCATTAAAGTTGCGCTAACCGGTTACGACAACGTCTACATCTCTGCACTCAGCAAGGTTTCTCTGACTTCAATCGAGCCTGAAAAAGAAGCGATTGCTCACAAAGCTGCTGAACTGCTGGCGGATAACGAACTTGCTGATGCGCACAAGGGACAAGAGTTTTTGCTATTGCCAAAACTGGTTGCCCGTGAGTCAACGCTGACCGCTCGAAATAACTAATTTCCTCCAATGATTTGACATGAACTTAGTTTGCCGGTAAAAATTGGACCGTTCCAAAATATTGGAGCTTTTGCATCGAAAAAAGGTAGAAATCGCAATGGAGCGTAAGAACCTAATTATTGGTGGGCGCGATGTGCCCTCAAAGTCAGGCGCATTCGAAGAGGTTAGGTCCCCCTTCGACAATCGCGTCGTTGCCGAAGTTGCCACCGCTGACCTAAACGATGTGAATCTTGCTCTAGACGCAGCCGTTTCTGGATTCGAAGTTTGGCGCCGCACACCTGCCCATGAACGATTTGCCATCATGCTCAAGGCAGCAGCCCTCGCCGACGAGCGCCAAGAGACTATGGCTCAAATTATCAGTGCAGAAAATGGCAAAAGCCTCATCGAGGCTCGCGGTGAAGCCAGCCGTTCCGGTGAGATTATTCGCTTGGCTGCCTATGAGGGATCTCAGCTTTACGGCGAAACTCTGCCTCTGGACGCAAATAAGGGCACTGGCTTTGACAAGGTTGGATTCACAATCAAGCAGCCGGTAGGTGTTGTCGTTGCAATCACCCCATTCAACTACCCAGCGCTTTTGGTGCTGCACAAACTCGCTCCGGCGCTGGCTGCTGGCAACTCGGTAGTGCTTAAGCCAGCAAGGGCAACCCCGCTAACTGCAATCGCGTTGGCTCAATGCTTTATCGATGCAGGGTTACCAGAGGGAGTTCTGTCAGTACTGACTGGCTCAGGAGGCCTTCTTGGCGATGCACTAGTTTCTGACGCACGTGTTCGCAAGGTGTCGTTCACCGGTTCAACCAAGACCGGCGAGCACATCTCACGAACCGCCGGTGTCAAGAAACTCTCGCTAGAGCTAGGAGCATCGGGGCCGGTTGTGGTTCTGAAGGACGCCGACATTGAATACGCGGCTAACGCGATTTCTTTGGGCGGGTACATCAATGCTGGGCAGGTGTGCATCTCAGCACAGAGAATCATCGTCGAAGAATCCATCATGGGAGACTTTTTGGCAGCACTTCAGCCAAAGGTTGAGGCCATCAAAGTTGGCGACCCACTGGCAGCCGACACCAAGGTGGGAACACTGATTTCAAAGGCTGAGGCTGACCGAGTCTCAGCCGCGATAAGCCAGGCAGTCAAAGACGGAGCCAAATTGCTTACCGGAGGTGAACAAGACGGCACAGTGATTCAGCCGGCAATTGTGACCAACGTTGATCCTTACTCTGCTTTTGCTCAGGATGAACTTTTTGGCCCGGCCGTGGCAGTGAGTTCAGCTCGAGACATCAATCACGCTATTCAGTTAGCAAACAGCACAATCTATGGCCTTGGCGCCGGGGTCTTTACCCACAACATGAACTCTGCAATTCAGGCCATGCGCGAGATTGAGTCCGGCGTTGTGCACATCAACTGGACTCAACTGTGGCGGGCAGACCTAATGCCTTATGGCGGAGTCAAGTCCAGCGGAATTGGAAAAGAAGGCCTGCGTTCAGCAATTGCCGAAATGACCGAAGTGAAAACCGTGATCATGCACGGCCAAGCGTGGAACTAGAAGAGGAAAGCAACAAAATGGTTGATCCAAACTACGGAGAAACAATCCGCCTTTCAGTTGCACAGGCGGTTGTAAAGTACATCGCGGCTCAGTATTCAGTAACCGATGGTGTTCGCAAGCGTTTTGTTCCGGCAGCGATGGGCATTTTTGGCCACGGAAACGTGGCCGGCCTCGGTCAGGCCCTCGACCAGCTGAGTGATGAGCTTCCATTTGTTCAGGGCCGCAACGAGCAGGCGCTTGGTCACGCCGCAACAGCTTTTGCCAAGCAGACCCGCCGCACTCAGGTGATTGCTGTTACCGCATCGATTGGTCCGGGTGCCCTCAACCTTGTGACTGCAGCAGGTACCGCGACAGTTAATCGGATTCCTCTTTTGCTACTGCCTGGCGACACCTATGCAACTCGCCGCCAAGGCCCAGTGCTGCAGCAGCTAGAAAACCCAACCGCACCAGATCTAACTGTGAACGACGCTTTCCGCCCGGTTTCGCGATTCTTTGACCGAATCAACCGACCAGAGCAGTTGCTTTATTCATTGCCAAAGGCATTCCGTGTTTTGGCAAACCCGGTTGAAACCGGTGCAGTAGTAATTTCTTTGCCACAGGATGTCCAGTCGCACGCATTTGATTTTCCGAAGAGTTTCTTTGAGCCGCACGACTGGAAGATTCGCCGCCCAGAGCCAAGCCTTGACGAAGTTGCAGAAGTTGCTGCAGCCATCAAGCAGTCCAAGAACCCACTGATTATTGCCGGTGGAGGAGTCATCTACTCAAACGCAACCGCAGAACTTGAGGCTCTTGCCGATGCAACCGGTATTCCAGTAACCGAGACTTTTGGTGGCAAGGGTGCCGTCCAAAAGAAGGCTGACTGGGCGGCCTGGGGAATTGGTCTTGAGGGTTCACCTGAAACCAACAAGTTGGCCAACAAAGCGGATCTAATCATTCACGTTGGTACTCGCTTGACAGACTTTGCCACTGCATCGCAGTCAATTTTCAAGAACCCAGATGTCAAGTTCGTGTCAATCAACGTCTCCGAATTTGACGGCATCAAGCAGGGTGCAACCACGATCGTGGCCGACGCAAAGCTTGCCCTCGCAGCGCTAACCAAGGCGGTTTCTGGTTATAAAGTGCCTGCAGAATGGACTCAAGAAGTTGTTGAGAAGAACGCGGTTTGGGTAAAGGCCCGCAACGCAGCTCTTGATGTCAACTACACCTTCGACAAGTCAACCCTTGACCCGGCATTCTCTGAAGACACCGATGCGACCATGACCCAGGGTCAGTTGCTTGGCGTGCTGCAGAACCACAGCCGCTCGGGTGACGTAATCATCGCCGGTGCGGGTGGTCCTCCTGGAGACGTGCAGAAAGTCTGGGATGCAACTGAAGGCCGCTTTGCGCACCTTGAGTTTGGTTTCTCTTGCATGGGTTACGAGTTGCCAGCGGCCATCGGTGTTCGCCTAGCAAACCCAAACCCAGCAAACCGCGTCACCACCTTCATTGGTGACGGAACCTGGACTATGGCACCAACTGAATTGGTGACCGCGGCTCAGGAGCGTTTGCCACTGACCATCGTGGTTTCTGAAAACCACGGCTACCAAGTGATTCGCCGCCTACAGATGTGGCGAGTGGGCAACAGCTTCGGCAACGAGTTCCGTTACCGTCAGGATGGCCCGGTAGTTACCGAGTCTGCTCAAAATGGCGGAAAGGCTCCTCGTCTTGAGGGCGACTACCTGTTCCTAGACATCGTGAAGATGGCTGAGGGTATGGGTGCCAAGGCATTCCGCCCAACCACCACTGCCGAATTCGCCAAGGTGCTTGATGACACCCGCGAGGAATCAGGCCCAGTTGTGATTGTGGTGCCAACCATTCCTCACGCTAACCTCCCTGCTTCTGAAGTTTGGTGGGACGTCGCGCCAGCCGAGGTACACGAGAACTCACCTTGGATTCAGGCAACCGCAGATGACTACAACGCCGGTCTCAAGACTCAGAGATTCCACTACTAATGGCATCTCCACTGAGCCGCGGCGGCTTCTTAGAAACCCTTAAGCAGGGTCAACTAACCGTTGGCACCTTCTTGGGATTGGCCTCACCTTTGGCCGCAGAGGTTGCAGCAGTGAACGGCGTTGACTGGGTTCTTCTAGACCTCGAGCACGGCGGTGGCGGCGAAGAGCAGGTCTCGCCAACTGTGGTTGCCTCTGGTGGCTACGGCGTACCGACATTGGTTCGCGTGGAATCGGCGGAGCGCATTCGCATCGGACGCGCCCTTGATGCCGGTGTTGCAGGCGTGATGGTGCCTCGGGTTGACTCGGTTGCTCAGGTTCAAGAGGCTGTGAAGCACATGAGTTACCCGCCGAATGGTGACCGCGGTGTTGCAACATATAATCGCGCTGTTGCCTGGGGTAGAGACATCGATGCGCTTCAGCCACAGAGCAAGGCCGCATGCATCATTCAGATTGAAACATTGAGTTCGCTAGCCCAAGTTGAGCAGATCGCGGCAATTTCTGGAGTGGATGCCCTATTCGTGGGGCCGCTGGATTTGAGCTTTGCACTTGGTGTTCCGCGAGACTTCAAGAACCCAATTTTTCAAGACGCACTGAGCAAGGTGCTTGCTGCCGCCGCGGCCCACGGAAAAGTCGCGGGTATTTTGGCGTCCGACACGAGCATCGCACGCACCTATGTAGAGATGGGTTTTAGATTTATTGCCATTGGTTCAGATTCAACACTGATGGCAAAAGCAATTTCAGACGCAGTAACCGAAATCAGAAAGTAGAACATGTCAAATACACCTCGCACCGTTGGCGTTGGCCTAATCAGTGTTGGCTGGATGGGTAAAGTACACAGCCGTGCCTACCAGTCAGTGCCGGTTGTCTACCCAGAACTTGGCATTAAGCCACGACTAATCATTGCTGCCGACACCGCGCAGGATCGTGTTGACTACGCTGTGAATGTTTTGGGTTACGAGCAGGGCACTCTGGATTACCACGATGTTCTGAATCACCCAGATGTAGAAGTCGTATCTATCTGTGCACCAAATTTCTTGCACGCTGAGATCGGTATTGCAGCAGCAAAGGCTGGCAAGGCATTCTGGATTGAAAAGCCAGTTGGCCGCGGTGCCGAAGAGACCGAGGCCGTTGAAGCTGCTGCGAACGAAGCTGGTGTGGTTTCAACCATCGGTTTCAACTATCGCAATGCACCAGCCGTTGAGCACGCCAAGAAGATCATCGCTGAGGGCCAACTTGGCCGCATTACAAACCTTCGCGGAACCTTCTTTGCCGACTACTCATCAGAGCCAAACGGCGCACTGTCATGGAGATTTGTTCGCAAGCTAGCCGGTAGCGGCGTGCTGGGTGACCTGATGGGTCACCTTGCTGACCTAATGCACTACGTGGTTGGCCCAATTGCCGAGGTTTCGGCATTCACCAAGACTGTTTACACTGAGCGACCAATTCAGCAGATGGGTGTGGGTACCCACTTTGACGTTATCGAAGGTGGCGAGAAGGGCCCGGTAGAGAACGAAGACTATGGAGGCATGCTGGTTCGGTTTGCTGATGACGCAGTTGCAGCCGGTGCTCTTGGCACTCTAGAGGCATCTCGTGTTGCCGTTGGCCCACGCGCCAGCTACAACTTTGAAATTTATGGCACCGAGGGCTCATTGAAGTGGGACTTTGAGCGCATGAACGAGCTTCAGGTTGCTATTGGACGCCGCGGCGACCACCTTGGTTACCAGCGCGTAATGGTTGCGCCTGGTTTTGGCGACTTCGCAAACTTCCAGCCTGGTGCCGGCACCGGCATGGGCTACGACGACCTAAAGACCATCGAGGCACGCAAGTTCCTTGAGTCTTACATCGGTGGCAAGTCATTGAACTCAAACATTCACGATGCCGTTGCATCAGCCCGTGTGATCTCAGCTGCAGAAAAATCAGCCGAATCAAAGCAGTGGGTAACCGTTGAGCCTGTTGCAGGCACCACCTCAGCAAAGAAGTAATTAATGCAAATTGTCGTTGGTCTTGGGCCGGTTGAATCAGATGTGGTTCAGCCGGTGCTTGGCGACGCAATGAAGTTTGTTGAACACCCGACCGACGCCGATATTGCTGAGGCCAGCGGTGCCATTGTGCGAGCGGCTTTTGTGTTTGACCAAGCCCAATTTGCCAAAATGCCCAACCTCAGGGTGCTTGCTAGAACCGGTGTTGGAACCGATCTGGTTGACCTAAATGTGGCCGAAGAACGCGGAATAGATGTTGTCATAACTCCAGGCAGCAACACCAATGCGGTTGCCGAGGGTGCGCTGGCCCATGCATTGCACTTGACCAAGCGGCTTGGCCCACTGACCAAGTTAGTGGCCAACGGAAATTGGGATCAGCGGACTAAGTATTCAGTTGGTGACTTTGAGTCAAAGACTTTTGGCATTGTGGGTTTTGGCAGAATTGGGCGCCGAGTTGCCGAGCTTGCCAAGGCATTTGGCATGAAGGTTTTGGCGTATGACCCATTTGCGCAGATTCCCGAGGATCAAAGAGCCTCCAGCATCGAAGAACTAGTGGCTGCCAGTGATGTTATTTCGTTGCACGTGCCCCTCACCGAAGCCACAAATCAGCTGGTTAATGCCGATCTATTGGCTCAGTTCAAGCCGGGTGCTGTGCTGATTAATTGCGGGCGTGGCGCTCTGATTGACCTTGATGCAGCACATGATGCTTTGCGAAGTGGCAAACTTGGCGGTCTTGGCCTAGATGTTTTTGACCCTGAACCACCCGCGCACCACCAGATCTTTGAACACGAAAACGTGGTGCTCACACCTCACGTGATGGGTCTAAGTGTTCAATCAACTAAGCAGACTTTTATCGATGCCGCCCAGGGAGTCAGAGATTCTTTGGAAGGCCGCAAACCTCAAGCATTAGCAAAAAAGTAGAAAGCAGAAACCAATGTCAACACCAGCTGTAAAAATTGCCGGAGCCCCGATTTCTTGGGGTGTTTGTGAAGTGCCTAACTGGGGCCACCAAATGGGTCCTGAGCGTGTGCTGCGTGAAATGGCTGAACTTGGACTAGGCGCCACTGAGTTTGGTCCACTCGGATTTTTGCCGGTTGAGCCGGCAGACCGCGCGGCCGTTTTGGCTGCCCACGGTATGGAGGCCGTTGGCGGGTTTTTTCCGATTGTCATGCACCAGGCTGATTTTGACCCACTACCTGCGGTTCTAAAAGAGCTAGAGAGCTATGCAGCCTCAGGCGCCAAGACCTTGGTTCTTTCTGCCGAGACCGGCCTGGTCGGATACGACACTAAGCGCCCAGACCTTGACGAGGCTGGCTGGGATGTATTTTTCAAGAACCTTGACAGGATCCAGCAGGCAGCTGCGGCCCAAGGCGTAAAGGCTGTTCTTCACCCGCACGTTGGCACCATGGTTGAAACCAAGGCCGATGTTATGGCCGTACTTGAGGGCTCAAACATCGATTTCTGCCTAGACACTGGCCACATGATAATTGGTGGAACAGACCCAGTTGAGTTTGCTGCAAAGTATGCCAACCGTGTTGCTCACTCACACCTGAAGGATGTAAACCTTGCGGTTGCCGACCGCGTGCAGTCCGGCGAAATCACCTACTATCAGGGCATTCTCGAGGGCATGTATGTTCCGCTTGGTACCGGTGACGTAGATGTTCGATCTATCGTGCGAAACCTAATTTCATCTGGGTTTGACGGCTGGTTTGTGCTTGAGCAAGACAACGTAATTACAGCCGAGCCTGGCGAGGGCGCCGGACCTTTTGCCGAAGCCAAGCAGAGCGTTGAGTTCATCAGAGCGGTGGCCAAAGAGCTAGCTGAAGAACAGTAAACACAGATCATCGTGGCCAAAATTGCAGTAACCGGATCAACCGGATTTGTCGGCAGCAACATAGCCGCAATCCTTCAGCGATACGGTCACGAGGTTGTGGGGTTGGGGCGCAGGGGTCCCGACTTTGCTGTTCCTTGGGAGGTAGCTGTTGTTGACTTCTCGGATGTTCAATCAATCGCTGAGGCTCTGCGCGGTTGCGATGCAGTGGTGCACTGTGCGATTGCCAACGAGTTCAACCGGCTGGTAGCGGATCGCGATTATGCCTACGACTCTCTAGTCGGCATGACTTCAAGAGTGATTAGAGCCGCCAATGCGGTTGGTGCAAAACCAATCTACATTTCAACCGACTGGGTGTTAGATGGCACTCAGCACAAAGTAGTCGAGTCTGACAAAGGCAATTCGGTCAACTTTTACGGTTTCTTGAAAGCGCTGGGTGAGCAGGTCATCCGTGATTTGGCACCCGAGAATGGGGCTATTTGCCGGATTGCCGGAGTGATGGGCAAGCATCAACTAGCTGAGAGCCCGAGGTCACAAGATGTTGGCTTTGGCTACTTCGTGCACTCGTTAGTAGAGAGCATCAGTGCCGGAAACGTCTTTGAGGTTTGGGGTGGTGAGCACGTAAATAAAGTCACCACGCCATCACTTGCGGCAGAAATTGGGGCTCAGGTTGAGCGCGTAATTTCACGAAATTGCAGCGGCACATTCCACTTGGTTTGTGATGATGCAGTGAGCCGCATGGAACTAGCCAACCTGGTGTGTGAGATTTTTAACCTCGACCCTGGTTTGCTGAAAGAAGTTGAACCTCCGGCGTCAGAGTTGTTTCCTGGGCCGGTTCCAGTAGATAGTTCGCTCGACAACACGTATACAAAGAAGGCTCTGGGCATTGCTCCGCAGTCGGTGCGCCAGGTGCTTACCGCGTTCAAAGACGAGTTGGAGACAGGCCAGATCAAATCGTTGACCCAGCCCGAAAGCTGAGAGTTTTTGCGCGGATTAGAGTTGGCAAGAAAAAGGCCCGAGAATCGCTCTCGGGCCTTTTTGCTTACTCAAAACTAGCTGAGGTCAACCTTGACTGATTTGCCGGTGGTTGCCGAAAGTTGTGCGGCGTCAGCCAGGACCAAAGCCGCGCGACCGTCCTCGAAGGTCGGGTTCAAGACCTCACCGTTAGCGATGCTGGTGATGAACTGCTCAAGTTCGTGGCTGTATGAGTACGCATAGCGCTCCAAGAAGAACTCCATGTATGGGTTGCGAGCTTCAACAACCTTGTTGGTCGAAAGCTTGACTGTGGTTGGGGCCACGTTCTCGGCAAACAATGCACCGTCAGCACCAAACGCCTCAAGGCGCTGGTCGTATCCGTAGGCGCTGTGGCGTGAATTGATGATGGTAACTAGCTCTCCGCCGGCACCCTTCATGGTTACAACCACGCTGTCAAAGTCGCCAATTTCACGGATGTCGTCGCTAAAGATGTTTGCACCTGCTGCACTCACCTCAACGATGTTTGGTACAAAGAAACGGGCCATGTCGAAGTCGTGAATGGTCATGTCGCGGAAGATTCCGCCTGAAACCTCAAGGTAGGCCTTTGGCGCTGGGGCTGGGTCGCGGCTGATGATGGTTAGCTGCTCTAGCTTGCCGATGTCTCCGGCAGCAACACGTGACTGAATCTCGCTAAATTGCTTGTCGAAGCGGCGGTTGAAGCCAAGTGCAATCTTGACGCTGGCCGCATTTGCCTTGGCGCGAAGGCTGTCGACTCGGTTGATGTCTAGGTCAATTGGCTTCTCGCAAAGCACGTGAACACCAGCATCAATCGCAGCGCTGATTAGATCAATGTGAGTTGAAGTCGGTGCTGCAACGATCACTGCGTCAACCTCGCCAGAGGCAAAAACAGCTGCAGGGTCGTTGGTGGCCTTGCCGCCATACTGAGCAGCGGTCTTCTCGGCGCCTTCTAGAAATACATCGCAAACCCAGGTGAGCTCTGCATTCGCAGATGCCGCAACCGTTGCTGCGTGAACCTGGCCAATGCGGCCGGTTCCAATTAGGCCGATACGTACTTTGCTGCTCACGATGACTCCTTTGTCTGTGTTGAATCTGGTTGCTGTTTTGCCGTTGAAGGTTTTGGGGCCAAAATAATGGACCGTTCCAAGACTAGTGTCTCTGGTTCCCAAAAAACAAACCTAAAGGTAAAATGTAATAACAAATGACAAAGGAGTCGCAATGAACACAAAGCCAGACCGCAACCTAGGCATGGAGCTTGTTCGTGCGACCGAGGCAGCAGCCATCAAGGCCAGCGCATTTATTGGGCGCGGTGACAAAAACGCGGCAGACAAAGCTGCCGTTGATGCCATGCGCGAATTTCTTTCAACCGTAGATTTTGCCGGCACGGTGGTCATTGGCGAGGGTGAAAAAGATGAAGCCCCGATGCTCTTCAACGGTGAGGTCGTTGGTAACGGTAACGGGCCAGAGTGTGACGTTGCAGTAGACCCGGTAGACGGAACCTCAGTAACCGCATCAGGTCGTGCTCACGCAATCTCAGTTATCGCAGTCTCTGACCGCGGTTCAATGTACAACCCACAAGACGTTTTCTACATGGACAAGCTGGTTACCTCGGCGGCTGGCCGCGGTGCCGTAAGCCTGGACCAGAGCCCAGAAGAAAACGTGCGCGAGCTTGCCAAGGCGCTCAAAAAAGATGTCAGCGACATCACAGTTGCAATGATCGACCGACCACGTCACGTGCCGCTTCAAGAAGCAGTTCGTCGCGCCGGTGGCCGCACCCGCCTATTTCTAGACGGCGATGTTGCTGCCGGAATTCACGCTGTAACCGGAGGCGGAAACATCGACATGCTCCTCGGTATCGGCGGCGCACCAGAGGGCACCATCACGGCATGTGCCACCAAGGCGCTAAACGGATTTATGCAGGGCCGCATTGCCCCGCAGTCACCAGAAGAAATGAAGAAGGCCATTGAAGCTGGTCACGATTTGAACCGGATTTTTGAAATGGACGACCTGGTCAAGAGTGACAACACCTACTTTGTGGCCACCGGCGTGACCGATGGTTTGCTGCTTGACGGTGTGCAGAAGCACGGCGATTACCTAACCACTGACAGCATCATTCTGCGTTCGCGTTCGGGCACCATCCGCCGCGTGAAGGCTGACTACCTGGCAGCCCGCTGGCGCTAAGCGCTAAGCGCTACTTAGCTTTGGCGGTAGACCCGCGCACAACCAGAGTCGGCGCAATCGAGATGTTCCTTGGTGCTGAAGTTGTATGTTGCCCAATCCGCTCTAGCAGCAGTGAGGCAGCTTGGCGGCCGACCGGAACACCCTGCTCGTCAACCGTGGTGAGCTTTAGCAGGTACTCAGACGCAATTGGCGAGTCATCGTAACCGGCCAACGAAACGTCCTCGGGCACTCGAATGCCAGCCTCTTTGAGAGCCGAAAAAGCACCTGCGGCCATGTAGTCGTTGGCGGCGTAAATAGCTGTGAAGGTTTTTCCTGAAGCAAGTAGTTCTTTGGTCCCCATGTAGCCACCAATTTCGGTGGTTGGCTGCCCCTCGCCAAACACAGAGCCCAAAAGGCCTAGCTCTTTGGCATGCTCTGCAAAAGCCACGCGGCGGTTGATCGCGATGCCGCCAACGCCGGTCAGGTGTGCCACTCTCTGATGTCCCAGCTGTTTTAGGTGCTCAAGCATCAAACGGGTGCCGGTCGAGTCATCATTGAAAACAACGTCTGAGCCAGGCACCAGGGTTTCGCGCTTACCGATCATGACGCATGGAATATCAAGATTGTGAGTGCGCAACCCGGCAGGCTCGGTGGCCAAAACCAAACCATCTACCTTCATTGAGACAAAAGCGTCAACTGGGTCTTCGGCAAAGTTTGGGCTGCGGTGAAGATCGCTGATGATTACCTGGTAGCCGGCGTCATCAAGAATCTCACGAAGGCCCTTCAAGAAACCCAGGTATGAGAGGTTTTTGTAATCGGTGATAACAACACCGATAGACCTGGTCTTGTGGCTAGCCAGTTGCTGGGCAAAGCGGCTAGGGCGGTAGTCGAGTTCTTCAATAGCTGATTGAACCAGGAGTTTCTTTTCTTCACTGACATTGCTCTCACCGCGAATCACCAGTGACACGGTTGACTTACTCACGCCAGCCTTCAAAGCCACGTCATAGATCGTGGCGGGCTTGGCTTTTTCAGTGATTTCGGTCACAAATTACACGCTAGCCGATTAGGAGCCGAGTTTTGTTTGTTAGGACAAAATAACATTTCGGTAAAGTCGCTTCCTTCTCTCGGGGCGTAATGCTACTTTGAGTTGGAGCGCTCCATTGGAGCGCTCCAACAGACTTAGCAATAAAGCTCAAAGGAGAGAATCAATGTCAATTGGTGTAGCGGTTATCGGTGCTGGAATGGCAGGACGTGGGCACGCTGCGGCGTACCGCGCTGCTACATCTTTGTATGGTTCAGACCTGCCAGAGGTAAAGCTAGTTTCAATCGGTGACGTCAACGCACAGTTTGGTGAGGCTGCCGCAAAGCGCTTTGGCTTCGAGCGTCACGACGCAGACTGGCGTTCAATTGCTGACGACCCAAACATCCACGCAGTTAGCGTAGTTGTAGCAAACAGCTTGCACCGCGAGATCGTTGAGGGTCTGTTGGCTGCCGGCAAGCACGTGCTTTGCGAGAAGCCACTTTCAGACACCCTTGACGACGCCCGTGCCATGGTTGCTGCAGCAAACAGCGCATCAACCGTTGCACGCATCGGACTAACCTTCTTGCGCAACCCGGCAATCGCAGCAATTCAGCAGATTGTTGCTTCAGGTCAGTTGGGCAAAGTGCTTCACTTCTCGGGCAACTACTGGGCCGACTACTCAAGCGACCCAATGTCTCCGATCAGCTGGCGCTACAAGGGCGGTATGGGTACCGGTGCACTAGCTGACGTTGGTTCACACATCTCATACGTAGCCGAGTTCATCACCGGCCGACCATTCACCGCTGTTGCCGGTGCTCGTTTCTCGACTTCAATCACCGAACGTCCTATTCCGTCAGGTGCAGTTCAGGGTCACTCGGGTGCCACAGTTTCAGACCAGATGGACACCGTTGAGAACGATGACTACGCGGGCTTCATGGCTGACTTCGATGGAATTGCCGGAGCAATCCAGGTTTCACGTGTTGCCGCCGGCCACCCAACCTCACTTGAGTTTGAGGTTTACTGCGAGAAGGGTGCAGCACGCTTCACCCAGTCACGCAATGGTGAGTTTGAACTCATGCTGAACGAAGACAAGCACGGTCAGCGCGGATTCCGCACTATCCAGATCGGCCCGGCACACCCATACATCGCCGGTGGTCTGCCGGTAGACGCACCTGGTGTCAACGTTGGTCAGAACGACCAGTTCTTCTTCCAGAACCGCGCGTTCCTTCAGGAGGTTGCTGGCCTACCAGAGACCTCAGCTCTCCCTTACTGTGCAAACTTCGAAGACGGCCTTCACAACATGGAGATCATCGAAGCAGTCATCCAGTCTGGCAATTCAAACGGTGCATCAGTCGATGTTCCGACCGCAAACCCAACCTACCTACGAGGCTAAAAATGAAGTTCGGTCTATACAACGCAATCCTTCACGATCGCTCACTACCTGAGGCAATCAAGGTAATTGGTGACCTAGGTCTAACCACCATCGAACTAAACACCGGTGGCTTCTTGCCAGCAGTGCATGTTCCAACCATGGATGACATTTTGGTCAGCGACGCAGCACGCGATGACTTCTTGGCAATCTTCGAGGGCACCGGCGTTGAAATCGGTGGCTTGAACTGCAACGGAAACCCACTGCACCCAAACACAGTTATTGGTGACAAGCACGGAGAAGACGTAAAGCGTTCGATCCGCCTAGCTGGCCGCCTTGGACAGACTCGCGTGGTCACAATGTCAGGTCTCCCTGGTGGCGAGCCTGGCGCAAAGTTCCCTAACTGGCAGGTAAACGCATGGAACTCAGCCATGCTTGACGTACTTGACTACCAGTGGGGCGTAGCCTCTGCATACTGGTCAGAGGTTGACAAGCTTGCAGTAGACAACGGAGTCAAGGTGGCGCTTGAGCTGCACCCACAGAACCTAGTCTTCAACCCATCTTCAATGCGCGAGCTAGTGAAGCGTGCCGGCACCACCAACATCGGTGTTGAACTGGATGCTTCTCACTTGTTCTGGCAGCAGATGGATCCAATTGCAGTGGTCAAGGACCTCGGCTCACTGGTAGTTCACGCAGCCGCCAAGGACGTTCGCGTCAACCCACACGCAGCTATCGAGGGTGTTCTTGACAACAGCTTCCGCCGTTTGAGCCCAGATGAAAACCGCACCAACCTTGGTGGCGACGAATGGGTAAACGAATGGCCAAAGAATTCGGCTTGGGACTTTGTTGCCCTGGGCCGTGGGCACGACACCGCTTACTGGGCTGAGTTCATCAAAGCCCTGCATGATGTTGACCCAAACATGGTCCTCAACATCGAGCACGAAGATGTGTCCCTAGGACGCATCGAAGGTATCGAGGTTGCGGCCAAGGTTCTTCTCGACGCAGCAAAGATTGCCGGCGTCTAAAGAGCAGCCCCAAAGATCTCAGAGTTAGGAACAAAGGGACATTGACTAACTCGAGGACTCGTTTCAGAACAACATGAAGCGGATTCAGAAATAAAAAGCAGAAATACAACGAAGTATCAACTAGAGAAAGGGATGGCGAGAATGAAAACTCGTTTTTCAAAAGTAGTTCCACTATTTGCAGCCGCCGCGCTACTATTGGCCGGCTGTTCAGCTCCAGCTGCTGAGACCCCAACCGAAGAAACCCCAACTGGCGGAATCAAGGTTTACGTTATCGGTGGTATGCCAGCAGACCCATTCTGGGGCGTAGTTAAGGCTGGCGCCGAGGCTGCAGCAAAGGCTGTTGAAGCAGCTGGCGGTTCTGTTACCTGGCTTGGCCCAAAGAACTACGACAACCTAGGCCCTGACGCTGGAAAGCTCGTTGACGACGCTGTTTCAGCAGGTGCACAGGCAATCGTTGTTGCTGACTGGGTTCCAGACGCCGAGAACGAAGCAATCATGCGTGCAGTTGCAGCTGGTATTCCAGTTATCCACTACAACGCTGGTGGCATCGAGCAGGCTGACATCACCGGTGCACTTACCTACATCGGTGCTGACGACTACGTAGCAGGTGTTGCAGGTGGCGAGTACTTCGGTAAGGCTGGCTACAAGCACGTTCTATGTGTCAACACTGTTCCAGGTTCAGCAAACCAAGAGGCACGTTGTAAGGGTGTTGCAGATGGTGCAAAGGCTAATGGCGCAAAGTCAACTCAACTTCCACTACCTTCATCAAACTTCGGTAACCCAACCGCTGTTGCCAACGCAATCAAGGCTGCGATCAGCAAGGACGCAACCATTGACGGCATCGTAACCATCGGTGTTCAGGATGCAGACAGCGCAGCAAGCGCTATCGAGCAGGCTGGCAAGGCTGGCAAGGTTCAGCTAGGTACTTTTGACTTGTCAGAGAGCCAGCTAAACCGCATCAAGGCAGGAACTCAGTTGTTCGCAATTGACCAGCAGCCTTGGCTACAGGGTTACCTAGCAACCTCAGCAGCATGGCAGTACGCTCAGTACGGCATCTTGCCTGCTTCACGCCCACTACTAACTGGCCCTTCACTAGTCACCAAGGACAACGTAGATGTTGTTATCGCTGGTGTAGCGAACGGCGTACGTTAGTCGTAAAT
This sequence comes from Rhodoluna limnophila, assembly GCF_005845365.1. Lineage (GTDB taxonomy): Bacteria > Actinomycetota > Actinomycetes > Actinomycetales > Microbacteriaceae > Rhodoluna > Rhodoluna limnophila. The sequence goes on along the minus strand of NZ_CP040509.1, from coordinate 1,317,028 downwards.
AGTGTGCATTGGCTGGGTCAGGCTTCGGTCTGGCCCAGCCAAAGCTCCAAAAATTCTTCAAACAATCAAGGAAAATTCTTATGAGCCAGCAGGCCAAGAGCGCTACTTCAAGCGTCAAATTCTCTAAGCAATCCGGAGGTTTCGGTGCACTTCTGCGCCGCCCGGAATTCGGTGCCCTAGTTGGTGCCTTTGCTGTTTACGTCTTCTTTGCAATTGCCGGTGGAGCTGAGTTTGTTGGCCCTGGCGGTTCTGCCAGCTGGCTAAACGTGGCCGCTGAGCTAGGCATTATTGCCCTTCCAGTTGCACTTGTAATGATCGCCGGTGACCTAGACCTTTCAGTTGGTTCGGTACTGGCTTCAAGCTCGATGACTCTAGCCATCGTTTCTGGCTACTACGGCCTTCCGACCATCGTCGGAATCATTGCAGCTCTTGCGCTAGGTACCTTGGTTGGATTCCTAAACGGTCTAATCGTTACCAAGACCAACCTGCCTTCGTTCGTTGTAACCCTAGCCATGCTGTTTGCAGTCTCAGGTTTGACCCTGGGTGCAACCCGCCTTGTGGTTAGCTCAACCGCAGTTTCACTCACCGCCGAGCCATTCTTCAAAGAGACTTTCGGCTCACTCATCGGTGGCAAATTCAGCGTGGCTATCTTCTGGTGGCTGCTAGTTGCAGTTGTCATTTCATGGATTCTTACCCAGAGCAAGTTCGGTAACTGGATTTTCGCAATCGGTGGAGACGTAGTTTCAGCTCGTGCAACCGGTATTCCAGTAGCAAAGGTTCGCATCGGTCTATTTATGGCCAGCGGATTCGGTGCAGCGCTTGTCGGTGTAATCCAGACCATCATGTACAACGGTGCCCAGGTGGCCAATGGTCAATCGTTCGTGTTCAACTCGATCATCGCTGTAGTTATCGGTGGCGTATTGCTAACCGGTGGTTACGGATCAACTGTCGGTGTGATTCTCGGAACCCTTACCTTTGCAATTGTGAACCAGGGTATCTACTACACCGGATGGAACGCCGACTGGGCTGCTCTGATCTTGGGTATCTTGCTACTAATCGCTGTACTAACCAACAACACTTTCCGCCGCTTGGCTTTGTCTGGTGGCAAAAAGGAGAAGAAGAATGACTAAGTCAGCACAGAAGCCAATTCTGGCTCTAAAGAATGTTTCAAAAATCTTTGCCGGCTACGCAGCTCTAAAAGACGTATCGCTAGAGGTCTACCCAGGCCAGGTACTTTGCCTACTGGGTGACAACGGTGCTGGTAAGTCAACACTGATCAAGGTGCTGTCAGGTTTTCACGAACCAACGTCAGGAACCCTTGAGGTAAACGGCGAGGTTGCCAACTTCAAGTCACCTAAAGATGCCAGCAACGTGGGTATCGCTACCGTTCACCAGTTCGGCGGCACCTTCCCGCTGATGAGCATTGGCCGTTCATTCTTTGTTGGCGCTGAGCCACTAAAGGGTTGGGGTCCGTTCAAGCGCTTCGACAAGAAGTTTGCCAACGAGACCGCAGTTCGCGAGATGCAGGCACTGGGCATCACCCGCGTGACTGACGGTGACCGTCTAATCGGTGGTCTATCAGGTGGTGAGCGCCAGGCATCAGCAATTGCGCGTGCGGTTTACTTTGGTGCAAACGTGCTGATTCTTGACGAGCCAACCGCAGCGCTTGGTGTTAAAGAGGCAACTCACGTTCTTCGCATCATCATGCAGGCCAAGCTCAAGGGCATCGCAGTTATTTTGGTAACTCACAACGTGTCACACGCACTAACCGTTGGTGACCACTTTGCGGTTTTGATTCGCGGCGAAAAGGCCGATGACTTTGCCAAGGGTGAGCGCACCCGTGACCAGATCACCGACCTCATGGCCGGTGGCGAGGCAATGGCTGAGCTTGAGGCTGAACTAAACACTCTTACTGGAACTATCAACCAGATTCACTAGTAAGGAATCGCCCACTCCAGTGTGGAAGGTGCTCGACTTCGGTCGGGCACCTTTTGCCTTAAGAACGACTTATTTAAGCCCCGAATCAGGTGGCAGAATTGAAACACTATGTTGATCACACCGAAGTTTGAGACAGTTGCTGAGTTGTTCTTTGCCCAGGGCAAAGAGCTCGAAAAAATCACCGATGGCGCCTTTGCCGGAGGCTCATCGATGGCAATTTATCAGGATGGTGAGCTGGCCCTAGACATTTGGCAGGGTCAGGCAAAGCCGGGGCAAGACTGGCAGTCGAACACTTCATCAGTCATCTTCTCTTGCACCAAGGGCCTCACCTCTATCGTTGCCAACCAGCTAATTGAGCGTGGTTTGCTAGACCCAGAGCAGCGCGTGGCCTACTACTGGCCAGAGTTCGCGGCCCTAGGCAAGAGTGAGGTTCCGGTCAAGTGGTTGCTTCAGCACCGCGCAGGTTTGTCTGCTGTTCGCCGCGATCTAACCCTCGATGAATTTCTCGACGGCCACACTGTGGTTGACGAGCTTGCCGCGCAAGAACCGCTGTGGGCTCCGGGCACCGGATACCAGTATCACGCTGGCACCTTTGGCCACCTGGTTGGCGAGGTGGTTCGACGCATTACCGGTCAAACCATTGGTCAGTACTTTGCCGAGCACATCGCTGGCCCACTGAATGCAGATGCCTGGATTGGCCTGCCAGCCGACAAACTTGGCCAGGTTGCACCGTTGATCACCGACGGCAAGCGTGCCTCTGGCAACCCGCTGCCGGGCACCCCAAACTATTGGATTGAAAAAGCCATGACCTTTGGCAGCGCCTTCACCGCCGAGGTTGCCGGCGAGGGCACCGGGTTCAACGACCCTCGAGTTTTGCAGTCGGAGTTTGCCGGTGCGGGCGGTGTTGCCAGTGCCAAGGCATTGGCCAAGATTTACTCTGCTTGTGTTACCGAGACCGATGGCGTGCGATTGCTGAGTGACGAAACCCTGCGCGAGGCATCGACCATCACCGTGACCGGCCCAACCGTTTGGGGTGAGCCAGGCCCATGGCCAAACCGCGGCCTCGGGTTCATGCTCGACACCCCTGGGTTCAGAGACATGATCTCACCAACCTCTTTCGGCCACGACGGTCTTGGCGGTCAAATTGCCTTCGGTGATTTCGGTTATCGAGTTGGCGTTGCCTACACCTCCAGCTACATTCACAGCGGGCCTGAAGAGCAAGATTGGCAGCAGGCAGCCATCCGTGAAGTCAAACGAATTTTGGCACAATAGAACTCTATGAATCCTGAAGAATGGCAAGGCGCGGGTGAGCCCGATGAAGCCGTTCAAACCTGGGGCGGCGAGGTCAAGGGCAAGGTTGCAATTCGCAAGTCGGGCCCAATCGTCAAGCACATCCCGTTTTATAAGTTTCCTTATTACCCCGATGTCCTTGATCTGCGTAAATGCGGTTACGAGATTGATGCCTTTGCGCAGCTCTTTGATCTGCTTGATGGCGCGCACGTGCGGCACGCTCAGGTGGCACACATCCTGTTGCATTTGCCCACCGATGAGTTTGGGCGCATGGGCGATGGCTCAGGCGGAAACCCGCTTTGGAACCCTCGTCGAGCCCGTGAACTTGAGTTTCAGGTGCGCGCTGCGCTGCACCGTTACGGCCTGAGTGACGTGCCAACTTTGCTGCGCCGGATGATTGGCAAGGCTTTTCCGGGTGATTCGATGACACACATCAGTGTGGATCTTTTGAACGTATTCTTTTGGGCAGCGCTGGCCAAAGTGGCGCGCGATTACGCCTGGCGCGACGAACGGCTTGAGTTTATGGCCGAGTACCTTGAGTACCCGGTGCGCCGAGCGTTTAGGTTGGGCTAGAGGTTTCTAGAGGTTGACCGAGCCAAAGTCGCCCACAAATTCTGGGCGCTTGACGGTCTGGCCGGCTTCTTCGGCAATCAAAAGGGCGGCTGCCCAGTCGTGCTCTTTGATGTGCTTCTCGTAGTAAACATCAACCGTGCCATCGGCCACCATGCAGGCATCTAGAGCGGCTGAGCCCATGCGGCGAATGTCAACAAACTCAGGCATCATCTGGTCAAGCTTGGCAAACTGGGCCGCGCGCTCAACTGCAGAGTATGAAAACCCGGTGGCCAAAATTTTGGTTTGGCGGTCGGCCGGCGGGCCAAAAATCTGGGTGGTCTGGCCGTTGCGAATAACCCAGGCACCACCACCGCGCTTGGCAAAGTAGGTGGTGTTTAGGGCCGGGGCAACCACTGCGCCGGCAACCCACAGGCCGGTGGCTAGGTCTTGCGCGCCAACCGATGTGGCAAAGTACGGAATACCGCGGGTGTAGTTGACCGTTCCGTCTAGCGGGTCAATGCTCCAGCGCACGGCTGCGTTGTCGCCCACCTGCTCGGCAAGTTCTTCACCGCTGATGGTGTCGTTTGGGCGTAGCTCTGCGATAACGCCGCGAACCACTTTTTCAGACGCCAAATCGGCATCGGTAACTTTGTCTTCGGCCGAGGTCTTGGATTGAATATCCAGTGGTCCGCCAAAGCGCTTAACCAGCTCGGCTGCTCCGGCGTTGGCCGCTGTCAGTGCGCAGTTGAGCAGGTCTTCAAGATATTCAGGGTTCATCTTGATATTTTACCTTCGCGTCAGGTTTCCCTGCCGGCGGTGGTTCAGCTTAGATGTTGGCTGAACTACCGGCGCTGCCGTGAGCCATCGCGCTTTCGTGCTTGCGAATCACTCGGTTGTCGCTGATCCAGTCCATCACAGCAAAAAGGACACCTGAGACCACAAAGGTTAGGTGAATGATGATTCGCCAGATGGTGCCTTGACCAACCTCAGCATGGGTGTCTTCGGCAAGCTCAACAAAGTCTTTCAGCAACTCAATAACTGAGATAGCCACGAGTGAACCAATCAGCTTGATCTTCAAACCAGAGAAGTCAACAGATCCCATCCAGTAAGGGCGGTCAACAGAACGCTCGGCAACCTCAATCTTCGAAACAAAGTTCTCGTAACCGGCAAACAGCACAATCAAAATCAGGTTGGCCATTAGCACCAGGTCAAGCAGCGCCAAGAGATCAAGTACAAAACTGTGGTCATCGTGCAGCAGCACGTTCTGCACCATGGCAATGAACTCAATTACAAACTTGTAGGCAAGCACTGCCAGTACACCGATGAGCCCTAGGTACAGCGGCGCCAATAGCCAGCGTGACCAAAAGATGCTGCGTTCGATGACATTTGAGAGTTTGCTCATAAAAAGAAATTCCGTTTCTGTTCGCTGGACTTATCCTAACCAAACGTGATTTTGAGAATGAATGTCGGAGGCTGGAACTACGTTGGTTGCGAGTCGCTCAACTTGATTTTCAGGGGGGGGGGGGGCTTAAATGAGATTAGGGGGAATCACATGTCATCAACTGAAGACAAAACGCTGTCCAAACTTTGGAAGCGCTCGACGGACCTAAACAACCCCAACCGCCACAAGGCCATGTTTGATTTGGCATTTCATCTGTGGAACACCAACGAGCACGAAGACGCCGTTGCGGTTGCCGGCGGCCTGATTGATGCTCTTGCTGACGAGCGCGGATCTGCACTTTGGGTAGAGGCCAACCGACTTAAGAGCCTTGCCCTGCACGACTCTGCTCGCGATGACGAAGCCATCGAGTCAATTAAAGAGGCCCTGCAATTTGCCGACCTAGTTGGCAACGCACTTGATTACGCATTTATGCAGTGGCACCTGGCCGACTGCTACCGAACCACTTTGCAAGAAGACAAACAAGAGGTTGCCTACCGCGAGGCCATTCTTGGTTTTGCCGAGGCCGGTCACGAATACTTTCAGGGTCAGGCCCACCTTGACCTTGGCTCACTTTTGGCTAGCCGCATGCGCTATGCCGAGGCCCGCGAGAGCCTGCTTCGAGCCTTGCCGCTACTAGAGGCGCACAGTCGCACCGATCGCGTAATTCTTACCAAGTTCAAGCTGGCCTTTGTTGACCGTCAACTGGGCAACCTGCACGAGGCCCTAACCGCAGCGCAAGAAGGCCTGGCAATTGCCAAGTTCTCTAACGACCTAATGGGTGAGCGAGAGTGCACCATCGAGGCCAGCAACATTCACTCGGCAATGGGCAACTCTGAGGTTGCCGTTAGTTTGCTGCAGTCGGTCATTGCCGACAATGACGTAAAAGAAAAGCACGAGACCACGGCTAAGGCCATGTATCACCTGGGTCAGCACCTGATTGCTGACGGTCAGGTTGATGCAGGGTGCACCATGCTCGAGTCAGTTGTTCCGTTGTTGAGGGCGGTTGGGCTCAAGAGTCTGGCGCAAAACACTGAGCTAACCCTGCTGCACCAGCGCTAAACCCGGGTTTTACACAGGTTAGTTTCCACTGGCCAAAGTTATTGAGTTCTGAATAAGACTTTGATAACTTAGCCGTATTGCGATTGGCTCACACCCAATCCCCCCCGGCGGTATATCCGCCGGGTTTTTTACTTAACGAGGTTCTAATGCCGCGCATGTTGGTTTGTGTTGACGGACTCAACATTTTTCATGCGCTTCGTGATTTGGACGAGGATCTTCTAAAAATCGATCTGATGGCCCTTTCGAAGTTCATTGCCGATGGGCACGGAATATCAGAAGTGCGGGTCCAATATTTCACAGCAAAAATCAGGCATCTTGGCAACTCAGTCAAGGAAGCCCAAGATAAATATTTGGCTGAACTTCGATCATCCGGGGTAGGGGTTGTCCTTGGCGAATTTAGGAGCCAGTCTCAAAATTGTCCACATTGTGAGACCAAATTCTGGAAACATCAAGAGAAGCAGACAGATGTTGCTTTGGCTACAGAACTAGTCAAAGGTGCCTTGAGCGGCGAATACGAAGAGATTCTCTTGTTTAGCGCGGACTCAGACTTCCTGCCAGCTGTCCAATTCGTAACCCAAGAATGCCCTTGGATCACAATTCGAATCGTCTCGACGGTGGCGTACTTGAGGCCTGTTTACGCAACTCTCGTAAGAGCAAGTCAGGGGCAAATAAGGCTCAGCGCCGAGTTGGTGTCTAAGTTCCAATTTGGCCCTACTATTTAGATAACTGAACGATATGGGGGTATCGAAATGGCAACAATCACAATCGGTAAAAGTTTCGGTGCAATTGCTCTTGCGCTAGGTCTGGTCCTTTCATCGGGGATTGGCGCAACAGAGGCCGCAACAGTTAAGGCCGGCGCCAAATGCACAACGCTAAACAAAAAATCCACGGTCGGCCTAAAGACCTACACGTGTGTGAAGTCAGGTAGCAAAAAGGTTTGGAAACTCACCTCCACGGCACCCGCGCTTGGCAGTGCAAAGCGACCTGTACCAGTTGGAACATCTCTAAAAATCGGAAACTTCAAGTTCACCTTCAACGAATACGTTGACGACGCATCTTGGTACGTATGTTCAGAAAACATGTTTAACGACGGCTGCACTTACGACGATAACTACGACGGTATTCCTGACCCTGAAGCAACAACCCGCTGGGTTCAGTTCAACGTCACAGCTACCAACATGGGTGATGAAACCGAAGAACCATACATTGCTGAGGTGGGCGTAGTGGCTGGCGGAAAACTTATTTCCCAAGGCATCTTCGGGCCGACAGTTTCTGATGACCTAGGTGACATTGCAATCATGCCGGGTTTCAGCGACACCGGCAGCCTATACGTGCAGTTGGACATTTCGAAAGACCCAAGCCAAATGGTTCTGATTCCAAGCTCTTGGGACAACAAGTACTACTTCTTTAACGTTCAGTAACCAAACGACTCATTTCTCGGGTTCCCCGCGCTCTCATGACAGACTGAACATGAGGGCCGGGGGTCCTCTAGAGAGGATTCACCGTGAGTCACCGCGGAATTACTTCAACTAACTTTTCAATCGCCGACATTTCACTTGCCGAGACAGGCCGCCACCAAATTAGCCTGGCCCAAAACGAGATGCCTGGACTCATGGCAGTTCGTGCCGAGTATGCCCAGAGCCAGCCGCTATCCGGGGCGCGCATCTCAGTATCGCTGTCAATCACCGTGCAAACGGCCGTTTTGGTCGAGACCCTGGTGGCCCTTGGTGCCCGCGTGCGTTTGGCCAGCTGCAACATCTTCTCTAGCCAGGATGAAGCTGCTGCCGCCCTGGTTGTTGGCACCGGCACCCCCGAGGCGCCGGCCGGAATTTCAGTGTTTGGTTGGAAGGGCGAGAGCTCGAAAGAGTTTTGGTGGTGCCTGGACCAGATTCTGGATTGGTCAAACTACCCTGACGCCGAGGGCAACACACACCTGGGCCCAACCAGCATCATCGATGACGGTGGCGACCTGATTTACTTGGTTCACCAGGGCATTGAATTTGAAAAGTCTGGCGTTTTGCATATGCAAAATTCATGGATCGAATCCGAGCACGAGATTGTTCGCGAACTACTTGCCGCCTCACAGACCAAAAACCCAACCCGTTTTGCCACGCTGGTTAGCCAGATGATTGGTGCCAGTGAAGAAACCACCACCGGCATTCAGCGCCTTGAAGAGCTCTCACGCAAGGGCGAACTCAAGTTTCCGGTGATCAACGTCAACGACGCCGTGACCAAATCAAAGTTCGACAACAAATACGGCATTCGTCACTCACTGGTTGACGGCCTAAACCGCGCGACCGATGTTCTCATCGGTGGAAAAGTGGCCTTTGTTGCCGGCTATGGAGACGTTGGCAAGGGATGCGCCGAGGCGCTGGCGGGTCAGGGTGCGCGCGTAATCATCGGTGAAATTGACCCGATTTGCGCTCTGCAGGCGGCCATGGATGGCTACCAGGTTGCCCAGCTTGAAGAGGTTATTGAGCAGCTGGACTTTGTGATCACCGCCACCGGCAATATTGACATAGTCAGACCCGAGCATTTTTTGAAGCTGAAGAACCTGGCCATTTTGGCCAACGTCGGTCACTTCGATAACGAGATTGACATGCACGGGCTTGAAGCACTGCCCGGCGCCCAGAAGGTTCAAATTAAGCCGCTGGTTGACCAATGGACTCTGCCAAACGGCCGCTCAATTTTGCTGCTCAGCGAGGGGCGCGTGATGAACCTCGGCAATGCCACCGGCCACCCGAGTTTTGTGATGAGTGCGTCGTTCACCAACCAGGCCATGGCCCAGATTGAGCTTGCCGAAAACGCCGCCAACCTTGAGCCACGGGTGCATTTGATTGGCAAACTAGCCGACGAAAAAGTTGCCAGGTTGCACCTGCCAGCCCTTGGGGTTTCGCTGACCAAACTGAGTGAGCGCCAGGCTGGTTATATTTCTGTGCCAGTTGAAGGCCCATACAAACCTGAGCAATACCGCTACTAGAGCGCGAATTACAAAATCTGCAAGCGGGTCAAAAACTCTTTGGTGCGCGGCTGCTTTGGGTTGGCAAAAAACTCTGCCGCTTCACCCTCTTCAACAATCGCGCCCTGATCTAAAAAGACCACCCAGTCGGCAACATCGCGGGCAAAAGACATTTCGTGAGTTGCCATGATGATGGTCGTGCCCGATTTTTTGAGGTCGCGAATCAGCTCAAGCACCTCACCAACCAGCTCAGGGTCAAGCGCGCTGGTCACCTCATCAAGCAGCAAAAGCTTGGGGTTCAAAGCCACCGCCCGCACAATTGCCGTGCGCTGCTGCTGGCCGCCCGAGAGTTTATCGGGGAAGGACTTTGCCTTATCAGCCAAGCCAATTCGCGATAGCCACTGCATTGCAACCTCGTCGGCCTCAGCCTTGGTCTTGCCCTGCACGTGGCGCAGCGCCAGCGTGATGTTGTCAAGAATGCTCAGGTGCGCAAAGAGGTTGTATGACTGAAAAACCATGCCAACATCGCGGCGAACTTCATCCTGATCAATGCCGGCAACACTGATGTCGCGCCCTTCAAGCCAAATTTGCCCGTCACTGATTTCTTCAATCAGGTTGATGCAGCGCAGCATGGTTGATTTGCCCGAGCCAGATGACCCAATCAGGGCCACAATTTGACCCGGATAAATCTCGAGGTCAACGCCATTCAAAATCACGCGCTCGTCATATTGCTTACGTAAATTGCGCACTTTTAGTCGCGGGTTAGACCAGTCAATCTCGGTCACCGCGCCCGGCTGGTTTAGGTTGCTGGGGCTCAAAGGGCGCTCCCTGCTTGCTCGCGCTGAGCATACTTTTGGCTAATCCGGTCGGCAAAGCGCACCGATGGAATTGCCAGCAGCACAAACAACAGACCGGCAACAACATAGGGCGTGAAGTTGGCATACTTGGCCACCTCAATCTGGGCACCGCGCACGGCATCAACCGCACCCAAAATTGAGATCAAGCCAACGTCTTTTTGCAGAGCCACAAAGTCGTTCATCAGTGGTGGGGCAACGCGCCTAACCGCCTGCGGCAAAACCACCAGGCGCATGGTCTTTGAATAGCTGAGGCCCAGTGAGCGGGCGGCCAACCGCTGCGATGGGTGGATGCTCTCGATGCCGGCTCTAAACACCTCAGACACATAAGCCGAGTAGGTGAGAATCAGGGCAACTGTGCCAAGCACCTCGGCCGGGATTCGACCTAAGAATTCAAGGCGCAAACCAGGGATTCCGAAGCCCACAATGTAGAGCACGATGATGAGTGGCAGGCCTCTGAAAAAGTCAACATAACCGCGGGCAAAGATGCGCAGCGGAAAAAACACTGGGTTGCGCAGCGTGCGCATAATGGCCAGCAGCAGGCCAAAAATCAGCACACCGATAACCGCAAAAACCAAAACCCGAAGGTTTAGCCAAAGGCCTTCGAGTACGCGCGGGAAAGCCCCGATCGCGGTGTCCCAGTCGAAGAATGAGGTTGAGACGCGCTCCCATCCGGGTGTGTTTACGAGCGCTAAAACTGCAACCGCAGCAAAGACCACAGTGCTGATAAATGACACCAGGGTTGAGCGGCGCTTTTTGCTGGCGCGATAAACCCGGCGAGCAAGTTCAGCCTCTGAGGGCTGGTATTCGCGGGTCTCGCTGGCCATTTTTTGCTTTCGGTAATTGGGCGAAAACTGAAGGGGAGGCAGTCAGTGACTACCTCCCCAATCTAACAGTTGGTATTACTTCAGAACCGGTGCACCGGCGTAGTCGGCTAGCCACTGATCGGCTAGTTCTTGCAGCTTGCCACTGGCGCGCAGGCGGTCAACCGCTGCGGTAACAGCTGCGGTTAGAGGGCTGTCCTTGTCTAGCACTAGGCCAAACTGGTCGCCCACAGCAGCACCTGAAAGCTGACCAACAATCTTGCCGCCGGTTAGCTCAACTGCGGTTAGGTAAAGCGCGGTTGGCAGGTCAACCACGATGGCGTCAATCTGGCCGGCCTCTAGAGCAGCCTTTGCGTCATCGTTTGAGTTGAATGCCTTTGCGCCTGCGGTTGGCTTGATCACTGATTCGATGGCAGCAAAGCTGGTGGTTCCGGTGGCGGCACCAATCTGCAAGCCCTTTAGCTCTGCAACGGTGGTTGCACCGGCAGCTGCTGAACCCTCAACGGTGATCACAGTCTGGGTGGTCTCATAGTACGGGCTCGAGAAGTCAACGGCAGCCTTGCGCTCATCGGTGATTGAATACTGCTGCAAGTTGAAGTCAAAGTTCTTTAGGCCAGGCGCAATTGCCTCGTCAAAAGTGGTGCGCACCCAAACAACATCGCTGGCGGCAAAGCCAAGCTCTTCGGCAACGGCATAGGCAACGGCAGCTTCAAAGCCCTCGCCAGACTCTGGGGCGTCGCCAACAACCCATGGCTCATAGGCTGGCTCGCCGGTTCCGATGGTTAGCTTGCCGGCGGTCAGGGTCGGCAGTGCGTCAGTTGACTCGGTTGGCTCTGGGGTGGCTGATGCGCAACCGGCTAGTAGCAGGGCGGTGGCGGTGGCCAGGGCAACTAGCCCGGTCTTGAAACGCTTTGATGATGTCATGCGATGCTCCCTCAATGAATTGTGTTCTTAGGTGGTGAATTCAGGTTTGTGCCTGCGAATTCCTTTGAGATAACTCTGCCTGCACCCACTGACGTTGGCAAACTTGTTTACCCTCTGTTACTCAGGTTTAACACTTCGGCATCAGTCACCTGACCAAACTCGGCGTAGTGCTCGCCAACCGAACCCAGGTGCTCTGGGGTCAGCGGGCAAATAAATTCGTCAACTAATTGGGTGAATTCAGGCACCGATTCTTTGGGCGCCACCGGCACCGCCAAAACCACCTTGCCAGGTTTCAATGATTTGAGCGCCAGCAACGCAGCCTTGATCGATGCTCCGGTGGCAATACCGTCGTCAACCACAATCACTGTTTTGCCATCGAGGTTAGGAAACTCCCGATTACCTCTATATAGATGTTCACGTCGGGCAAGCTCGGCGGCCTCAGACTCGCGCACTTGATTGATTTGCTCGTCACTGATTGCGTGCCTCTCCAAAACATCTGGGTTCAGATAGCAGGCACCGCCCGGGCCAATTGCACCAAAGGCAAACTCGGGGTCAAAAGGCATACCCAGTTTGCGCACTATTAGAAGGTCTAATGCAACACCGCTTTGCCTCGCAACCTCACTCGCCACCGGGACCCCACCGCGCGGAAGCGCAAGCACGATTGCGTTGGCCGGGTTTGGGCCCAAGCGCGCGATGACCGCGCCGGCAAGTTGCTGCCCGGCGTCAGTGCGGTTGCGGTAAAAAGTCATTCGGTCTTTTTCTCAAGAGCATCGATGATTGCTTCGGTCGACCAGAGAAAGAAACTTGAAGTCAGCCAGATTCCTCCGGCGTAGGCCCAAAGGCTACTGAAGAACCCGGCAACTGAAATCCAGAAGGCCATGGCTGGGTCACTAGAGGCTGACCCATTTAGCTGCAGAATTACCTGGGCTATAAATGCAACTACGCTGATGCCGATTGATCCGTAAAGGATATAGGCAAAGAACTTGGTGCGCTGGCGCAACTTTTTCAAACTCTTATTCATGAGGTCAATCTACTGTCGAAATGCCGCCAGGAAAAGGCTGCCTTTCCGCAGCTCAAAGTACTATTCAGATACGCGGTGAGTCGGGGCTAGATTTTCAGTTCAAGGGTCGGCGGGCCGACAGTGCAGGTTATTTCACCAACATTGAAGTAGCTGAAGTCCTCGATGTTCACGCCGACTTCAACCACCGCCGTGCCCCGCTGTCTTGGCGAATCAAGAATTAGGTCGGACCAGGTCACTCGATTTTGCTGCTCATCGCTGACAAACATCGGAATGAAGATCTGATCTGGGCACCGCGCGGTGTTTTCAACTTCGATGAAAGTGCAAGAGACAAAGTGCTCACACTCTCGCTCGGGCTCGTGCCAATTCCAGCTCAACACGTCGCTTGCAGTCGAATCGATTGGCGTAGGGTCTGCCAGCAAAGCTGAGTCTTCGGTCAGGCTTAGAAATGAAAACGCGAAGATCGCAGGCACAGCCGCTAAGGCGGCTGCAACCCCAACCCGCAGCCAAAACCGATTACGCACGACTAGCGTTCGTCACCCTCGTCAAAGTAATCGGCGGCATAACCACCCGAGTAACCCATACCCTCATAGCCACCTGGCCCAGAGTGGATGTCACCCTCGGACATGCCGCCATCGGTTGGATCAGTTGATTTACTTGCGGGAGGTGCAGGGTTTGGCCGGTTTGCGCCGACACCAAACAACACAGCCAAGCAGCCCATAGGTTTTTCACTCATGGCCAAAGCGTAGAACTGACCTCTGACAATAGGCTTCAGTTTTCAGCCGGGCTTCGTTTCTCGTACTATTTCATAGTTGGTAAACCAATTCATCGTTGGCAAACCAAGGCTCAACGGGTTGTAGCGCAGCTTGGTAGCGCACTTGTCTGGGGGACAAGGGGTCGCAGGTTCAAATCCTGTCAGCCCGACTGTAGAAACAAAAAACCAAATAGGTGGCTGTCCACCTGTCGGCCGGAGAATAACAAAGAAAACCAGCAAAACAGGCTCTCAGCACAACAATTGTCAAGACCATTGTCTTTGACACCAATCACTTTCTAGCAAACCAAAAATTTGGCTGCCATAGGCTCACAACGAGCCCCGCCCAGAGGCGCGGCAAAGTTACTAGAAAGTGTTGTGACTCATTGTTTAACAGCCAAACCAAAGCCTTCAAATTTGCATCAAAACGCGCAGCCGCCATCGCGGCAACGCTGGCCCTTGCCCTCACCGGTGTGGTTGCAATCAGCGCCTCACCAGCCCAGGCCGCAGAGCCATCGGTCAAGTACAACGTTCGTGTCAACCGCGATGTTGCCAACGGACAGACCGCCGTTGTTCGCCCAGGCGAGACCGTGAGCCTTTACGTTGCCGCCTACCTTGACACCCGCTCAAACGGATCAACCATGGTTACCGACCTTGCTGTTGGCGACCTCTTGAGCTTTGCTCCAAACCTAACCACCACCCTGACCCCGCAGAACGCACAGTTCAACTGGTATGTCACCGGTGATGGCCCTTGCTACGGCACCACCCTTCCTCAGACTCAAGAAATTGCATGGACCGAGGCAATGAAGACCTGTGGTGGCGGCGCTGGCGCCAAGTATGTCAACCCATACTGGAGTGCCCGCCTGACCAACAACACCAACGAAAATGTGACCTTTGCCGTTGCCCCGAAGCTTGTGATTCCGGGTGCAGCCGACGGCCTACCAGTTGGCACCGCCGGCCTTAACTACAACACCCAAGCAACCTTTGAGGCCAACGCGGTTACCAGTTACACCGCCACCGACTCAGACATCAACGTTCACTTTGAAACCACCGATGGCCTGTGCTTGGCCCGTGACTTAACCGTTGGTAGTGCCTTCAAGTCACGACTTCAGGTTGCAGCAAACGGCCAGCCGGTAACCACCACTGATGACGGCAGCAACACCTACGCAGACCCAAACGTGTCTGTGCGCCACTTGCCAGTTGGCGAGGCCTACGCAACTCAAACTGTGCCGGGCTCGGCCAAGGTAATTGGTTACAGCGTTGAAGCTGGCCGTGTCACCTTGACCACCGATGGCCCGCACGAATTCACTGGCACCAACGTAGACGTCAACGGCACCGGCGCGCTGCTAATCGATGCCTTCAACTCAACCTACGCCTACGCGGTAACCACCACCACGCTGACCATTCTGCAGTCGGTGGCCATGGATGACACTGCGTACACCGAGGTCACTGGTGCAACCGTGACCGGTGACGAGGGCGGCCAGTATCACCAGGTTCCGGCTGATTCTCAGGGCGTGAAGGTAAACGCCAGTGCATACGTTCAGCGCCCACTGGCCGACGCGGTTTACGCCCCAGCGCTGACCATTGTTGACAACGCTGATGGCGTTACATCTGTTGCCAGAAGCTGTGGCCCAGTTGCCCCAACCTTCACCATTGATGCTGCAAGCAGCACCTACAACAGCATCGCAGTGGTGATTGACCAAACCCCTAGTGCCACCAGCTACAGCTGCCGCGCCTACACAACCGCGGGCGTCTTGGTTTACACCGGATACCTGACCGAAGAAAACCGTGCTGCCGGCCAAAAGTGCCAGGTTTATTCACTCAGCGGTTCAACCAACTACGACGTCAAGGTGTCAGCTACCTCAAACTTTGAGGGCACCGGCCCTGAGTCAGAACCTGTATCCCACACCACGATTGCTGGCGGTGGCGGCGGAGTCTATGTTCCGCCGACCATGGTTACCCCTGAGTTAGCTGCACCTTCTGGTTCAACCTCAATCAAGGTCACTGCCCCATCACTAAAGACCATGAACTCGGCCATCACGGTGACCGACACCTCACGTGCCTATGCGGGTGCCAACGGCGATGTGTTCTATGGCTCAGCAGTTGCCGGAACCATCACCGTGGTTAACAACACCGCGGCAGGCGCAAACACCAAGTTTGCCGGTAGCGGCAAGCTAGTTATTACCGGGGCCACCACACTCAACTCAGTTGGCTGGATTGGCACCAAAGGCACTGGTTTTGCTGTGCTCTACCGCAACACCGCGTTCAACAACGTGGTCAAGTGGGGTTCACTAAACTCGGCCAGCGGCATCAAGACCACTGAAATCACCCAGGCCAAGTTGAGTGCATTCTGTACCGCAGCTGCTGGCTCTGGCTACACCGCCGGCGGACTGATCTTGACCTCGTCAGCGATGTCCGCTCCGTTTATCCGTGTCGAGTGCATGAACCCAATTGACATGACCAAGCCAAACCGCACCATCTTTGCCACGGTCTCAACCTCAAGCACCAGCCCACTGGTTAAGACCTCAGCCCAGATCACCAACTACACCAGCAGCACCTACGGCTGTGTGGCGGTATCGCTTGGAGCAAACAAGGCTGCCACCTCAAGCACCTCTGCCCTGTTGGCCGTGGCCACAACCTATGCCAAGACCGTGGTTGGTTCAAACAGCTACTGCCAGTTTGGTTCTGGTGCCGCGATTGCCAAGCGTGAGATTCTTTCAATCTCAGGTTCGGGCAAAAAGTTGGCTTCAAGCGTGCCTTCGGCAACTGTGATTCCGGCAGATGTCACCGGGTTCTCTGCGGTGCCGGGTAAGTCAAAGAACACCTGGGTGGTTCTAACCAGCGGTGTTGGCAGCCTGCAGGTAATGCCTGGCATGAAGTTCATCATGACCGTTGATTCAAAGGGCAAGGCTGTAAAGGGTAAGAACATTACCTACTCATCAGCCTCGGCTGCCAGCAACGCCAAGTTTGCCACCTACAGCACCATCGCCGCTGTTGGTCAGTTGTCTAGCGGAACCATCACCGGTGTTAGAAGCGGCAACGTGATTGGCAGCTCAAACCAGAGCTGGGCTGCGGTTTCAATCAGCCTTTCAACCGGTGTGGTGACCACCGGCCAGGCCATCACCATTACCGCAAGTTCATACACCGGCACCCAAACCTCAGCCAGAAACCTAAACATTACCTCTGCCACCAGCGACTCGAAAAAGGTAAATGTGTTTGTTCTTGCTGATGCAGTAACCAAGCAGTACAAGGCAGCAACTTGGACCTTGCCGACCAAGTAATGCGCCCATGAAGACCGCCCCGCTCTCTCCCCCAGAGGGCGGGGTTTTCTTCTAAATCACAAAAGGGATCAGCGTCTCTGATCTGAAAGAGTCAAAACTTTTGGTGTGGCTCGAATAGCGCACTAAGGTGCTCTCTTAATGCTGGGTCGCAAACATAGATGAATGTTCCCTTGATTCCGCGAGTTAGTAGTACTCGGTAAATGTTTAGGACCCAGTGTCGAACATCTTCATCTGAGTAGACGATACCTCTGGCAGCATTATTCTCACGCCCCTTCACATCGTGATAATTCTCACGAACAAAGACCACGCGTTTTGTTTCGGCGTCGTATGCAATGTCATTTCCAAGAATCACACCTGCATAATTCAAGTCATAACCCTGAATTGTGTGGATGCTTCCTACCTCTAAGTGAGATGTCGGGGAGTTCACCCAATCTGTAACTGTCTGATTCCATTGGAGAGTCATCCCATTGAGCTCGATGTCTATGGCCTCTTTGTCTTTTTTAGATGCCCAAGGCCAGGCAAATCCGGCTAGCAGCCTCGCTAATCCGTGCTGCTCGTTCAAAGCCAAAATGTCTTGTCTCATTCGAAAGGCATCGCTGTAGAAACGCAGATCGTATCCACTGAAGTCTCTCGCCGCCTCGGGTGTATCAGCGAATAGAGCCCTGACGAACTCAAGGTACTCCTTTCCGCCGGAGACTCGCATCTGCGAAGTCAGCTTAAAAAGAGACTCTTCAGCCATTGCCCTGTCGATTAGTGACTGCGTGGTGTTCAATGGCAGGTCGGCTGGCTTGATGGCCTGTGCAGTGTCAAGAAGGAGCAGTTGAATTCGGCTCTTGGTTTTGATCCAGTCGAGTTGTGTAATTGCAGGGTCGTCAGTTCCATAGAGTTTTTCATTCAGGTAAGAGAACTTCTTATTTTGAGCTGCGGATGGCTGGTTTGCTCTTTGGCCCAGACGGTGAGCTTCGTCCACGATTAGTAGGTCAAAATCGTCTGCTGAGTCAGCGGCTTCAAATGGAGTGAGAACCATTGCCTTATCGAGGCCTGGAGTTTGCGCAAACACCGTTTGAAGAGTCTTACGGAGCGCCTGCTGGGGTACGACCAAGCCAATCTTCAGGCCTCTAAGTTTCTCAGCACTTGAAGTGGTGAACAGTTCTGAAAATACTGACTCCTGTTCTGAAATCTCATCATCCTTAAATAGTGCGATGTCTCGAAGCAGCTTTATCAAGTAAATTGCCACGATTGTCTTACCTGTCCCCGGATCGCCTTGAACAATCAATTGACCGCCGCCCGATGGGCCAACCAGATCCAAGATCTTCTCGGTAATTGCAGACACCACTAACGCCTGCTCAGTATTCAGAGCTTTAAAGGGTGAGAACTTAAACAAGTTGCTGTTGACGATTTCCGGAATCGGTCTTGAAAGCAGCCCATCTCGAACCAAGGCTTCATAGAGTTCGCTGAAAGAGTCTCGGTACTTATCTCGCTCAAAGTAATTTGCGTCTGTGATTCCCGAGTTTGCGTTGAGAACCCTGTGTGTGCCATCGGCAGCGAAAAGCTTAATGAGTTGCGACTCAAGGTCGAGGCATGCCGACTTGTTGAATCTTGGATTCAAGATGATTTGCACATGGCTAAGCCCTTGTTTACCCTCTGTCTTCAGATGCTGATGTAGACGCGAAGTTGCATTGAGAGTTTCCCCAACATAAATGTGCTTCTGGTCGCTCAAGGTATAGACGACTGGCCAGTCAATGCCGACTGGGTCTGCAAGCCCCCATGTCGTGATAGCTTCATGGTCAAACGGAAACGTCTCGATCTTAAAGTCGGTCATATTTATCGCTTCGGCCGCGTGCTTTTTCAACGGGGTACTTTATGCGCGTTTTGGAAAGCTTGTTGTGGATGAGCTCAGCCGGTGCCAAACCGTAGTGGTCGGCAAGCAGTAAGCAGTAGGTCAGAACATCGGCGAGTTCATCGTTCACATTCGTTTCGTCATCCGGCTCTCCCCATTGGAATTGCTCCAATAGTTCGGCTGCCTCGATAGAGATGCTCTTGGCGAGGTTTTCTGGGCTGTGAAATTGCTGCCATTCCCGCTCAGCCACAAATTCTCTTAGTTCCTTGATGATTTCGCCAAATTCCATAAGGCAAGGCTACAAGTTGCTGCTGACAGAGTTGGTACGTTTGCAGGGTGACTGATCGAAATCCTCTGCACGTTGTAGCTGCTGTAATTGTCCGAGATTCCAAGGTGCTCGCCTGTCGACGGGCCCCACACAAGGCTGCGGCCGGAGAGTGGGAATTTCCTGGTGGGAAGGTGGAGGCTGGTGAGAAACCCCATGCAGCTTTGGCCAGGGAAATTTTTGAGGAGATGGGTATTGTTTGCAGGCCGCTCCGAACCCTAGACATCTCAGATACAAGGGTGGGTACAACTGTCGTTCGGCTCGAAACCGTGCTTTGCAAAATAGATGATTCAGCGTGTATCCAAAGCACCGACCATGATGCATTCTTATGGCTCGAGGTACGTGAACTCGCATCGATCTCATGGGCAAAACCAGACCTTCCCGCTGTTCAGCTTCTATTGGGTCAAGACAATCTTGACCCGTCATAGGCTGGAGTGTCCTGGGGTCTCGATAGTCTAAATCGATGGGGAATTCACAGCATTTCAGCGACGGGTTATACGAGCAGCTTCTCAGTGCTAATGAGGCCGAGCTCCTAGGGTCAGATCAGGCTGGAGTCATCGAAGTTGCCGATCTTGAGGCAAAAAAGCGTCTCTTTGCGCAGTATGTAGACAAATTAGTCAGGGGAAGACTCGGACAGGCGGAAAATCTTGGCGAGTTCAATTTGCTTGTCGCATCCCTTTCCGAGGCACTTGATTTTGAATTAGCAGAGGCTCAAGAAGGAGCCTTCAAGGAACTTCGTTGGTTCACTGGAGCTCCCCTATTCAATGCGGAGAGGCTCAGGAGCCTTCGACCTCTAACCCCGCTTAGTGAGCTTGCCCTATTCACGAACACTAAAGGTGAGCCCCGGATCGATCTAGAACTCGAGAGAGAGCTTGCAACCGCTGATCGAGTTGAGATTCTTGTTTCTTTCATAAAGATGTCGGGATTGCGGCTACTAGATGGTCAGCTAAAAAAGCTCAGGGATCGAAACGTTCCTGTTCGATTGATCACAACAACCTACATGGGTGCAACGGATAAGAAAGCAATCGATCGCCTAGTTAATGATTTGGGTGTTGAGGTGCGCATCGACTTGCTGCCGGTGTCCAATCGCCTTCACGCCAAAGCCTGGCTGTTTCATCGGAATTCTGGTTTTTCAACTGCTTACATCGGAAGCTCAAATATGAGCTATTCAGCACTCACCACTGGATCAGAGTGGAATGTTCGACTTTCGGAGGCGAAGGCACCGGAACTTTTTGCAAAGTTTCAGGCAGCATTCGATACTTATTGGGAGTCTGGTGATTATCGCCACTATTCGACTGCCAAATATGGCGACGCTCTCGAAGAGGCGCTTGCTAGACAGTCAAAGAGCGCCCCGACCGACCAATTTCTCTTGCCGAGCCTTGAAGTAACAGCCAGACCTCACCAGTTGCGGATGCTTGAAGAGCTTGCTGTTGCGCGGGAAGTCTTCGGGCATACTCGTAACCTAGTCGTTGCAGCCACTGGCACTGGGAAAACTGTATTGGCTGCGCTTGATTACAAGCGTCTTATTCGTGCCGGCCGACCGAGACCCACTCTGTTGTTTGTCGCCCACCGCCAAGAAATTTTGCAGCAGGCTCTTGTAACGTTCAGGCAGGTTCTTGGTGACTCCCACTTTGGTGAGCTACTTGTGGACGGCCAACGACCTAAGGAATGGCGCCACGTCTTCGGCTCAATTCAGTCACTTGGGCGAGGCAAAATTCAAGAGCTCGCTGCGGATCACTTCGAACACATAATTATCGATGAATTCCACCATGCAGAGGCAGCTTCCTATCGAGCCCTCTTCGATAGTTTGGACGCCTCGCAGGTAGTTGGATTAACCGCTACTCCGGAGCGAGCAGACGGCGTTGATCAAATTTGGCAGGAGGTTTTTGGTGGTCGAATTGCTACGGAATTGAGGTTATGGGATGCATTGGGCCAAGACCTGCTAGCCCCATTCCATTATTTTGGCTTGGGAGAGGAGCTAGATTACCGTCAGCTTCCTTGGGTTTCTGGTCGGTATGAATCAAAAACTCTAAATAATTTGGTTACTTCCAATACTTTCAGGAACAAAAGGGTACTGAGAGAAATAAACAACAAGGTGCCGGACATCTCCAAGATTAAGGCGTTGATATTTTGCGTATCAGTTGAACACGCAAATCAGGTAGCCCAAGAGTTCACGCAAATGGGGGTCAGGACTAAAGCTGTCACTGGGGTCACATCGAATCGGAACCTAATTATTCAAGAGCTTAGGTCGGGGTTCATCCAGGCAATATCCACAGTTGATGTTTTCAATGAGGGCGTGGACATTCCAGAAGTAGACACCGTTATCCTGTTGCGGCCCACAGAGAGTCCGGTGGTCTTTTTGCAGCAGATTGGCCGTGGCCTCAGGTGTTCACCTGGCAAAGATCATGTCCTAATTTTGGACTTTATCGGTGCACATCGGGCCGAATACAGAATGGATACCAAGTTCGCTGCTCTCACCGGAAGAACTCGTTCCGAAGTTATTCAAAATCTTCAAGAGGGATTCCCCTACCTTCCTTCGGGAAGCGCAATTCAGCTAGACGGTCTCAGCCAGGAATACATACTCGATCTACTCAAGCGTCAAATATCACCGAGTTGGCAGAGGCTTGTGCAGGAAATAAAAAGCGCTGGCACAACTGACTTTCACAGTTATCTCGAGGCCAGTGGCCGCGAAAGCTTTGAAATTTACAGAGGAAGCGGAAGAAGTTGGGTAAACGCATTGTCGGAAGCCAAACTTGTTGATTTTGAAATATCCTCCATAGATGAATCGCTCCTTAGGAGGATTCCCAAGTTGCTGCACATCGATGACACCAACCGTTTGGATGGGTTTTCGAGATTGTTAGCCTCAAATGGCCCCACTTGGGCGGAACTCTCTGGCTCAGACCGTCGATTGGCGAGCATGTTGTTCTGGAACCTCTTCGACGATGGCAGAAGGCCCTGGGATAAATCCGAATGGCAGTCCATTGACGAAGCCCTAGATGTTCTTCGAGGTTCGGAGGTGTTCAAATTTGAGGCGGCAAACCTATTTGCAGTGCTTAGGCACAGAATTAAACACGTTGGTGGCGCTTTCAAACTCGCCAGTGGTCAGCATCCGTTCTTAGTTCATGCCACCTATTCACGAGCGGAGCTGTTGGCTGGTCTCGGCTACGCGCACTTGCCAGGGAGCTCCATTTATGAGAATGGGACCCGACGGGTTCTGTCTGGATCTGTTGCAGGTGTTTATTACATACCTGAGGCCAAGGTCGATGTGTTGTTTGTGAATCTTCAGAAAGACAGTTCGATCTCAGACTCGATCCGATATCACGACTATGCGATTTCTCCTGAGTTATTCCACTGGGATTCACAGAACAAGACCAGCGTCGAATCAACGGTTGGGCAACGATACATTTCCCAGAGAAACTCAGGGCGTGATGTGCTTCTTGCTATGAGGGAAAAGGCAACGGGTCCAAACGGAACGATAAATTTCAAGCTAATCGGCCCCGTTGATTACCTAAGGCATCAAGGGTCGAAACCCATATCCATTTGGTGGGAATTACGTTTTCCTATGGATCCGGATTCCTTCGAAATGGCCGCTGCCGCGAAGGTCAGTTAAGGAAGGTAGCGAGAACCCTTTTCGTTCCGGCCCATGGTAGAGCTGGGAAAGCGCCCGAGCTTAGTTCTCGCAAGCAATACCATCTTTGTCTCGGTCCATTTTGCTGATGGATTTGTAGATACTGGCGCTCACTTTAGGAGTGCGTGAAGCTTTACCACCTTTGTTCTTTATGCCTGCGGCTTTCGCGACTCCACCCGGGTACACCTTCGTGCTTCTGTGCAATTCTTGAAGCTGGCCCCTTCCGCTACTTGAATTGGCACCATCACAACAAGAACCGCCAAGAAGAAGCCAAATATTTTTTTCAAGCCTCGAAGCCTGTCCATAGCAGGCAATTGTGAGGCAAAGTACTCGAATGGCAACCCCATAGAGATTTTCCTCGTGGTTAGACTGAACGCGTTTACGCCTCTGGCGCTCTAAGTAAGGCTTTGAGCTTACTTTAGAATTAGAGAGAACATGGGGGTGTTATGAGACGAATTTTCGCAGGTGCGTTGGCTGTGATTCTGAGTGCAGTAATTGCGACGCCGACTCTCGCGGTCGTGTCAGGCAGCGAGGTAATTGATGCGGCCACGTCAAAGCCGTGGGTCGCGTCAATTTGGTTTGCAGAAAACGAAGACTCGTTGACGGATCCTCAATATTTATGCACTGGATCGCTCATTCAACAGGACATTGTGCTCACCGCAGCACACTGCATCTTAGACACTGGATTCTATTTTGTGCGACTCCAATCTGACACTTTATCGTCGAGCTCCCCAATGATTCAGGTCTCTTCCACATGGAAAAATCCCCGTTATACATCTACTAAATTCGTAAATGACATCGGTTTATTGATGTTGGCCAAACCAGTTTTAGTGCCGACTATGCCTTACGTAAAGGCAACCCAATCGGCGGCTTTGTCCAAGGTAAAAAACTTTGAAATTTATGGTTGGGGTAGCAACCAAGATGAGCAGTTGGCAACCTATCTGAGAAAAGCCAAATTATCGCTCCAGACGACTGCGGCTAAAAAAATTTACGGAAGTAAATACTTCAACGCAACAACCATGATTGCTGCTGGGACTTACATAAAAAACGAAAGGATTTACTCTGGGGGCTGCCGTGGTGATTCAGGAGGACCTCTTGTCGCAAAGATAAATGGAATTGAAACCATCGTCGGTGTAACCAGCTGGGGCTCCCGAAACTGTAACCTAAGCAGGCCAACAGTGTTCACAAAACTTTCGTATTATTCGAAGGACGTCGAACTGGGATTAGCGACGGTCAGGAAGTCAGCAGTTAGTAGTAACAGAATCCCAATTGAAAACATTTCGCCGCCTAGGGTTAGTGGATCATATCTTGCGGGAGGGGTCGTTACGTGCGACACCGGCACTTGGTCCTCGAACGTAACGAGTGTAACGGTTCGTTGGACCTCCCCTTACGAGGTCTACGGTTCAACCAATAAAACCATCGCTGTTCGAAATCCAAGTCTTTACGGTACGACCTATACATGCGTAGTCACTGCAAAAAGCGCTTATTCATCTGTTTCAGTTACAGCAGCTTCTACTTTTTATGCCCCACCTGTGGTTTCCAGTGCTCCCCTAATTTTGGGACTTTATAACGGCGTTCAAACTGCGATCGGAACCCAAGGTCGGTGTTCTTCCTATTTCTACGGCACAATCACGTCAACAACGTATGAATGGTTCTTAAGTTCAACGGCAAACTATGTCGCAGCTACTGCGCAGAGCGTTGGCAGTGGGGCCAGTTTGACAATAACTGAGGACATTAGGGTCAGGGCGACATCTGGTGAAAATTATCTGCATTGCGTTGCTACGGCCGCTAACTCAAGCGGCAGCACAAGTTCTTCAAGCTCGGTCGCACTCGCCTTTGCATTCGTTTCCAACAGCGAGAGATAACCGGCTTAAGCTGACTAACCGAATGAATATCATGCCGAAGGTTGCATAAGCTACCTTTGCAAAATGCGATCTTGCGTCAAGAGTCAATTGGTTTGAAAAAAGGGGCCCCAGCAAATCCGCCGGGGCCCCTTCAACTTCTAAAACAAATTAGCCAAACAACTCAGGCAGAGTAGCCTCGTGCGCACCGCGCAGGTCGCTTAGCTGCCAGGTGGCAAGGTCCTGAACCTCAAACTTGCCGCTGTTGTCGGTAACACCAATGCGCAGTACCGGAATACCGCGTGCCTCACACAGGCCAACAAACTTGACGTCATCTTCGCGACCAACCGAAACAATCACACGGCCGGTTGACTCTGAGAACAGGGCCGCGGTGCGGTCAACGCCGTCACGCTCCATGATCTCTCCGAGCCAAACACGGGCACCCATGTTGAATCGCAGCACGCTCTCAACCAAAGCCTGAGCCAAACCACCCTCAGATAGGTCGTGAGCTGAGGCAATCAAACCCTGCTCGCTAGCAGCAGCAATGGCCTCGGCCAACTGCTTTTCAACAGCAAGGTCAACCATCGGTGGGCGGCCACCTAGGTGACCGTGAATAACCTCAGACCAAACTGAGCCATCAAGCTCATCTTTGGTAACACCAAGTAGGTAGATGTTGTTGCCCTCGTCTTGCCATCCGCTAGGAATACGGCGCGCAACATCATCAATGACACCAAGCACACCAACCACTGGGGTTGGGTGAATAGCAACATCACCGGTCTGATTGTAGAACGAGACGTTGCCGCCGGTAACCGGAATACCCAGCTCTAGACAGCCGTCTGCCAAGCCAGCAGTTGCCTGCTTGAACTGCCACATAACCTCTGGGTTTTCTGGTGAACCAAAGTTCAAACAGTTAGTAACCGCCTTAGGGGTGGCGCCACCAACTGCAACGTTGCGGTAGGCCTCAGCCAAAGCCAACTTGGCACCCTGGTATGGGTCAAGGTAGCAGTAGCGGCCGTTGGCATCGGTGGCAATTGAGATGCCCAAACCTGAGTCTTCAGAAACACGAACCATGCCCGAGTCATCTGGCTGAGCCAACGCAGTGTTACCGCCAACATAGCGGTCGTACTGGTTGGTGATCCAGCTCTTGTCAGCCTGGTTAGGGCTGGTGATTACCTGAACCAACTGGGTTGCCAGCTCGTATGAGTTGTCGTTGTGGCGGTGCAGGCCGTGGCCATTGCCAGCTGCAACGTGAACGGTGTTGGCGTTCAGGGCATCCTGGTAAGCAGGGTAGGCAACTGGGCGCTCATAAACTGGGCCGTCGTGAGCCACGGTGCGCGGTGGCACGTTGACGATCTCTTCTTCACCCCAGTTGATGTAAAGGCGGTCCTCATTGATAACCTCACCGATTACCGAGTACTCAACCTCCCACTTGTTCACAATTGCCTCAAAAGCCTTTAGGTGCTTCTTTGGCACGATGCCCATCATGCGCTCCTGAGACTCTGACATCAGAATTTCTTCTGGGGTTAGAGATTCATCGCGCTTCAAAACATGCTGCAGCTGCACGCGCATACCGGCACCACCGTTTGATGCAAGCTCTGATGTTGCACAGCTAATACCGGCACCACCTAGGTCTTGAATACCGGCAACCACCTGTGCGTGGTAAAGCTCAAGGCAGCACTCAATCAGTACCTTCTCGGCAAATGGGTCGCCAACCTGCACCGCTGGGCGCTTGGTTGGGCCGGTTGAGTCAAAGGTCTCAGATGCCAGCACCGATACACCACCGATGCCGTCGGCACCGGTACGAGCACCGAACAAAATCACTAGGTCGCCAGGGTTTGAAGCCTTGGCCAGCTTTAGGTCTTCGTGGCGCAGGGCACCAACGCTCAGTGCGTTAACTAGCGGGTTGCCTTGGTAAACCTTGTCAAAGTAGGTCTCGCCACCGATGTTTGGTAGGCCCAGGCAGTTGCCATAGAAGCTGATGCCGTCAACCACACCGTGAACCACACGAGCGGTGTCTGGGTCGGTAGGTGCACCAAATCGTAGTTGGTCCATAACCGCGATAGGGCGTGCACCCATGGTCAAGATGTCACGGACGATACCGCCGACACCGGTTGCTGCACCCTGGAAAGGCTCAATGTATGAAGGGTGGTTGTGTGACTCAACCTTGAAGGTCACAGCCCAACCCTCGCCGACGTCAACCACACCGGCGTTCTCACCCATGCCGACCATCAGGTCTTTCTTCATTTCATCGGTGACCTTCTCGCCAAACTGACGAAGGTAAATCTTTGATGACTTGTATGAGCAGTGCTCTGACCACATAACTGAATACATAGCAAGCTCTGATGATGATGGGCGGCGGCCCAAAATTTCACGGATGCGCGCATACTCATCGGCCTTTAGACCAAGTTCTAGCCAAGGCTGGTGCTTGTCTGGGGTGATTGCTGCCTCGGCGGTGGTGTCAACGCCTGAAGGAACGAAAGTCTTTTTCTTTTTGAAAAGTGCCATGGTGTCTGAGCCTTTGCGCTTAAGCGTTTACGAGCGAGTGGATGACTGAGGTGAAGAACTTGAGGCCGTCGACGCCAGACTTCATTGCGATGTTGGTGTCTGGGCCAAAGCCTGGCTCAACCGCGTGCTCTGGGTGAGGCATTAGGCCCACCACGTTGCCGCGCTCGTTGCGTAGACCCGCGATGTCGTTCATCGAGCCGTTTGGGTTTGAGTCAAGGTAGCGGAACGCAACCAAGCCCTCGCCCTCGAGGCGCTTTAGGGTTTCTTCGTCGGCGATGTAACCGCCCTCACCGTTCTTTAGCGGAATGGTGATTTCTTCGTTTAGAGCAAACTCGTTGGTCCACGGGGTGTTGACGTTCTCAACGCGTAGGCGCTGGTCACGGCAAATAAAGTGCTGGTTCTCGTTGCGGATTAGGCCACCAGGTAGCAGGTGAGCCTCAACTAGAACCTGAAAACCGTTGCAAATGCCAAGTACTGGCAGGCCGCCGTTGGCAGCCTTGATGATCTCAGCGGTTACCGGGGCCTGGGCTGCGATAGCGCCGCAGCGAAGGTAGTCGCCGTATGAAAAACCGCCAGGTAGAACAACTGCGTCAACCTTGTGCAGGTTTGCGTCTGCGTGCCATAGGGGCACGGCCTCGGCGCCGGCTAGACGAACTGCGCGCTGAGCATCGCGGTCATCCAGGGTGCCCGGAAAAGTGACAACACCAATCTTGATGGTCATGTGGGGCCCGCCTTAGTTCTGAACGGTTACCGAGACAACGTCTTCGATAACAGCGTTAGACAAGAATGATTCGCCGATCTTTTGTGCGTCAGCAATGTCTGCGTCGGTCACTGGGCGGTCAAAGTGAAGCTCGATGCGCTTGCCGATGCGAACTGCGGTGATGTCTTTGTGGCCCTTGCGGTGAAGAGCGTTGTTCACAGACTTACCAGCTGGGTCAAGAAGAACCTCTTTTGGCATAACTTCAACGATGATTTTTGGCACAGGAACTCCTGATTTTTAGGCGGCAGGTGGGCGCACGAACGGCCGTCTTTGGCTGGGCGAACTTCTCTATTTTAGCGGGTCTGGGGTACCTGTGGACAGAGCCCTTGCCGATGTACATACTTATGTACATGAAGTTTTTTTCGATGGCCGAGGCCCGGGCTAAATTTGCTCAGATTTTGGATTCGCTAACAGGTTCTGAAGAGCCGGTAGTTATCACCAGAAACGGTGATCCGTCAGCAGTTCTATTGAGCATCGATGAGTATGAATCGATGATCGAAACCCTAGAAATAATGAGCGACAAAGAGACCTACGCGGAAATCATGCAGTACCTCGATGATCCAGATGGCACGCCGTTCTTTACGGCCGATGAAATTAAGGCACAGTTGGCTGAGCGCGTGGCGCGCGAGGATGCGGCTGCTGCGATTAGACGCGAAGAACGCAGGGCTGCTTTGTTGGCAGAAATAGAAGGTCAAGAAAAGTAGTGCCTCAATACACGGTTGAATATCGTGCTCGCGCTCAGCGAGCCTTGCTGACCGAATTGCCTCTGAAGATAGCCCTAGCAGCAGAGGCGTTTATTGATGGACCGCTGAGAGAAAACCCACAGAGGGTTGGCAAGAGACTGGGCAAAGAGTTCAGTGGGCTTTGGTCAGCGCGGCTTGCAACTTATCGCATCATTTACGAGATTCGAGAAGAGCAAATAGTGATTGTCGTGGTCGATGTGAGGCACCGCGCCCACGTTTATGCGGCTCGCCGCATAAGAGGTTAGTTAGGCAACTTCTGTCGTTAGGCGCTCAACTAGCTCGGCATACTTGTCGGCAGTTTGAGCCACGATTTCGGCTGGCAGTGCCGGTGGTTCACCGTGCTGGTTCCAGTTTTCGGCCAACCAGTTGCGCACAATCTGCTTGTCAAAGCTGTCTTTGCGCTCGCCGCGATCCCAGGCTGCTTTGCTCCAGAATCGGCTTGAATCTGGGGTCAAAACTTCATCACCCAGGGTGATGGTTCCGGTTACGCCGTTGAAGGTTGCGGTAGGTTCGCCGGCTGGGTCGATGCCAAATTCAAACTTGGTGTCGGCCAAAATTAGGCCGGCGTGCTCGGCAAGATCGCTGGCTTTTTTGAAGACTTCGAGGCTTAGCGTGCGCAGGGCGTCGGCGTTCTTCTGGCCGATCAACTCGACCACGCGTTCAAAGGTGATGTTCTCGTCGTGCTCGCCCATCGGTGCTTTGTATGCCGGGGTAAAGATTGGCTCTGGCAGGCGGCCGCCAAAGGTTAGACCTTCAGGTAGCTGAACGCCACAGATGCTGCCGTTGGCCTGATAGTCCTTCCAGCCTGAGCCGCTGATGTATCCGCGAACTACGCACTCTATAGGGAACATCTCGAGTTTTTTTGCCACGGTTGCACGACCGGCAACTTCGGCCGGCACCGGTACATCTTGGCTCAAGTGGTTTGGCACATCGATGCGGTCGAACCACCAGTTGGTGAGTGCGGTGAGGTGCTTGCCCTTGCCGGTGATTGCAGGCTCGAGCACGTGGTCAAAGGCGCTGACGCGGTCTGATGCCACCACCAAAATTACGTGCTGCAGTGCTGGGTCTTCTGATTCGTAAAGGTCGCGAACCTTGCCGCTGTAAACGTGGGTCCAGCCGGCAATCTGCTGGGCACCGGTGTTGTCGGCGGTGCCGCCCTGCTCGGCCGCCATTAGTTGGCAACCTTTGCTGCGATGTCGGTGCGGAAGTGGCTGCCCTCGAGGTGAATTTCTTTCAGGCCTTCGTATGCCTGGGCGCGAGCACCGGCAAAGTCTGAGCCGGTTGCCACCACAGATAGGACTCGGCCACCAGTTGCAACTAGAACTTCTTCATCGTCTTTGTTGGCCTGGAACGCAGTTGCTGCGTGGCAGACTTCAACGCCCTTTGCTTCAGCTGCGCTGATGCCGTAAATCGGGCGGTTGGGTGCTGAAGTTTCTGGGTAGCCCTCGCTGGCTAGAACCACTGTGATGGCTACATCCTTGGTGAATTCTGGCTGCGGTGCGGTTTCTAGGTGGCCGGTTGCCGCCTTGTATAGAAGGGTGCTCAGCGGGGTGATTAGGCGGCGGAGTACGACCTGGGTTTCTGGGTCGCCGAATCGGGCGTTGAACTCGATTACGCGGGTGCCGCGCTTAGTCAAGATCAGGCCGCAGTAAAGCAGGCCAACAAATGGTGCACCAAGGCGGGCCATTTCTTGCACGGTCGGAATCGCAACATCGCGCTCGACCTCCTCGATGAACCCTTCAGGCAGCCAAGGAAGTGGGCTGTATGCACCCATGCCGCCGGTGTTTGGGCCTTCATCGTTGTTGTGCGCGCGCTTGAAGTCTTGGGCTGGGGTCAATGGCAAAACGCTCTTGCCGTCGCTCAAGAAGAACAGGCTGACTTCTTGGCCGTCAAGAAATTCTTCAACCAAGATGCCCATGTCTATGAATTTTGCTGCGTGCTCTAGCGCGGCGGTGCGGTCGTTGGTCACGATTACGCCCTTGCCGGCTGCAAGTCCGTCGGCCTTGATTACGTATGGGGCGCCAAAGTCATCCATGGCGTCTTCAACTTCTTGCATGGTGTCGCACTCACGGGCCATACCGGTTGGCACACCTGCTGCAGACATTACTTCTTTGGCAAAGCTCTTTGAGCCCTCAAGCTGCGCGGCTTCTTTTGAAGGGCCAAAGACTGCGATGCCCTGTTCGCGCAGCGCATCTGAAACGCCAGCGATTAGCGGAGCCTCTGGGCCGATGATGGCAAGTTCAATGGCGTGCTGCAGAGCAAACTTGGCAACCTCAAGTGGGTCGTTTGGATTCAGGTCTGGTTCGCAGTGGGCGTCTAGGGCAATACCGGCGTTACCAGGGGCAACGATGATGTCGGCCTTGGCGGTGCCAGTGCGGATCAAAGCTTTGACAATTGCGTGCTCGCGGGCGCCCTGGCCCAAAAGGAGAATCTTCACTCGACAAGTTTACCGACGAGACGGGCAAGTTTTCCGGCGAGAATAGAGGGTATGAAGTTATCTATTTTTTCCGCAGCCGCTGGTGCTGCGATGGTTGGCGCTTTGGTCTTGACCGGTTGTGCCTCTGGTCCGGTTGCCTCACCAAGTCCTTCAGCTAGTGCCAGCGTGAGCGCCAGCACCACCCCGGTTGATTCACGCGGAGCTGACGCACTCGCTGAGTTTGAGGTTGCTGCTACTGCCAGCTGTGATCGTGCAATGGCTGAGGGTGTTGTTGAGACCGTTGCCGCCGGTGGCAAGCTTGCTCAGCCTGAGTGGTGGTTGCTGATGGTTCCTAAGGCAAACGCAATTGATGGTTTCTCGGCTGCGCGTTACAGTTCTGCCACCGATAGCGCCGAGGTTATTTACGAGACCTACGAGTTTGACACCTGCTACTTTGCTACTCAGTTTGCGTTGGCCAAAGAGGGCAACGTTGATATCAACAAGGTCATGCACATCACTTACGACAAGATGATGCGCTCTTATGTTGCGGTTGGTCTTCAGGGTGAGGGTGGCGCTGCCGTTACCTTCTTTTTCGTGAGCGATGACGGCTTTATTGAAAAGGTTCAGTACCCGGGTGCCGAAGTTGGCGAGATCGCATTTGAGCGCGCCATTCGCTACGGCGCATTGACCGCCGAAGAGCAGGGCTGGTTCGAATCCGCTGTAGCGAAGGTCAACTAGTCGCTGTTCGGCGAATAAGTAGGTAAAGCGCATACACCGATAAATGGCTAGACGACGAATCAAGCCCGAGTTGGGTTGGCAGGCGGTTGCTGAGGTTTCGGCCTCGGTGGCGCCCGCCGCCCCGATCAACCAACACCCTCTATTTGCAACCGCCGTTCGCTTTCTGCTCGAAGAATTGGCCGATGTTGCTCCGGGTAATTCGGTTGAGGTGCGTGTTCCACCGCTCGGTGCAACCCAGTGTATTGAGGGTCCGCGGCACACTCGCGGCACCCCACCAAACACGGTTGAGATGAGCCCAGAAGTTTGGTTCGCCCTGGCTACCGGATCTTTGAGTTGGCATCAGGCGCTCGCCGAATCCAAGGTTTTGGCATCGGGCACCCGTGCTGATCTATCCGGGGTACTACCGCTGCGCGTTCAGTAAACCCCCTCAGATTTGACCAAACTGAGCATCTTCCGGTCCCTGAACCTCCCCAAATTTCCTCAAATTTGCCTATGCAAAAAGCCAACTTAATTTCGTTGCCCACCAAACATGGATGCTCGGATTTTGGCCTGGTCTCAAATGGAGGCCACCATCTTCTTCGCTCCTAATTCCAAGTTTCTGATCCAGCTGCGCATCGCGTAGCTGGCTTTTTGCCTACGCAAAATTTGCCGATTGTGAACAGGTTTATCGGGGTGAAGTTAGTCAAAAGGGCCGAAAATGCAGGGGTTTACTGAACGCCGGAGGGGTAGGTCTGGACCTGCCCGAGGGCGATGCCAAGTTGCGCCGAAGGGGTGGGTCTGGGCCCAGCCGAAGGGGCGCCCAAAAACTCTGGAAGAAACCCAACGCGCATACGGTTGAATTGACACATGGCTGAGAACAAATCACGTGTAGAGCAAGTCCGCATTCGTCGCACCCCAAAGTACCTACCGTTCCTGCTGACCGGCGGCATTCTGGGTGTCATCACTGCACTCATCTTGGGTGTATCTATCCCGGCCGACCAACGCACCGCCGAACCAATCGTCACCTATTTGGTTGCCTACTTCGGCGCTATCGGTGCTGTCTTGGGAATTGTGTCAGCACTGGTTGCCGACCGAATTTCTGCCTCTAGGTCTAAGACCCTAGAAGCCACTAAACTAGAGGGGTAATCGCGCCTCCAAGAGGCAAACGCCCACCTCTAACGACAGGAAACTGCCTTGCTTCGTGGCGACGGAAATCTGAATCTCGACATTGCTGTAAGTAATGACGACAAGTCACCGCAAGACCAATGTGGCGTATTCGGCGTGTGGGCGCCAGGTGAAGAAGTAGCAAAACTAACCTTCTTCGGCCTCTACTCTCTTCAGCACCGCGGTCAAGAATCAGCCGGTATTGCAACCTCAGACGGCAAAAAAATCTTGGTCTACAAAGACATGGGTTTGGTTTCACAGGTCTTTTCAGAGTCAGCTCTCGAGTCGCTAGTCGGCCACATTGCAGTGGGCCACAACCGTTACTCAACCACCGGCGCAAGCCACTGGCGTAACGCCCAACCAACACTTGGCCGCACCTCAGCCGGCACCATTGCCCTGGCTCACAACGGCAACCTAACCAACACCGCCGACCTTCTTGACCTTCTAAAAGAGCGCTACCCAAACCAAGAGAGCAACGAGATCACCGGCGGAAACACCACCGACACCGCAGTGCTCACCGCCCTAATGGCCGGCGACCTAGACCACACTCTCGAAGCAACCGCCCTAGAACTTCTTCCAAAAGTAAAGGGCGCCTTCTGCCTGGTCTTCATGGACGAAACCACGATGTATGCAGCCCGCGACCCTCAGGGTGTTCGCCCGCTAGTACTTGGCCGCCTCGAGCGCGGTTGGGTCGTTGCATCAGAGACCGCAGCCCTAGACATTGTCGGCGCAAGCTTTGTTCGTGAAATCGAACCCGGTGAGCTAATCGCCATCGACGAAAACGGCCTGCGCTCAACCCGCTTTGCCGAGACCAAGCGTGCCGGTTGCGTATTTGAATACGTTTACCTAGCCCGCCCAGACACCTCAATCAACGGCAAAAACGTCTACGACGCCCGCGTTGAGATGGGCCGAGTGCTGGCTCGCGAATACCCGGTCGAAGCCGATCTAGTAATTCCAACCCCAGAATCCGGCACCCCAGCGGCTATCGGCTTCTCACAAGAATCAGGCATCCCATTCGGTCACGGTCTGGTCAAAAACGCCTACGTTGGCCGCACCTTTATTCAGCCTTCACAGACCATCCGCCAGCGCGGTATCCGCCTCAAGTTGAACCCGCTAAAAGAGGTCATCGCGGGCAAGCGCATCGTGGTTATTGACGACTCAATTGTTCGCGGCAACACCCAGCGCGCACTGGTTCAAATGCTGCGCGAAGCCGGTGCCGCCGAAATTCACGTGCGCATTTCATCACCACCGATCACCTGGCCGTGCTTCTACGGCATTGACTTTGCTACCCGCGCCGAGCTGATTGCAACCGGCCTTGGCGTTGACGATGTGCGCACCTCTATCGGTGCTGACTCACTCGGCTACCTGACCAAAGACGGCATGATTTATGCCACCGGTCAGCAAGAGAGCCAGCTTTGCACCGCTTGCTTTACCGGCAAGTACCCAATTGAACTTCCGACCGCTGAACGCCTGGGTAAAAACCTGCTTGAGCGCAACGACGATGCCGCCTGCAACCCGGGCCCAGACAGCGAACTCGACGCCGTGGTGCGCGAGCAACAGGAGACTTTGAATGACTAACTCAGGCGGGCACTCAAGCGCCTACGCGGCATCAGGTGTTGATACCGAAGCCGGCGACCTAGCCGTTGAACTTATGAAGCGCGCCGTTGGCGCAACCCATAATGACCTTGTGATGGGTGGCCTCGGTGGCTTTGCCGGCATGATGGACGTCTCGTTCCTCAAGTCGTACGACCGCCCACTGTTGGCAACCTCGACCGACGGCGTTGGGACCAAAGTTGCCATTGCCCAGGCAATCGATAAGCACGACACCATCGGCCAAGACCTGGTCGGAATGGTCGTCGACGACATCGTTGTAGTTGGCGCAAAGAGCCTGTTCATGACCGACTACATTGCGTGCGGAAAGGTTGTGCCAGAGCGCATCGCCGACATCGTGCGCGGTATTGCTGAGGCATGTTCAGCCGTTGGTGTGGCCCTAGTAGGCGGCGAGACCGCAGAGCACCCGGGCCTACTTGGTGTTGATGACTACGATGTTGCCGGCGCTGCCGTTGGTGTTGTTGACGCAGCCAAACTTCTTGGCCCACAGAACGTTCGCGTTGGCGATGTCGTGCTGGGAATGGCTTCATCGGGCTTGCACTCAAACGGTTACTCGTTGGTGCGCAAGATCATCCGAGACAAAGGTTTTGACTACAAGGACAACGTTGCAGAGTTTCCGGGCATCAGCCTTGGCGAAAAGCTGCTTGAACCAACCGCGCTTTACACCGGTGTTCTGAACACACTGCTCGAGAGTGAGCTTGGTTCAGCCGTGCACGCAATGAGCCACATCACCGGTGGAGGAATTGCGGCAAACATTGCCCGCGTTCTGCCACAGGGTGTTGCCCTTGATGTTCACCGCGCAACTTGGACTCCACAGGATGTCTTCCAGGTTCTTGCTGGCTGGGGCGGATTTAGCCTTGAGTCAGTTGAGGGCACCTGGAACCTTGGCCTCGGCCAGGCTGTGGTTGTTGAGGCTGACAAGGCTGACGAAGTTGCAGCAACCCTGACCAAACTTGGTGTTCACACCTGGAACCTCGGCGAGATCGAGGCCGCACCGGCAGACCTATCAACCTATGTTCAGGGTGCCAAGGGTGTTGACGGTGGCGCAGTTCGCCTAGTTGGCGAATACAACTAGTTGGCGTAAAAGTTCACTGAACCGCGAACCCAAACGGTCACGCGCATTCCGATTTCTGGAGCAAACGGTCCGTTGGCGCGAGCACGAATCAACACACTCGGCAAGCGCACCTCAACCAGGGCATCGTGCCCAAAATACTGGCGCCCAACTACCTCGCCGGTGCCCTTGGCGTCTGGCTGCAGGTAAAAACTCTCTGGCCTAATTGCAACCCGGCCTCGCGCACCCTCAACCACTTTGTTAAGCGGGGTTAGTGAGCCAACAGCAGTGACAACCTTGCCGCCTTCAACAACGCCATCGATAACTACCGAGTCACCCAAGAAGGTAGCCATTTCGATGTCGGCCGGCGCTTGGTAAATCTCGCGAGGGTTACCGACCTGAGCAAACTCGCCGTCGCGCAGCACGGCAACGCGGTCGGCCATCGACAAAGCTTCTTCTTGATCGTGGGTAACCAAAATTGCGGTGGTGCCGGTGGTGCGCAAAACATGGCGCACGTCGTCGCGCAAACGCCCGCGAAGCTCTGCATCTAGCGCCGAAAAAGGCTCATCAAGCAAAATCAAATCTGGGTTTGGGGCCAGGGCCCGGGCCAGCGCAACGCGGTGACGCTGCCCACCCGATAACTCGTGTGGCATTCGCGATTCAAAACCAACTAGGTCGACCAACTTCAATAGCTCGGCTACCCGGGCAGCACGGAGACTCTTAGCAAGATCACGCAAGCCAAAATCGATGTTTTCACTGACCGATAGGTGCGGAAAAAGCGCTGCATCTTGAGGTACAAAACCTACGCGGCGCTGCTCGGCCGGAACAAATTTGCCCGAGCCGGCAACCTGGCGGCCACCGATTTCAATTTCGCCAGAATCTGGAGATTCAAAGCCGGTAATCAGTCGTAGCAGAGTGGTTTTGCCCGAACCGCTGCTGCCAAGAACTGCGATGAACTCGTGATCGGCAACCTCAAGATTGAGCCCATTTAGAACGGTTTGACCACCAAATTTTTTGCTGACCGAACGCAGCTGAAGTGCAATTGGCACTACTCACGCTCCAGTCTTCGATCAAGGTCAACCTGGTTGAACATTGATTGGCGCACCTGACGGTTCAGCAACCAAGCCGGAATTCCGGCAACCAATACCAAA
Organism: Rhodoluna limnophila; assembly: GCF_005845365.1. GTDB lineage: Bacteria > Actinomycetota > Actinomycetes > Actinomycetales > Microbacteriaceae > Rhodoluna > Rhodoluna limnophila. The sequence continues at coordinate 1,280,385 of NZ_CP040509.1, read as the reverse complement.
ATTAGTGCATAGGGTGCGGCCGCTGCGAAAGATGAAACTGAGGTCTCATTCCATAGCCTGGTGGCCAGGGTTTCTACCCCGGTCTCACGCAGCATCAAAGTAGCCGGCAATTCTTTCAGCACCGATAGTGCAACCAGCGCGGCACCGGCCAAGATTCCCGGTCCGGCAATCGGAATCACCACGCGCTTCAGGGTTTCAAGACGTGTGGCTCCTAGGCTGGCCGCCACTTCATCCAAGGCCTTCGGCGCCTGGCTAATCGGTGTTTGCATAGCGGCCACGGCGTTTGGCAAAAACAAAATCAGGTAGGCAATAATCACGAGCGCGCTGGTTTGGTAAAGCTGGGGCACCAGGCGGTTGCTGATGAATACCAATGAAAGTGCAACCACGATGCCCGGCACCGCGTGGGTGAGCCAGATGGTTCGGTCAAGCCCAATGGTGATTTTTGAGCGGAAGCGCACGACCAGTACCGACACCGCGATGCCGAAAATAGCCGCGACCAAACCGCCGGCCAATGCGTAGCTAATTGAGTTAATTAGGGCCCGGCCAAGCTCGCCGGCATCGGCCTGCGAGAGACCGACTAGGTTCCAGCGCACCAAACTGATGGTCGGCACCAAAATACCCAGGGCCGCCCAAGTCAGTGCAGCGGTCGCTGCGATTGGGGCAAACCAACCAAGGTGAATCAGTGAAGTTTTGCGAACCCGTGAGTCGGTCGGCACAATTTTGCCGCGCAGCCAAGGCTCGGCAACCAGAAGCACAATCGTGATTGCCACCAGGATGGCCGCCAAGCTGGCTGCCGCCGAGCGGTCAAAGCTGGAGCGGTAGGCGTTGTAGATTGCGCGAGTAAAAGTATCGAAGCTAAGAATTGAAACGGCGCCAAAGTCACTGAGTGTGTAAAGGGCTGACAGCATTGCACCCGAGATTGCGGCTGGGCGAATTGACGGCCAAGTGACCTTGGTAAAGACGCGCCAACGGCCAAGGCCGAGTGAGCGGGCAACTTCTTCGGTGGCTGCATCACTGCGCACCAGCGCCGCCGAAACCGCTAGGTAGACATACGGTGCGGTGCCGATGGTGAGCACCAGCCACGCAGCCCAAAAGCCTTTGAAATCTGGCATCAGGGCGGCAAAAGCGTAGGCCGAAACATAGCTTGGCATGGCCAGAGGCAAGGCGGCCAATACCGCGAATGCGCTGCGGCCAGGGATGGAGGTGCGCACTGTGAGCCAGGCCTGGAAACTGCCGATTGATATTGCGGTGATCGCAACGGCAAGGGTCAGCAGGACCGAGTTGCCCAGGAGTTCAAAGCTGCGGGCGCGCAGGGTTTGGGCCAAGACCTTATCGATGCCGAACTCGGAGAGCCGAACGTAAAGATAGACCAGCGGCGCGATTGACGCTGATACGGCAACAACCGCCAACCCCCAAATGAGGGCTGGCGGTTGTTGGCGTAGTGAGTTTTTCAGTTTGTACCTAGTCGGTCAGGCCTGCGTTGCGAATCAGCTCAAGGGTCTCGGCCAGTGGGGCCAAAGCGCTCAAGTCGATTTCTGGGCTGGCAATGGTGTCGAGAGCGGGCAACCATGCCTGAGCTGGAATGCCGGTCAGTGAGTACTCCGAGGTCTTCTCAACAAAGAAGGTCTGTGCGGTCTCGCCAAGCAACCAATTGGCAAACGTAACTGCCGCAGCGTTGTCGCTAAGCACTCCAACACCCGCAACGTTGACTAGGTTGCCAACATCGCCGGCTTCAAACCAAGCCATCTCAGACTTCATGTTTTCTTCGCCAACTTCGGCTGCGCGCTCGAACCAGTAGTAGTGGTTGATTAGACCGGCAGTAATTTCGCCAGCCTCAACAGCCTCAAGAATCTGGCCGTTCTTTTCAAAAATTACGGCGTTTTCTTTCATGGCGGTTAGCCACTCGGTGGTTGCAGCTTCACCCTCAATTACGCGCATTGCGGTAACGAACGACTGGAACGAAGCGTTGCTTGGAGCGATGCCGATCTTGCCCTTCCAGGCTGGGTCGGCAAGGTCAAAGATAGAGGTCGGCAGGTTAGCTGCATCGATTAGTTCTGGGTTGTATGAAAGCACGCGGCTACGACCCGAAACACCAACCCAGGTGTTGTCGGCAGCGCGGTACTTGGCATCTACCAAATCGGTGATGTCTGATTCAAGGGTCTTGAAAAGTCCGGCCTCGGTTAGCGCACCAAGCGCACCGGCATCCTGTGAGAAAAATACATCTGCCTGAACGTTGCTGCCCTCTTCGAGGATCTGTGCGGCAAGTTCGGCTGAGCCGGCGTAGCGAACTTCAATTTCGATGCCGGTTTCTTCGGTAAATGCCTCGAGCAGCGGGGCAATAAGGTCTTCTGAACGGCCAGAGTAAATGGTGATTGACTCGGCGGTTGGGGTTGGGGTGCTCTCTTTGGCGCAACCGGTAAGGGCGGTTACTGCTGTGATAGCTGCGATGGCGGCGGCGCTGATCTTCAGCCCACGCTTTAGGGTGTTATTCAATTAGTTTCCTTCAGTTGCGGACTGGATGGTTATTCCAGCCGTCTGTTGTTCAGACCAGGTGGCCTAAAACAAACTTAGGGTACCCTAACTAAAATTACAAGGGTTGATTTTTCACCGAGCCAGTAAGCGCCGAATGTGCTTACCTAGTTGGTCAAAACAATCTTGATTCGCCTCAGGTGGCCGCCAAAGCCGGTGTCTTGGCGAGACATAACTTTGGTGACCCGCTGGTTTGTGCCCAAATAATTTGTCAGCACCGACTTAGTGTTTAGAGCTCGCCGCTTTGATAATCCGTAGTCAGCGCGCAGAACGGTTGGGCCCGTGGTGTATCCGGTCACTTTGATCTTGGTGTAGGTCGGGTACTTTTTGATGAACGCTTTGATGCGTTGCTTCATCTGAGTAGTCAATTGATCTGAACCGCCGGCAAAGCCGGAGATAACAATTGCGCGTGTGGTCGGGTTGCCGCCAGTATTCGCACTCGCACTTGGGCTTGGCGATGGTGTCGGATCAACTCCAGTGTTGCCGCCGCCTCCAGTCGAGGCAGTTTTCCAGCTAGCAAACAACACGGTGTCGTTCGTGACCACTGCAGTTTGCGCTGGTTCGTATGTCACGCCCGTTCCATCCGGCTCAGTGTTCCAGCCATCAAAATCATGACCGTCGAGCGATAGCCCGCCTGAATTATCGGCGATTACGATTTGGGCCGAGGTTGCCGGAACCGTTGCAACGCTAGGTTCTGAGCCGGCTACAGCACCGTTACCCGAGTAAACCACAGCGTAAACAGCCGATTCCCACTGCGCGTAAAGAGTTGTGTCGGCGGTGAACTTTTGATTGATTGCACCCAGAGCGATCGGTGTTCCTGAGCCGTTGGCGGCGGTGTTCCAGCCGACCAGGCGCATGCCAGTTTTTGCCAGATTCGCGGCATTCAGTGCAGCTGTTATTCCGGTTGAGCCAACATAGCTGTTTTGGCTTGCAGGCGCGCTGCCCGAATCAGCGCCGTTGCTGTTGTAGGTCACCGAGTAGTTCTGACCCCAGATTGCATAGAGGGTAAGTCCCGCCGCAAAACTGTAAACATAATTGCCCTGGTAGCTAACTCCGGTGCCGTCAGCTGCCGTGTTCCAGTGCCTGAATGTGTAACCGTCTCGGCTAAACCCGTTTGGGTTCACCTGCGTGTTTTCCTGTGCCGTTTGGGTTGCTGTTGCGCCCCCGGTTGCACCGTTTCCGTTGAAGATGAGGTCTCGGTTGGCCTTGACTACCCAGATGGCGTACAGATCAACATCAGCACCAAAGGCGTAAGTCTGCCCATCGAGATACTGCGCCGTAGTTGCGCTGTAGGTGGTGTTCCAGCCTAAAAAGCTGTAGCCCGTGCGGGTGAAGCCGTTTAGTGAGAGTGCGGTTTGGGCAGATGCCAGCTGGGTCGGAGTGGTTCCTCCGGTTGCACCGTTTCCATAGAAAGTTGCTTTGTAGTTGACTACGACTGCCCGCCATTGAGCGTAAAGAGTTGATCCGGCTACAAATGGATATTTGCTTTCGTCGGCATAACTAAAGCCAGTGCCGTCGGCCGCTGTGTTCCAGCCGGTGAATTCAAAATTCGATTTGGAGAAAGCGTTTTTGTTCAGTTTCGCTTCGGTTCCAGAAGACTGGGGCGCCATCGATCCAGTGCCGCCATTTGCATCAAACGTGACTGTGTGAGTGACACCGGTGCGCCATTGTGCATAGAGGGTGAAGTTGGTGTCGGTGGTGATGTTGGCTAGGTTTGCAAAAGAAGTTCCTGCACCATTGGCCTCGGTGTTCCAACCCGTAAATGTATAGCCCGTTCGACTAAACGTAGCTGCCTTCAGCGGGGTGGTCACGTTGTTGCCAACTCGCTGAGTTTGCAGTGTCGGGGTTCCAAAGTTAGACGAAAAGGTCACGGTCTTAACGCTGCCGTCTGCCAACCAGCGCACAATTACAACACCCGAACCGCCAGGTTTTCCGCCGGTGTCCTCAGGGTCTACTCCGCCACCGCCGCCGCCGGTGTTTGGCAGGCCGGCTGTGGCATTGGCCTTGACTCCAAAGTTGGGATGAGATGAATCTCCGCTGAAGCCGAAGGAGCTACCGCGGCCACCGCCGCCAAGTCCACCCTGGCCGCCACCGGTGGTCAGGGGGTCATTGCTTGAATACAAGACACCATCGGCATCTACACCGTAGTAGTTGGAGGAGTTCGAGTTGATGCCGCCGCCGCCGCCACCGCCATAGTAGGTTTCGGTTCCGGTAATGCTTGAGGCAATTCCAACTCCGCCGTTGCCACCGATGTGTCTGCGGGTGGTGTTGAATCCGGCTCCACCAGCACCGCCACCGCCACCGGCTGCGCCGTAATCCGAGTAGGTTCCGTATCCGCCGTTATTGCCTTGACCGGCAATTCCCTTACCTGCATAACCTAGGCTTCCCCAGCGCTCGCATGGGTTGCGAGTGCAGTCAAACCGCGAGCCGCCACCCGAAGCGCCATCAGCCGCAGTAGCCGAAGCCTGACCGGCTGCAGCACCGCCACCGCCGCCAGCCGCACTGATTGATCCAAAGTTTGATGAACCACCCTTGCCGCCCGGTGCGTCTGTGTTTCGCAACCCGCCAGAACCGCCGGCACCGCCGGCGCCAACGCTTACGGCAAGGCTTGAACCAGGAGTAACCGAGTAATTTGTGCCTTGAAGCACACCGCCGGCACCTCCACCGCCGGACGCACCGCCTCCGCCTCCGCCAACCACAAGATAGTCAACAGATGCAGTGTTCTCAGGCACAACAAAGTCATATGACGCTACGGACTTGAACTGGGCCACGCAGTAGTTGCCTGATATAAAAACGTCCACATCATCAGCAGCCAAAGCTCCACTGGTCTTGGTGATAGTCACCGGACAGTTTGGGTCAATTGCAGCGGTAGCCGGCACCTCCACCAATGGACTTAGTGTGAGAAGAGCTGTGATTAGCGCGGCGGCTGAATTCCGGAACTTTTTAGACATAGCCGAAGGCTAATCTCGCTGAGTTTGGTGCCAGGAAATCTCATACGTGTGTATGAAGGAACTTATTTTGAAATGGACCCTTTAGGAAAAGTTACTTAGCGGCAAGCACTGGCACAACCAGCAGCACAACCTACCCAAGGTTCACCGCGAAGCCCGCTGAGGCAGCCGGTGGTCCTTGGGTTTGCTGCATCTGTGGCGGCCATAAAGCGGTCAACGATAATCTCGACCAGTTGCTGCGGAACCGGGGCACCGTTGACCAGCAGGGGATCAGTTGCCAAATGCGCTCCGGCCTTTTTTGCAACGCCGGCAAAGTAGCCCTCGGCCAAGAGGTAGGTGGCAACCACCACGCGTTTGCGAGGGTTTTGAAACTTGAGCTTTGGAACCAGGTCTTTGAGTTTTGGCTCGGCGGCCGACAAAAACGCTAGCTCAATCTTTTTGCCAAGCGCCGCCTCGAGCATCAGTTGCACCAACTGGCTTTCAGCTTGCGCGCGTGAGTCACTCGAACCGGCAACGGTCAGAATTACAAGATCATCAGATTGGTGACCCACCTGCTCAAGCCGCTCAACCAAAACCTCTACCAGGCGCTCGTCAGGCCCTAACGCCGGGGTGATCTGGGTGTGGCTCCCGGCTGCAAAAGTGGCATCGGCAATGTCCTTACGCACGTGGTACCCGGTGGCCAAAAGCAGTGGCACAACAATAGCGGGTTCGGCACTGCCGGCAGCAGCTAAAACGGCCGGTACATCCGGTTCTTGAACATCCACAAAAGCTTCATAAACACCGATGTCCGGCAGCACTTTTTGTACCTCAGAAACCAGCGCCGAAATTGCGGCGGCGCCATCGGTGTTATCGGTGCCGTGTGACGCTGCAATCAAAGTTGACATGGTGTCCTCAGTGCCTAAAAGGGGTTCCGCTTAGTCTACTCAAATGGTAGGAATTACCGTTCGTGTAATGAGGCTACTTTGGCTCTGTGGCGCGGAAGTTGGTTATTACAGAATGTTTCAGCCAGAAATATTGCAAGCCCTAAAGTTGGAGAAGTCAGGGGGATTGACAAACCCATTTTTTAAGGAATTTCGATGAGTGAAAACACACCGGCAAGCGGCACCCACGCTGCAGCTAGACCACCGCGCGAGGGGCGCTCGAATGGTCAGTGGAAGGTAGACGGCACTGAGCCACTGAACGAGAACGAGCAGTGGAAGCAGCAGGACGGCGGCCTTTCGGTGCGTGACCGCATCGAACAGGTTTACTCAAAAGAGGGTTTTGACTCGATCGATGAGACCGACCTTCACGGCCGATTCCGCTGGTGGGGGCTTTACACCCAGCGCAAGCCGGGCATTGACGGCGGCCGCACCGCTCAGCTTGAGGCACACGAGCTTGAAGACAAGTACTTCATGCTTCGTGTCCGCATTGACTCGGGTCAGCTGACCACCGAGCAGCTTCGGGTAATCGCAGGCATTAGTCGTGACTTTGGGCGCGACACCGCAGACGTCACCGACCGTCAGAACTTTCAGTTGCACTGGATCGAAGTCGAAAACGTCCCTGAAATCTGGAAGCGCCTCGAGGCTGTTGGTCTTGAGACCACCGAAGCCTGTGGTGACGTTCCCCGAATCATTCTCGGCTCACCGGTTGCTGGCATTGCTGCCGATGAACTTATCGATGCAACGCCGATCATCCGTGACATCGTCAAAAAGTACATCGGTGACCCAGAGCTAGCTAACCTGCCTCGCAAATTCAAGTCAGCCATTACCGGCCACCCAAGCCAAGATGTGGTTCACGAAATCAACGACCTTGCCTTTGTGGCGGTCGAGCACCCTGAATTTGGTGTTGGCTTTGACCTTTGGGTGGGTGGTGGTTTGTCTACCGCACCGCGCCTTGCCGAGCGCCTTGGCGTTTGGGTTTCGCCAGACCGCGTAGCCGATGTTTGGTACGGCGTTTGCTCGCTGTTCCGCGACTACGGTTTCCGCCGCATGCGCAACAAGGCCCGCTTGAAGTTCTTGCTGGCCGATTGGGGTCCAGAAAAGTTCCGCCAAATTCTTGAGACTGAGTACCTAGATGCTCCGCTACCTGACGGCCCATCGATTCCGATGGCCAAGGGCATCGGCGACCACATCGGTGTTCACAAGCAGAAGGACGGCAAGTTCTACATTGGTGTGACCCCGGTGGTTGGCCGCGTTTCTGGCACCATCTTGGGCCAGCTCGCTGACCTGCTTGAGAAGTACGGCTCAACCCGTTTGCGCACCACTGCTCACCAAAAGTTGGTTTTGCTTGACATCGAAGAAAAGGATGTTGAGGCAATCATTGTCGAGCTAGATGAGATTGGTCTGGCTGCTCGCCCAAGTGATTTCAGACGCGCGACCATTGCCTGCACCGGTATTGAGTACTGCAAGTTGGCAATTGTTGACACCAAGAACACCGCAACTAAGGCTGTTCACACTCTAGAAAAGACCTTGGCTGACGTAAAGCTTGAGCGACCAATCAGCCTGCACATCAACGGCTGCCCAAACTCTTGTGCTCGCATTCAGATTGCTGACATTGGACTAAAGGGTCAGCTGTTGCCAGATGGCAACGGTGGCATGGAGCCTGGATTCCAGGTGCACCTCGGAGGCGGTTTGGCATCGAAGGATCGCGAAGAAGCTGGCCTTGGCCGCACCGTTCGCGGCCTCAAGGTCACCGCTGCAAACCTAGACAGCTACGTTGAGCGAGTGGTTCGCCGCTACGACGAAGACGCAGCCGAGGGTGAAACCTTTGCCGAATGGGCACACCGCGCAGAAGAAGAGGCACTGCAATGAGTTTGACTACCGAACAACGCCGCAGCGTCGACGAGCTTAAAGAATTAGTCGGTCAGGGCAATGCCGAGTTTGAGGCCATCGCGGCTTCGGGCACCGAGGCCACTGCCGAGCAGGTTATTGCCTGGGTGGCAAAGCACTTTGCCGCCGACTCAATCGCAGTAGCTTGCTCAATGGCCGACTCGGTTTTGCCGCACATTGTTTCGTTGCAAATTCCAAACGTCGATGTCTTGTTTCTCGACACCGGGTACCACTTTGCCGAGACTGTTGTAACTCGCAACGAGGTTGCTCGCGCACTGCCTATCCGTGTGGTTGATGTAAAGCCAAAGCAGACCGTGGCTGAGCAAGATGCCGAGTTTGGCGAAAAGCTCTATTCACGCGACCCAAACCTGTGCTGCCAAATGCGCAAGGTTGACCCGCTGCACAACAGCCTTAAGAACTATGATTTGTGGTTCACCGGAGTTCGCCGCGACGAAGCCCCGACCCGCGCCAACACCCCGCTTTTGGTGTGGGACGAAAAGAACGGGTTGGTCAAAGTAAACCCGCTGGCTGCTTGGACTTTTGACCAGCTAATCGACTACGCCACCGAGAACAAAGTTCCGGTCAACCTATTGCTTTCAAACGGATATCCATCAATCGGCTGCGAGCCTTGCACCAAGCCAGTTGCTGAGGGTGAAGACCCTCGCTCTGGCCGCTGGGCCGGCGCCAACAAGACTGAATGTGGGTTGCACATATGAGTCAGAAGCTCTCTGATCACCGACTAGACCTCTTAGACACGCTCGAGAGTGAGTCGATCCACATCATCCGTGAAGTGGTTGCTGAATTTGAACGCCCAGTGCTTTTGTTCTCTGGCGGCAAGGACTCAGTTGTTGTTTTGCACCTGGCCACCAAAGCGTTTTGGCCAGGCAAGGTTCCTTTTCCGGTTCTGCACGTTGACACCGGCCACAACTTTCCCGAGGTCATCGAGTTTCGTGACCGCACGGTAGAAAAGCTTGGCCTGCGCCTAGAGGTAGCCAGCGTTCAGGATTACATTGACCGTGGTGTGCTGCAAGAGCGCCCGGATGGCACGCGTAACCCGCTGCAGACACTGCCGTTGCTTGATGCAATTGCTGCTGGCAAGCACGATGCAGTTTTCGGTGGCGCTCGCCGCGATGAAGACAAGGCCCGTGCCAAAGAGCGCATCATCAGCTTGCGCGATGAGTTTGGCCAGTGGGACCCTCGCAACCAGAGACCAGAACTTTGGAATCTCTACAACGGTCGGCACCTACCTGGTCAGCACGTTCGCGCATTTCCGATTTCTAACTGGACCGAGCTAGACATCTGGCGCTACATCGAGCGCGAGGGCATTGAGTTGCCACCGCTTTATTACGCGCACGAGCGCGAGGTTTATCAGCGTGACGGCATGTGGCGTGCGGTTGGCCCAGTGTCTGAGCCAACTCCAGATGAGGTCGTTGAGACCCGCTTGGTCCGCTACCGCACCGTTGGCGACATGAGCTGCACCGGTGCCGTTGAGTCGCCTGCCCGCACCATCTCAGATGTGGTGCTTGAGGTTGCGGCTTCAACTTTGACCGAGCGCGGTGCTACCCGTGCCGATGACCGAATTTCAGAAGCGGCAATGGAAGACCGCAAGAAGGAAGGCTACTTCTAATGCCGGAAATCACACAGACTTTGGCGCAGACCAGAACCCTGCTGCGCTTTGCCACTGCCGGTTCGGTAGACGATGGCAAATCAACTTTGGTTGGCCGTTTGCTGCACGACAGCAAGGCTGTTTTGGTTGACCAGCTTGAAGCGGTTGCCCGCACCTCGGCCGAACGCGGTTTTGGTGGCGAGGCCGGAGGTCTTGACCTAGCGCTGCTAACCGATGGTCTTCGTGCTGAGCGTGAGCAGGGCATCACCATCGATGTTGCTTACCGATACTTCTCGACCAGCGAGCGCTCATTCATTTTGGCCGACTGCCCCGGTCACGTGCAGTACACCCGCAACATGGTTACCGGTGCCGCAACTGCCGATGCCGTTGTGGTTTTGATCGATGCCCGCAAGGGTGTGCTCGAGCAGACCCGCCGCCACCTATCGGTGGTTGCACTGTTGCGCGTGCCAAACGTGATTGTTGCCGTGAACAAGATTGACCTGGTTGACTTCAGCGAGCAGGTTTACAACGACATCGTGACCGACCTCAGCCGTTTGACCAACGGCATGAGACTCGATCAGGTGCACGTAATTCCGGTTTCAGCCCTTGAGGGTGACAACGTAGTTGAGCGCTCAACCAAGACTCCTTGGTACAGCGGTCCAACCCTGATTGAGTTGCTCGAGCAGCTTCCGGCCATCGATGAGCTTGAGTCTGAAAATGAGGCATTCCGCTTTCCGGTTCAGTTGGTAATTCGTCCGCAGGGCGGTTTGGCCCCAAGCGTAGACACCGATGAATTCCGTGACTACCGCGGGTATGCCGGGCAAATTTCTTCAGGTGTGGTCAAGGTTGGTGACTCGGTAGAAATCGTCCCAGGTAACTACAAGACCAAGGTGGTTGGCATCGACATTGCCGGCAAGAGCGTAGATCAGGCCTTTGCTCCGCAGTCGGTCAACCTGCGATTGGCAGAAGAGTTTGATGTTGCCCGCGGTGCAGTTATCGGTGCTTCAAACACCTTGCCAGAGTCAGTCAACTTGATTGAGGCTGAGGTCTTTTGGCTTGACCCGCGCTCGGTTGAGCCAGGTGCTCGAGTTTTGGTCAAGACCGGTACCTCAACGGTTCAGGCAGTTATCTCTCAGGTGATCGGCCGCCGCAACCTAGACACTTTGGCAATTGACCCAGCCGACAAAATTGAAGTCAACGACATTGCTCACGTAATGATCAAGCTGGCTGCAGCGCTGCCTTTTGATGATTACCGCGATAACCGCCGTGCCGGTGCTTTCTTGATTATTCAGCCTCAGGATGGCGCCACCCTCGGTGCTGGTATCCACACCAATTTGGAACTGGTCAACTTCTCAATATGACCCAGTCCGAGCTTTACCCACTGGGACTCCGCATTGCCGGCCGAAAGGTCGTTGTGATTGGCGGAGGAAAAGTGGGCACCCGTCGAGTCCACGGCCTATTGGCCGCGGGCGCTTCGGTGACCCTAATTTCGCTTGAGGCAACAGCCGATTTGGCTGACCTTGCGGCAGAGGGAAGCATCACCTGGCACCAGCGTGGTTTCGAGAGCGGCGACCTAGCCGGTGCATGGTTGGTTCAGACAGCAACCGGCGTTGCCGAAGTTGACGCAGCGGTAACCCAAGAGGCCGAGGCGCATCAGATTATTTCGGTCAATGCTGCCGAGGCTGAAAAGTCAACCGCTTGGGTGCCGGCAGTTGCCCGGTTTGACGGCGTGACCGTGGCCGCTTTTGGCGGCGGCGACCCCCGCCGAGGCATGGCACTGCGCGATGCCATTCAAGATCAACTTACCGAGGGCAAACTGCCAACCGCCGCGGTGCGCAAGGCCCAAGAGAAGCTGGCTGGCACTGTTGCCTTGGTTGGTGGCGGCCCGGGTGCCGAAGACTTAATCACGGTTCGTGGCCAACGCCTTCTTTATGCAGCCGATGTGGTGGTGACCGACCGCCTTGGCCCACGTGCCCTGTTGCAACACCTGCACCCAGGCGTTGAGGTAATCGATGTTGGTAAAGGCCCAAGCAATCACCCGGTTCCACAGGATCAGATCAATCAAATTCTGGTTGACCAGGCCAAACTCGGCAAGCGCGTGGTTCGGCTCAAGGGCGGCGATCCATACGTTTTTGGTCGCGGTGGCGAAGAGCTTGACTTTTGCGTGGCAAACGGCGTTGAGGTTGAAGTCGTGCCAGGTGTCAGCAGCGCCATCGCTGTTCCTGCCCTGGCGGGCATTCCAGTAACCCATCGCGGGGTGTCAACTTCGTTCACCGTGATTACCGGCCACATTGCCGTTAGCGAAATCACCGGTGGGCGCGACCACACTGTGGTGATATTGATGGGTGTTGCCTCGCTGGCTGAAAGCGCGGCAAACCTAGCTGCGGGTTCCCGCGGCGCAGATTGCCCAATTGCCATCATCGAAGATGGCTACGGCCAGGGCCAAAGAATTACCCGATCCACACTTGGTGAAGTTGCCAAGGTTGCCGCAGAAATCGGTGTGAAAGCACCTGCAGTGATTGTGATCGGTGATGTTGTGAACGAGAGAAACAAAGAAGAGGAATCAAATGAGTAAGCACCTTCGCGTAGCGATCATCGGCGCCGGCCCGGCAGGTATCTACGCTGGCAACATCTTGGCCAGCAAATACCCAGATGTGAACATCGATCTATTCGACTCGCTGCCTGCGCCTTACGGCTTGATTCGCTACGGCGTTGCACCTGACCACCCGCGCATCAAGGGCATCGTCAACTCATTGCACGAGATGCTCGACTCTGGTGTGATTCGATTCTTCGGAAACGTTGAGTTTGGCAAAGACCTCAAGCTCGAAGACATTCGCAAGCACTACCACGCAGTGATTTTTGCCACCGGTGCCATCAAAGACGCAACCCTAAACATCCCTGGTGTTGACCTTGAGGGTTCATACGGTGCAGCTGACTTTGTTTCTTGGTACGACGGCCACCCTGACTTCCCGCGCACCTGGCCGCTAAACGCCAAGCAGGTTGCAGTTTTGGGTAACGGAAACGTGGCCCTTGACGTAGCTCGCGTATTGGCAAAGCACGCTGATGACATGCTGTCAACTGATATTCCGGCCAACGTTTATGAAGGCCTAAAGGCTTCACCGGTCACCGATGTTCACGTGTTTGGTCGCCGCGGTCCAGCTCAAATTAAATTCACCCCGATTGAGCTTCGCGAACTAGGCGAACTTGAAGATGTTGACCTAGTGCTTTACGACGAGGACTTTCCTGAGGGCTGGTTCGACGAGGACGCTGAGGGTGTCACCAACCAGCACAAGGTCATGGCGCGAATCATCGAAGGTTGGCGCGAAGAAGAGCCAAAGGGCGCCAGCCGCCGCTTGCACCTGCACTTCTTCTCGAGCCCAGTTGAAATTCTTGGCACCGACAAAGTTGAAGGCATCAAGTTTGAGCGCACCGAGCTGAACCCAGACGGTTCTTCGGTTCACGGAACCGGCCAGTTTGTTGAGTTCCCGGTTCAGGCAATTTACCGTGCCATCGGATACTTCGGTAGCGAGCTGCCAGAGGTTCCATTCGACGACAAGTATGGCGTGATTCGTAACCAGGGCGGCCGCGTTGTCGACGAAGATGGTTCACAGGTTGAAGGCCTCTACGCTACCGGCTGGATCAAGCGTGGCCCGGTTGGTCTAATTGGCCACACCAAGAGTGACGCGACTGAGACCATCGAAAACTTGGTTGCTGACGTTGACAAGTTGGTTGACCCAGCGGTTGCTGACACCGATGCCGTCTTGGCTGAGCTAAAGGCCCGCGGCGTGGATTACACCACCTGGGTAGGTTGGCTAAAGCTCAACGACCACGAGATTGCCTTGGGTGCAGCTGACACCTCACACGTAGAGCGTGAGCGCGTAAAGGTTGTTGACCGCGAAGAGCAGGTGCGCGTCTCAAACGCCTAGCGCCTAATTCCTAGCGCCTAGCGGCCGATAAGTCCGCGGTTACGCAGGGTTCGCTGGCGAACCGGTGCAAACACCAGACGTTCGATCAAAACACCCACGGCCATGATCGTGATGATTGAGCCGAGCACCAAAGACATGTCACCAAGCTGGCGACCGGTGTCGAGCATTAGTCCCAGGCCAGGTCCTAGTGATGGCGCAATGGCAATCAACTCTGCGGCCATCAGTGAACGCCAGGCAAAAGCCCATCCCTGTTCAAGACCACCCAAGAAGCCCGGCCATGCGCCCGGGATGACGATGTGGTAGATGCTGTTGAAGCCCTTGGCGCCCAAAACCTTGCCGGCACGCAGGTAAATCGGTGGAATCTGATCGATACCTGAGATGAGGCCGTTGGCGATGGATGGAACAGCGCCAAGCAGGACCACGGCAAAAATAGTGGCGTCTGATAGCCCAAACCAGATGATTGCTGCCGGCACCCAAGCCACCGATGGCAGTTGCTGCAAGCCGGTAAGCAGTGGGCGGGCAATGGCGCGAAGCGTTGGGTTTAGACCCAAGGCAAGGCCAATCGGCAGGGCAATCACGAGTGAAATTGCAAAGCCCTGAACACCGCGACGAAGGCTGTTGAGTGCTGAAGGAAACAGCAGCCCCTGTTGCGCCTGGTCAACCAGTGAGGCAAGTACCTGGGCCGGTGACGGCAAAATGTAGTCCGGCTGCAACTTCAGCAAAACCGCAATTTCCCAAATTACAAAAACAATGGCCACGGCAACCAGTGGGGCAAATGCCTTGAGTAGACGCTTGCGGCGGCCGCCCTTTTGACTGGTGTTGGTCTCGAGGGCATCGAGTCCAGCAGACATTGCCGCAAGGTCGGCTTTGCGCTGTTTTTCTTCTAGCTCGATGTCGATATCGATGTGTTCAAAATTAGGCATGGCGGCGAATCTCCTTACGAAGTTCATCGGTGATCACTGCAGAAATTTGCGCCACAGTGTTTGACTCGATGCGTCTTGGCTGGGCGTACTTAATCGGCCATTCGCGGATGATGCGGCCAGGCTTTGAGCTCATCAGAATTACGCGCTGACCAAGGCGAACAGCCTCGCGCACGTTGTGGGTAACAAAAATTACGGCCAGGCCGGTCTCTTGCCAGATTCGAATTAACTCGTCGTGCAGAAAGTCGCGGGTGATGGCATCGAGTGCTGCAAAGGGCTCGTCCATCAGCAAAACTTTGCGGCCCTGTGCAAGCGCGCGGGCAATTGCAACGCGCTGGCGCATGCCACCCGAGAGTTCGTGTGGTCTGAGGTCGAATGCGTGTGGCAAGTGAACCAATTCCAGAAGTTCCTGAGCCCGAGCCTCGCGACCATCAGCGTCAAGTTTTTTCACTTCAGGCGCATCGCTTAGCTTTAGCGCCAGCTCGATGTTTTCTCCGGCGGTCAACCAAGGTAGCAGCGCGTGCTCCTGAAACATCAGGCTGGCGGCGTATTTTGATTCGATGGTGCCCGAGGTCGGGGAGTCCAGGCCGGTCAAAATGTTGAGCAGGGTTGATTTACCGCAACCAGATGCACCCACTAGTGAGACAAACTCGCCTTCGTGCAGGTCAAGGTTGAAGTCGTCTATGACCACCGGGCCATTCTGACTAAACCTCTTGGTGAGGTTGCGGATCTTTAGAATTGGTTCGCTCATTAGCTTCCTAACCCAGCAGCGTCTGCGGTCGGCAGCCCTCGGCGGGCCACCAAATTGTTTAGCGGTAGAAGATCGTAAATGCCCTTTAGCCCGGTGCTGCCAAGTTTCAGCATGTCCACTTTTACGGCGTCATCGGCACTTTTTTGCAGAGTCAAAGCCAGCGGGTCGTAGCCAAATTTGAGGTTGCCCCAGGCTCGGTTCAAGGTTTCAATCGGCAGGGTCTTTCCGGTCTGGCGGGCAATTTCTTCTTGGCTTAGCAACTTGGCCTCTTCGGGCGCGTTTTCAATCAGCTGCAGGGCATCGAGGTTGGCCTCGAGTACCGCTTCGACCGCTGCCGGATACTCAGCGCTGAAGCTCGAAGTTGCGGCAATTAGCGTGGTGGCAAAGGCGCCATTCTCCCAAAGGTCTGCCTCGTTGACCAAGACTTTGCCGCCGCCCTCGAGTACCAATCTTGAAGCCCAAGGCTCAGGCACCCAAGCGCCATCGATGTCACCCTTTTGAAACAGCGATAGTGTGGCCGCGTTGTCCGAAGGTGTAATCGCAACATCGCCGCCCACATCAAAGGTCAAGCCCTTGTCACTGAGGTAGCTGCGCAGCGCAACATCTTGGGTGCCGCCCAGGCCAGGGGTGGCAAAGTTCTTGCCGGCTAGGTTGGCCTCGGTAATGCCCGGCTGAACTACAAATTGCGCGCCACCAGAAGTTGCCCCAGACACAATTCTGAGGAGGCTTCCGTTGGTGGTTACAAATCCGTTGATGGCTGGGTTTGGGCCAACGTAGCTGATGTCGAGAGCGCCACCCTTGAATGCCTCGACGGCCGCAGAACCTGACGGAAACACAAAGTATTGAATCTCGGTGTCAGGCAGGTACTTCTCGAAGTATTGCTCCTGCACGGCAATAAGTGCCGATGCGTGAGTGATGTTGGCAAAGTAGCCGATGCGAATCACCGACGGAAACTCTGAATTTTCGGCTTCTGGGTTTGAGGTTGGGATAGCTGAGAACAGAGCCGAACCAATAGCAATGACTGCCAAGATAGCGCCGGCAAGCTGACCTAACTTTTTACGTTGCCGGTTACGCTTGCGCATCAATTACTACTTTCTCTAGTGCTTTTGTAGAGATTAGCCCGAGATTTCTTTTGCTGCCCGTTCGTGACGTAATGTTTCAGAGCCCAAAACCTGATTGGATAGAGGCATGCAGGTATCGGCAAAGGTTGACTACGGAATGAGAGCGCTGCTCTTCTTAGCCGAGTCTTACGCCGCCGACCCAACCGGATTGGTCAAGGGTGACGCCATTGCCAAATCGCAATCCATCCCGATCAAGTTTCTCGAGGGAATCCTGACCGAGCTGCGTCACGCCGGGTTCATCATCAGCCAGCGCGGAGCCGTTGGCGGTTATCGACTAAGCCGCAGTCCTGAGAAAATCAGCTTGGCCGAGGTTATCCGTGTGCTTGATGGCCCATTGGCCGCGGTGCGAGGTTTGCGCCCAGAAAACGTCACTTACACAGGTTCGGCAACCCACTTGCAAGATGTTTGGGTCGGAGTTCGTGTTGCGCTTCGATCTGTTCTTGAGAACGTCTCGTTGTCAGATGTAGTATCAGGCAAGTTTGGCCCTGAAATGTCGCAGCTGCTAAACCAGCCCGATGCCTGGGTAAGTCGACCGGGCTACGAAACTAATTAGCGGCGGTCTTCTTCGGCTTCTTCTGAATCTTCGTCAGAATCGTCTGCGTAAAGGTCTGCCCACTTGTCTTCATATTCAGGCTCAGAGTCGCCAGCAAAGCCAGTGTTGGCTGGCGGAATGTGACCGATTTCTTTTTCAAGCGCGGTCAAGTCGGTGTTCGGGCTAAAGTACTTTAGCTCGCGAGCCACCTTGGTGTGCTTAGCTTTTTGACGGCCACGCCCCATGACGAGACCCCCCTAACGTGTGTGGGAGAGAGAAAACCTGCCCCTATTTTAGCAGGGCCAAAGCGGCCAATGCCCCTAACCAAACAGCAAGTGGAGTAATCAGCAGATTAAGTGCGGTGTTGATAAGTCCCTGAGCAATTCGGCCCCGTCTGAAAAATTCAACGGTTTGCGCAGCGTAAGAGCTAAAGGTTGATAGCCCTCCGGCAAACCCAACCACCACAACCGCGCCAATCGAGGCCCAGAGCATCAAGTCGGAATCGGCCGCTACTTCAACGGCAAAAAAGTTAGCCGTAAAACCAACCACGCCTGAGGCCAAAACGTTCGCGGCCAAAATACCCCAAGGCAGCTTGGCGTTCCACTGAGCCGCAAACAGCCTTAGAACCGCACCAACACCGCCGGCAACTCCAACCAGCGCAATAATCCAGGGGCTTAGGTAGCTCATTCGGCACCCCGATCACGAGCAATTGAGTATGCCAAAAAGTAAGAAGCCAACCCCGATGCAAAGAGCGCAAGGGCCCAGGCAAAAACCACCCAGCCCAGCACGGTCTGCCAAGTTACGATCATCGACGCCAGCCCGCTCATGGTGGTAAAACCGCCAGCCAAACCAACAGCCCAAAACGCTTTTTGCTCTGCGGTATCAAAACGTTTGTCGCCATTGAACCAGCCCAGCGCAGCGGCGCCAAGCGTATTCACCAGAACCAGGCCCATAAGTTGGCCCGACACATCACCGATGAAGAATCGCGCGAGCGTGCCAATCGTGCCACCCATAAAGGTCAGCCAAATAACTCGGATTGTCGGTTTCACAATTAGCTCTTGGTCTCAGTCGATTCTTTGCGGCGCTTGGTTCCCATTGCAAAGGTTGAAGCAAATCCGAGTGCCATAAATCCGGCAGCAGCCCAACCGGTCGCCTGAACTCCGGTGGTGAAGCCCTGGTTTGCGGCCGCTTGAATATCGGCGGCGGCCTGAGGCGGCAACCCGGCTTGAATCATTCCGGCCTCAACGTAAGGCAGTGCCGCACCGGCAGAATCCACCACCTGGTTGGTCAGTCCTTCAACCAGCTCGGTCTGCGCGGCAGCATCGATCGACGCAATCAACGGAACCTCGCGCAGGTTTTGCTCGCTGGCCACCTGAGTTGAGGTGAACAGAATGGTGCCCAAAACTGCAATGCCCAGCGCTGAACCAATTTGGCGAACCGTGCTCTGCGAGCCAGAAGCCTGACCAATTTTTTCGTTTGGAACATCAACCATGATCACACCGGTCAGTTGGGCGGTAGCCAGACCAATTCCCATTCCGTAAATCATCAACCAAGCGGCTACTGACAGCCAGCCACCCTCGATGGTTCCGAACAAGGCAATGCCGGCAATACCAATTAGCTCAAGAGCAACACCGATGCGCACCGCGTTGGTGGCCGAGAGCTTGCCGCTCATCGCTCCGCCGATTCCCGAAGCCAGGAATGAGCCGCCGGCAAGCCAAAGCAGAACCAATCCAGATGAAATTGCGCTTAGGCCAAGTACGTTCTGAAGCCACAGTGGAATTGCAAAAAGTAGACCGAACTCGCCCATCGAAATAATCAGTGCGGCAATCGAGCCGTTTCTGAAGCTGCCGATTTTAAATAGGTCAAGGTCAAGCAGTACATTCTTGTGCGCGCGCTCACGAGCCTTCTCCCAAAGGGCAAAGAGAACAAAGAAGACCAACGAGATTCCTAGTGAAACCGGAATGATTGAAAGCCCTTCGGTTGGCCAACTGAAATCACCGATGGTGAAAACATTGGCGGTGCTGGCCTGCCACCAGCCATAGACACGGCCCTCGATTAGACCAAAAACCAGGGTGGCAAACATCACTACTGAGATACCTGCACCGACGTAGTCAATGCCACCTTCGCGATGCTCTTGTTTGGATTCGCGAATCCAGAAGAGCAAGCCGGCAATAACAATTAGCCCAAGTGGCAGGTTTATGTTGAACGCCCAGCGCCAGTCAAAATCGGTAGCCAGCCAACCGCCAAGTACCGGCCCAACGGCCACCATTCCACCGATAGTTGAACCCCAAACGGCAAAGGCAATGCCGCGCTCGCGACCCTGAAAGTTTGCGTTGACCAGTGACAGGGTGGTCGGGAGCACCATGGCTCCACCGACACCTTGGGCCACGCGGGCCATGATCATCTGGGCTGCATCTTGGCTAAAACCTGCCCAGACCGATGCCAGAACAAAGATGACCAAACCGATAACCAAAACTTTGCGGCGACCAATGCGGTCGGCCAGTGAACCCCATACCAAAAGCAGTGATGCAAAAACTAGAACGTAGCTTTCTTGAACCCACTGAACCTCGGTAGAGGTGAGGCCAAGGTCTTCGATGATGCTCGGAAAAATGGTGTTGACGATTGTTCCGTCGATGATAACCAGAGAGATGGCCAAAGAAATAAAGACAAGACCGATCCAACGGTTACGGGTTTTTTGCATAGTGCCTAGGCTACCCGAGCCCCACGACGATTGAGTCGGCTTGCCCTACGCTACGGCCAAAATTGCGCTGGATAGCAGGGCAATCATGATGCCCAGTTGCTGGGTCTTGGCCAGCCGCTCTTTCAAAAAGATGCGGGCCAGAATGATGGTTCCGAGTGGGTAGAGTGCGGTCAAAACGCTCACCACAGTTAGTGAGCCAAGTCGCATACCGGTCAGAAAGAAGATGTTGGCGCTGGCATCAAAAATGCCGGCCAGGGCTACCGAAATCCAATACTTGGCCGGTATCGGTTCGCGCTTTTCTTGTTTAACCCCGCGAGCCCGCATAAAAGCGGTCAGGGTAAAGATGCCAAGCATCGCTGCCGACATTCCCCTGAGCAAAATCACCGGGGCCAGGCCAGAGTCTGCGGGGGCTTGGTCCACACAGATCAAAACCACACCGATGCCCACGCCGGCGATGATTCCCAAAATTAGTGCTCGCGTGGATGGCAACCTAACATCCTCGCCCGGCACGAATCCAACTAGAAAAACTGCCACCACAATTGCTGCAATTGCGCCGAAGCCAATCGGCGAGAACCGCTCACCAAGAAAGAAGCCAACAATCATCGGCACGATTGCCGAGACCACAGCTGAAAGGGGCGAGACCACTGAGATTGGGCCGATGGCCAGGGCTGCGTAGAGGGCGGTCATACCGATGGCTGCCGCGACTCCGGCGGCAATGCCCCAAAACCAGGCACCTGGGCTAAAGGTGGCACCGAATATCAGGCTCATGACGGAAACAAATCCCAGCCCCACTAGACCGGCTAAAAACGTGACGGTGACCGGCTTGATTTTTTTGCTGGCCAGCGCGCCAAAAAAGTCGGCAAAGCCATAGACCAAAGAGGTCGCAAAGCCCAGGATGATTGTGGTCACGCCTAAAGCCTAGTGATTGCCGGCGCGCTCGCCGGAATGTCCGGTTAAAGCAAAAACACCCTTTGACGTGAGATCTAAGGGTGTCTTCGTGGCTCCGACCGGCATCGATCCGGTGACCTAACGATTTTCAGTCGTTCGCTCTACCAACTGAGCTACAGAGCCAAGGTAAATTGCTTTACCTTTCAAAAAAGCCCCTCAAATGAAGGGCTCTTTTTGAGCGATCCTGACGGGACTTGAACCCGCGACCTCCGCCGTGACAGGGCGGCGCGCTAACCAACTGCGCTACAGGACCTTACTTTTGGTGCTTGGTACTTTGAAGCCTCGCTCTATAGTGACCCCAACGGGATTCGAACCCGTGCTGCCGCCGTGAAAGGGCGGTGTCCTAGGCCTCTAAACGATGGGGCCTACAAAGCGGATACTTCATAGCACCAAGAGAAAAGAATACTGCTTGGTGCCGGTCTTGGCAACCCGAGCCCGGATTCACAGGAAAGGTTCATGTAATTGTTTAGGGTTTCGTGTTAGTTTCGAAGCATGAAGTTACGGGTTTCTCGCGTCTTGGTTGCCTCTGCGGCGGTCACTGGCTTGCTCCTCACCGGGGCAGCGATCAGCCCATCATGGGCGGTTCCTGACTACCCAACAGCCGGCGAGGTCGCCGAAGCCAAGAACAATGTGACTGCCAAAAAAGAGATGATTGCTCGACTCGAGAAGATCATCGCTGACCAGCAGGTAGAGGCCGACAAGCTCAGCAAAGCGGCCCTGATCAAGGCTGAACAGTTCAACCAAGCCCAAGAGCAGGTTGACATTATGACCACCAAGGTCAACTCACTTCAAAGCCAGGCCGACACCGCAAATGCTCAGGCAGATGCGGCCAAAGAGCAGCTCGGCCAAATCGCTTCTCAGATGTACCGCGACGGCACCAGCGGAACTTCGCTCAACCTATTTTTGAATTCCGGTGAAGCCGACGACCTGCTCTACCAATTGGGAGCACAAGAAAAGGTTGCCGATCAGAACGACGTAATTTATCGCCGTTCAATTGAGAAGCAGCTTTACGCACAGTCGGTCACTGATGAATTGAACGTTGCCAAAAAGCAGTTGGCCGAAAAAGCTGCACTGGCCAAGTCGGCATTTGCTGAAGCCACCGATGCAGCCAACGCGGTGCAGGCGCAGGTAGACGAGAGTGAGCGAGCAAACCGCACGCTCTATGCCCAGCTAGCCACCCTGCGAAACACCGCATCAGACCTTGAGCGTCAGCGTGCTGAAGGCCTTGCTGCCGAGGCCCGCCAGAACGCTGGAACCTCGATGCCCACCGCACCGGAGCTCTACACCGTTGGTGCACCTGACCAGGGCAAGGTCGAGACTATGTTTACCTTTGCCAAGGCTCAGCTTGGCGAACGCTACGTGCTTGGCGGCATGGGCCCAGATGTTTGGGACTGCTCGGGAATCACTAAGGCTGCGTACGCGAGCGCTGGAATTTACATCGGCACCCACTCGGCCACCAACCAGTTCAACACGATGGCCGCCAACAAAAAGTTGATTCCGCTAAACCAGGCTGTTAGCGGCGACCTAATGTGGTACTCAACCGAGAGCGCATTCAGCGGCGACAAGTACCACGTGGTGCTCTACATGGGCGGCGGCATGATGCTGGAGGCGCCAAACCCAGCACGAACCGTGCGAATCGTTCCGCTGCGCTACGGCGAATTGTTCCGCTACGCAGGGCGCCCTTCAGCCTAAATTCTTGTATTCTCTGGTCATGACTGAACGTGAGCCACTGAGAATTTCACACATTGCCAAAGCACCCATCGGTGTTGTTTGGAATGCCTGGACGATTGCCGATCAGTTGGCGAAGTGGTGGGGGCCGCAGGGTTTGAAGCTGACCGTGGTGCAGGCCAATGTTGAACCCGGCGGCAAATTTCACTACCTGATGTCAAATGAAGACGGCACGCAAGAGCGCTTTGAAATGTGGGGCGCTTTTGACTACGTATCTGTGGACCGCCACCAGCAAATTGTGTTTATCAACTATTTCTCAGATGCCGAGGGTGGGCGCTCGCGCCACGTATTGAACCCGGATTGGCCGTTAGAGGTCTACAACACCCTGACGTTTGTTGAAGACGGAGATCAAACCCTGATTCACCTAGAAGGGGCACCGCTAAACGCGATGCCCCACGAGGTAGATCTTTTTTATGCAAATGTCGAGTCGATGCGAATTGGCTTTGGAGCCACCTTCGCCCAGCTCGATGAGTTTTTGGCTAGTTAGTGACCCTGAGCCTCAAAGCGCTCGTAAGCCTCTTTGATTAGACGCTCGGCAACGTCCTTGCCCTGCCACTCGCCAACCTTTACCCACTTGCCTGGCTCTAGGTCCTTGTAGTGAGAGAAGAAGTGAAGTAACTCGTTCTTGGTCTGCTCTGGCACGTCGTTGATGTCCTGGATGTGGGCCCAGCGTGGGTCCTTGGTCTGAACACAGATGACCTTCTCGTCAATGCCGCCGTCGTCTTCCATCGGCAAAACGCCAACTGGGCGAACATCCACCACAACACCTGGGAACACTGGGAACTCAAGAAGAACCAGTGCGTCTAGTGGGTCGCCGTCGCCGCCGAGAGTCTTGTCGAAGTAGCCGTAGTCAACCGGGTACACAAATGGAGTGAACAAAACACGGTCTAGGTGCACGCGGCCGGTCTCGTGGTCAACCTCATACTTGTTGCGGCTTCCGCGAGGAATCTCAATTACTGCTTCGTAACCCATGGTTCTCCTAAATAGGCTTGAGGCGAGAGCAAATCTCGCAGGACTTCTAAAAGATTACCGAAAAGAGCGACAGTTGACTGAACGCCCGCGTTTGACCCCGGCGATTGCCGATGTTCGTCGCGCGGTGCGCGAATCGCTTGAGCTTGCCGGCGTCACCAAAGGGCAGTTGGTCCTGGTGGCTTGTTCGGGTGGGCCGGATTCACTGGCGCTCGCCGGAGCTCTGGCATTTGAGGGACCGCGCGCGGGCATCCGGGTGGGATCTGTGATTGTTGATCACCAAATGCAGGCGGGGTCGGCAGAGGTTGCCGCGACAACGGCTGAGGTGCTTCGAGGTCTAGGGCTTGACCCGGTCGAGGTGGCCACTGTTGAAGTTGGCACTGTTGGCGGACCAGAGGCTGCCGCCCGAGTTGCCAGGTATCGGGCGCTCGATGAAGCCGCGGCCCGGCTCGACGCCGTAGCGATTCTGCTGGGTCACACTCTTGATGATCAGGCTGAGACCGTGTTGCTGGGCCTAGCCCGCGGGTCAGGCGCCAGGTCACTAAACGGCATGGCCATGCACTCGGGTCGCTACCTCCGCCCACTGCTTTCAGTCAGCCGAAAAACCACCCAGAGTTTTTGTGCCGATAGCGAATTAAAACCTTGGCTTGACCCGATGAATCATGACCCGCGTTACGCCCGAGTGCGAGTGCGGCTAAACCTGCTGCCAAAGCTAGAGCAAGAAATTGGTCCGGGAATTGCCGAGGCTCTAGTGCGCACAGCCGAGCAGCTTCGTGAAGACGATGAAGTTCTGTCGAGGCTGGCTGAAGCCTCTTACGCCGATATTGTGGCTACCAAATCAAACGCAATTCACATCGATGTGGCTGGGTTTAAGGCTTTGCCGTTGGCGATTCGGCACCGAGTTGTTGCCCGCGCGCTTGAGGTACTTGAGGCCCCAACTTTTGCCCGAGTACACATCTTGGCGGTCGACGAGCTGGTTGACCGGTGGCACGGGCAGAAACCGCTGACCCTGCCAGGCGTTAGAGTAGAACGACTGGGTGATTCAATCACCCTAAAGACCACTAAAACCCTCAAACCAGGAGCCTGCTAAGTGGACCTTTCGAAGGTAGCTAACGAAATCACCGAGGTGCTTGTCACCGAAGAACAAATTGCCACCCGAGTTGCCGAATTGGCAGCCGAGTTGGACTCAAAATACGCAGGCAAAGATGTGCTCTTGGTGGGTGTTCTAAAGGGTGCCGTTATGTTCATGGCTGACCTTTCACGAGCCATGCAGCTATCGGTGTCAATGGACTGGATGGCCGTCTCTTCATACGGTTCGGGAACAGTTTCATCTGGTGTGGTTCGAATCCTCAAAGACCTAGATGCTGACGTCCTCGGTCGTCACGTGGTCATCGTCGAAGACATCATCGACTCAGGGCTGACTCTCAGCTGGTTGGTCTCTAACCTCGAAGCCCGCGGTGCTGCCTCGGTCGAGGTTGTTGCATTGTTGCGCAAACCTGCTGCCGCAAAGGTGGAAGTAAATGTCGCACTCGTAGGTTTTGATATTCCGAATGAATTCGTTGTGGGCTACGGCCTCGACTATTCAGAGAAGTACCGCACGCTAAAGGGCGTGGCTGTGCTTTCTCCAGCGGTTTATTCCTAGAAAGGACTGAGGCAAGGCCTCAATCATGAACTTCAAGAAAATCCTCAGTGGTCCATTCGTCTGGATCTTTGTAGCTGTGATGGTCTTGCTCATCGGTTCGTCGATGATCAACGGCAACAGCGTAAAGCAGGTAACCACCGCCTACGGCCTAGAGCTCATCGAGAGCGGCAAGGCCGAGCAGGTCAAGGTACTGGGTAACGACCAGCGCGTTGACGTAACCCTAATCAACGAAGACGCCAAGTATGGCAAGAACGTTCAGTTCTACTACGTCACTGCTCGCGGTGACCAGGTTATCGAGGTAATTTCGAACGCTTCAATCTCCAAGGGCTACGACGATGACGTGCAAAACACTCCGTGGTACCTGGCGATTTTGGGCACCCTGCTTCCGTTTGTCATCATCGGTTTGATTTTCTGGTTCTTGATGTCTGGCCTTCAGGGCGGCAACAGCAAGGTAATGAACTTTGGCAAGTCAAAGGCCAAACTGATCAACAAAGAGCAGTCAAACAAGACCTTTGCCGATGTTGCCGGTGCCGACGAGGCCCTTGAAGAATTACAAGAAATCAAAGAGTTTTTGCAGGAGCCAGAGAAGTTCCAGAAGCTTGGCGCCAAGATTCCTCGCGGTGTTTTGCTCTATGGCCCTCCGGGAACCGGTAAGACTTTGGTTGCCAAGGCCGTAGCCGGAGAAGCCGGTGTGCCATTCTTTGCAATCTCAGGTTCTGACTTTGTTGAAATGTTCGTCGGTGTTGGTGCGTCGCGAGTTCGCGACCTATTTGACCAGGCCAAGCAGGCAGCGCCGGCCATCATCTTTGTTGACGAAATTGACGCCGTTGGTCGTCACCGCGGTGCCGGTATCGGTGGCGGTAACGACGAGCGCGAGCAGACACTAAACCAGCTTTTGGTTGAGATGGATGGCTTTGATTCAAAGACCAACGTGATTCTGATTGCGGCTACCAACCGCCCAGACATCCTTGACCCGGCTCTCTTGCGCCCGGGCCGTTTTGACCGCCAGATTGGGGTGGGTGCTCCTGACCTAATCGGGCGCGAGCAGATTCTGAAGGTTCACGCCAAGGGCAAGCCAATTGCCGACGACGTTGACATGGCCTCAGTTGCTCGGCGCACACCAGGTTTTACCGGTGCCGACCTAGCCAACGTTTTGAACGAAGCAGCTCTATTGACTGCTCGCCAAAACGAAAAAGAAATTTCAGCAGCCACTCTTGACGAAGCAATCGACCGCGTTATCGGTGGACCGCAGAAGAAGTCACGCTT
The DNA here is from genome assembly GCF_005845365.1 of Rhodoluna limnophila. Lineage (GTDB taxonomy): Bacteria > Actinomycetota > Actinomycetes > Actinomycetales > Microbacteriaceae > Rhodoluna > Rhodoluna limnophila. The sequence continues at coordinate 1,253,991 of NZ_CP040509.1, read as the reverse complement.
GATGCAAGACAAAGAGCGCCTAAACACTGCCTACCACGAGGCCGGCCACGCTCTGGTTGCGGCTTCGCTAAACCACAGCGACCCAGTGTCAAAGGTCACCATTTTGCCTCGCGGTCGCGCACTTGGTTACACCATGGTGTTGCCGCTCGAAGATCGCTACAGCGTCTCAAGAAACCAGCTGCTTGACCAGATTGCCTACGCAATGGGTGGCCGCGTTGCTGAAGAGATCGTCTTCCACGACCCAACTACCGGTGCCTCGAATGACTTCGAAAAAGCCACTCACATTGCACGCGAGATGGTCACCAAGTACGGCTACTCATCGCAGTTGGGTTCAATCAGCTTTGGCGGCGGTGGCGAGGTGTTTATTGGCCGCGACATGGCTCAGGCTCGAGAGTACTCAGAGGCAACCGCTCAGCTTATTGACGCTGAGGTCCGAGCAATTCTTGATGCTGCTCACGACGAGGCCTACAAGGCACTGACCCTAAACCGCAAGGTTCTTGACGCCATGGCAAAAGAGCTCATGGAGCGCGAGACTCTTCAGGCTGAAGACATCGCAGTGATTTTCAAGCCGGTTAAGAAGTTGCCGCTTCGCCCACAGTGGTTGTCGAAGAAGACCCGACCTGTTTCAAAGCAGGGTCCAATCGCGATTCCGGTAAAGGGTTCGTCAGCTGAAAAGGCCAAGGTAGCTAAGGCTGCCGCGGTAAAGGCTGCGAAGCCTGCTGCTAAAAAGCCAGCGGCGCCAAAGGCGCCGGCAGCTAAGAAGCCAGTAGCACGCAAGCCGGCTGCACCAAAGAAGACCGAAGAGTAACCCTTGGTCGACACCGCGCGCATCAAAGCTGCAGTCGTTGAGCTGATTCAGGCCATCGGCGAAGACCCAACACGGAGTGAGCTTTTGGCTACTCCGCAGAAGGTGGCTGAGGCGTACGCGGAGTTCTTCAAGGGTGTCGGTGTCGATGCCAGCGAGACCCTGTCGGACACCTTCGAAGCAGAGCACAACGACGTTGTCATTCTCAAGGACATTGAGTTTGTTTCGATGTGCGAGCACCACCTATTGCCATTCACCGGGGTGGCCCACATTGCCTACCTGCCAGACGACCGAGTGATTGGGCTTGGCCGCCTGCCTAAGTTGGTTGAGGTTTTGGCCGCTCGCCCCCAATTGCAAGAAAATCTAACCGCTCAGATTGCCGACGAGCTAGAGGCCGGACTAGGCACCAAGGGCGTTGTCGTAGTCATCGAAGCTCGCCACCACTGCGTGGTTTCGCGAGGTGCGCGCCAGCCTGAAGCAAACACAATCACAATGGCCACGCGTGGTTGCTATTCAGAGCCAGCAGCACGGGCCGAGGTCATGGGCCTCATCTCTAAGTGAGACTGATTTCAAAATGACTTTCAACCGGCCCCTAGTAATGGGTGTTCTAAATGTCACCCCAGATTCATTCAGCGATGGTGGCGAATACACCTCAGTTGAGTCAGCGCTTGATCACGCCCGCCTGTTGATTATGGGTGGCGCCAACATTATCGACATCGGCGGTGAATCAACCAGGCCGGGTGCAGCTCGAGTGAGCCCAGAAATCGAATTGGCGCGAGTGATTCCGGTAATCGAAGCAATCGTTGAAGAGCTGCAAAAAATTGATCGCCGCGATGTGTTGATCAGTATCGACACCATGAATGCTTCGACGGCGTTGGCATCTGTTGCCGCCGGTGCCTCGATCATTAACGATGTTTCTGGTGGACTGGCCGACGAAAAAATGTTTAGCCTGGCTGCAGCATCGGGCGCAAAGCTAATCATTTCTCACTGGCGTGGTTTTAGCGATGAGATGCAGAACAACGCCCAGTACATCGATGTTGCTCGCGAGGTTGCCATTGAGTTGCAGGCGCGGGTGGATGCCGCGATTGCAGCTGGTGTGAAGCGCAGCAAAATCATCATTGATCCGGGTTTGGGTTTTGCCAAAGACATGCAGCAAAACTGGCAGCTGGTTGCCCGGCTGGACGAGCTGGAGAAGTTAGATTTGCCGATCCTGGTCGGTGCAAGTCGCAAACGGTTTATCGCCGGTGCGCTTGAGCCAGGTCTTGAGCCTGAGGTGAGCGAGATCTCGAATAATCGAAGGGATTTGGCAACCGCGGTTCTCACCGCCCTGCTGCTGCAACGCAAGATCTGGGGTGTCCGAGTGCACAACGTAATCGCGACTAGCGATGCAATCTCGGTAGTCGAAGCGCTGCGCCAGGGTAGCGAAGAGGGGCAGAGTTAACTCATGGCCGCCGTTCAGCAGTTCAAAATCAAGCTCACTGGGCTAAAAGTTTTTGCGCACCACGGGGTGTTTGAGTTTGAGCGCGAAAACGGCCAGGAGTTTTTGATTGATGCGACGGTTTGGGTTGCCGGTCACAAAGCTGCCATTACCGATGACCTCAGCAACACGGTTCACTATGGTGAGTTGGCCGAAGCCATCATCGAGAACGTGAAGCACGAGCCGGTCGACCTGATCGAGACTTTGGCCCAGCGCCTTTTGGATTTGGCCCTAAATTTTGGTGGTCCAGCCAGCCCTGTGCTCAAGGCAAAAATCACAGTGCACAAACCAAACGCACCAATTAATCATGAGTTTCAAGATGTTTCGGTCACCGTCAAGGCCAAACGCCGTTTTGATAAAGCCAGCGCAATTGGCAGTGAGGGCTGAGTCATGGCTGAACCGGTAAAGGCAATTTTGGCGTTGGGCGGAAACCTCGGCAAGCGCCGCAAGACCATTCGCTCGGCGCTCAAAGCGCTGGCGGTAACCCCGGGCATCAAGGGTGTTCTTTGCTCACCGCTGGTCGAATCGGTGGCGTTAACCGAGGCCGGCACCGATGAAACCAAGCCCAACTACCTAAACGGTGTGGTTCGAATCGAGACCACGCTCAAGCCAAAAGAGTTGCTAAACGAGATTCGCCGAATCGAGACCGAGCACGGGCGAATTCGCCTTGAGCGCTGGGGCTCGCGAACCCTCGACATCGACATCATCACCTATGGCAACGAGATCAAGGTGGGCAAAGAGTTGACCCTCCCGCACCCTCGTGCTTCTGAGCGCGCATTTGTGCTGGTGCCTTGGTCACTGCTTGAACCGGATGCTGTTTTGCCCGGATACGGATCAGTCAAAGAGCTGGCCGAGCCCATTAAAGACCAGGTCTGGCTAGTTAGATGAAGCCGACCAAAGTTCAAACGCTTTTGGCTTGGGCCGTTCTGGCGGCTACCGCGGGCTACCTGGTTCCGCGCCTAATTGTTGCCAATGGCGGCCAGGTTCCAGTTGCAGCTTTCACCATGATTTTTACCCTGCCAACCGTAGCCATCCTGCTGGTCATTTTTGCAATTCCAATGATCCGCCGAACGCGAGCAACCAAGGCAAAGCCAGCCGCCCTGCTCAATCCGTTTTACGCAGTTCGAGTTGTGCTGCTAGCCAAGGCCATCGCAATCTCAGGTGCAATCTTTACCGGTTGGCACGCGGGTGTGGTTTGGCTGCAGGCAACCTCGCCGGTGATTCCCGCCGGAATCTGGCCAAACCTCGCAGCTCTCATCGGTGCAATTTTGATGGTGGTTGCCGGCATAGTTATTGAGCGCGTTTGCCGTATTCGCGACGATGGCCGCGACGGTCAAGCAGGCTCCGCAGGCGCTGGTTCGTCCACCGAGGTGAACCCCGCTTGAGTAACGGAAGACTGGCTGTCGGAATCATCGGGGCTGGACCAGTTGGCGCAGTCTTGGGACAGGCCCTGGCTGCTGCCGGGCACAACCTCATCGGTGTGGCAAGTGCAAGCCCGCAAAATCTCGAGCGCTTAGACGCACTGATTCCCGAGGTCCCGTTGCTTGCGATTCCAGACCTAATTGCTGAGGCAGACCTGGTGGTTTTGGCTATTCCGGCAGATCAAATTGCACCGATGGTTTCTGGCTTGGCTGCTGCCGGTGTTTGGCGTGCGGGGCAGTTGGTAGCCCACACCGCCGGTGAGCACGGATACTCTGTCTTGGCCCCGGCCGCCGGAGCGGGAGTGATTCCGCTGGCGATTCACCCGGCCATGACCTTTACCGGAACCAGCATTGATCTGGTCAAAATTCGTGAGAGCTACTTTGCGGTCTCGGCACCTAACGTGGCCCTGCCGATTGCGCAGGCCTTGGTTATCGAGATGGGCGCCGAGCCAATTGTTGTTGCCGAGGCAGATCGCGCGACATATTTCGAGGCGGTATCGGTTGCTAACTCGTTCTCAAAGATGATCGTGAATCAGGCAATCGGATTGCTAGAAAACGTGGGAATCGAAAACCCTCGCGGGGTCATCGGGCCCCTGATTCGCAGTGCCGTAGAGCAAGCCCTAGCCGATGGCCACAAGCCGCTCGACCCAGAGGAACTGCTGAGCTAATGCACATAGCCACCACGGTCTCTCAGTTAGCCACTGAGGTTTCGGTCGCGCGCTCTGAGGGTAAAAAAGTTGCCCTGGTGCCAACCATGGGTGCCCTGCACGCGGGGCACCTCTCGCTAATTGCCGCAGCTCGCAAGCACGCCGACTTTGTCGTGGTTTCCATTTTTGTAAATCCGCTTCAGTTTGGTGCCGGCGAAGACTTCGATAAGTACCCGCGCACACTTGATGCTGATGTTGAAAGCCTCGAGGTGGTCAACACCGATGTCCTTTTTGCGCCTTCAGTCGACGATGTTTACCCAGCGGGATCAGTGGCCGAACCAACCAAGAGCGCCGGAGAAATCGGTGTGGTTTATGAAGGCGCAGCCCGCCCCGGCCACTTTGATGGAATGCTGACCGTTGTGGCCAGGCTATTTGACCTGGTGAAACCGGATTTTGCAGTGTTCGGGCAAAAAGATGCCCAGCAGCTGTTTTTGATTAAGCAAATGGCCAAAGTTGACTACCCGGCCTTGCAAATTGTTGCGGCGCCTACTGTGCGCGAGCCTAGTGGTTTGGCTATGTCTAGCCGCAACCGCTACCTAAGTGTCGATGCCCATAAGGTTGCCGAGCAACTGTCGGCAGCTTTGCGAGCCGGACACACTAATGCCGCCAGCCCAAGTGCTGCTCTCGAATCCGCCCGGGCCTTTATGTCAAAGGCGCCTGAGGCTAAACTTGATTACATTGCCTTGGTAGCGGCCAATTCTTTTGAACCAATCAACGATGAATTCAAAGGCCGCGCGCTATTGCTAATTGCAGCGGTTGTCGGCCAAACCCGATTGATCGACAACATCGAAATAACTTTTTAGGAGCACTCGCATGAGTCAAGACTCAACTGCTGGCACTGCCAACAACGAGATTGAACAGGACCTAGAGCAAGATCTGCCAGAGCAGATTGCGGTCCGCTTGGCCAAGCGTGAGCGCCTAAACGAAACCAGTGATGCCTACCCGGTTAGCGTTCCGGTCACCCACACCATCGATGGCGTCCGTGCTGCTTACCCTGATCTAGAAATCGATGTCGCCACCGGCGACAAGGTTGCCCTCGCAGGCCGCATCGTGTTTCAGCGCAACACCGGCAAGCTTTGCTTTGCCACGCTTCAGGCTGGCTCAGGCCAGCGCATTCAGGCCATGCTTTCGCTAGACAAAGTTGGCGAGGACCGCCTAAACGAGTGGAAAGAGCTCGTTGACCTAGGTGACCACGTGTTTGTATCGGGTGAGGTCATCACATCAAAGCGCGGCGAGCTTTCAATTTTGGCCGACGAGTGGTTGATGGCAGCCAAGACCATTCGCCCACTGCCTAACCTGCACAACGAGTTAGGCGAAGAGTACCGGGTGCGCCACCGCTACGTGGACCTAATTGTTCGCGACCGCGCACGCGAGGTAGTGCAGATTCGCTCGAAGGTAATGCAGTCACTGCGCCGCACCTTCGAACAAGAAAACTTCATCGAGGTTGAAACCCCGATGCTTCAGACTATTCACGGTGGTGCTTCGGCACGCCCATTCAAGACCCACTCAAATGCCTTTGACACCGAACTGTTCTTGCGCATCGCGCCGGAGCTGTTCTTGAAGCGTGCAGTGGTGGGTGGCATCGACCGAGTTTTCGAGATCAACCGCAACTTCCGCAACGAGGGTGCCGACCGCACCCACTCGCCAGAGTTTGCGATGCTCGAGTCGTACCAGGCTTACGGTGACTACAACTCAATCGCCGACCTAACCCAGAAGCTGATTCAAAATGCCGCCATGGATGTCTTTGGCACCCACCAGGTAGAGCTTGAAGACGGCGAGATCAACGACCTTGGTGGCGAGTGGCCGCGAATTTCAATGTACGAGTCGCTATCTGAGGCTTGTGGCCAGACCATCACCCCAGAGACTTCAATTGCAGACCTTAAGAAGTTGGCTGCATCGGTTGAAATTGAAATCGAGCACCCTCTGCACGGCAAGTATGTTGAAGAGCTTTGGGAGCACTTCGTCAAAGGCGATTTGGTAAAGCCAACCTTCGTGATTGACTTCCCGGTTGATACTTCACCACTGACCCGCGATCACCGCTCAAAGCCAGGTGTGGTTGAAAAGTGGGACCTCTACATTCGCGGTTACGAACAGGCAACCGGTTACTCAGAGTTGGTTGACCCGGTTATCCAGCGTCAACGATTTGTTGAGCAGGTGACCTTGGCCGCCGCCGGCGACCCAGAGGCCATGAAGCTTGATGAGGACTTCTTGAAAGCCCTCGAATTTGGTATGCCACCTTCAGGTGGAATGGGAATGGGAATCGACCGTCTACTGATGAGCCTGACCGGGCTCGGAATTCGCGAAACAATCATGTTTCCGTTGGTGAAGTAATTATGGATCTGCAAGTTCTTTGGGATGCCCTATTGGCACTAGTGCCGCCGGTTGCTGTTGGCGGAATCTTTTGGATCATGATGCGCGGAATTCTGCGCGCCGACTCTAAAGAGCGTCAGGTTTATCAAGAAATGGAAGCCGAAATTCGCGCTGAGCGCGAGGCAAAACAGGGCAAATAAGCACTGAAAAACAACAACTAAGTAAAAAAATCCTCAACACGCCGACACGATTAGGCAAACTACATCTAGTGTCATAAACTGATGCAACAACTAAATAAGCCATTTTTCGGTAAAAACCAGCAAAATCAAGGGTTTACCGAACATCGCATAGAAGCGACGTCACGGGGGAATGGCTTAGTTGCTGCAAAACAGTTCTTTAGAGGAGAGATTTATGACTATCACCGTTTACACCCTGCCTTCATGCGTGCAGTGCGACAGCACCAAAAAGCTGCTTGACCGCAAAGAACTTGAGTACGTTTCTGTTGACATGAGCGAGGACGAAGCGGCTCTTGAGCTAGTCAAGTCACTCGGCTATGCACAGGCACCAGTTGTAGTTGCTGGCGACAGCCACTGGTCAGGCTTCCGCCCTGACAAGATCTCAGCACTCGGCGCAGCCTAAAACCTAGCCATGCTAGACGTCGTTTATTTTTCGAACGTCTCCGAAAACACCAAACGCTTTGTTGAGAAGCTGAATGTTCGGGCCTTCCGAATCCCGCTTCACGCATCCGAGCCGGCACTTCAAGTAGCCCAGCCCTATGTACTGATCTCTCCGACATACGGGGCAGGTGATGACCTCACCAGTGTTCCAAAACAGGTGATTCGGTTTCTCAACGACCCTGAAAACAGAAAAAACGCTAAAGCCGTCATCGCAGCTGGCAACACCAACTTCGGCGACAAGTACTGCAGAGCCGGCGAGATTATCTCGCTCAAGCTCCAGGTACCCCTGATTTACAAATTCGAATTACTAGGCACCCCGTATGACGTGGCGGCCGTAGAAGAAAAGATGGAACAACTGTGGAAAACACTCTGATTGAGAAGGCCCCTCGCACCGGATACAGCTACCACGAGCTGAACGCAATGCTGAACTTGTATGACAAAGACGGCAAGATTCAGTTCGATAAAGACAAGCAGGCTGCTCGCGAGTACTTCCTAGAGCACGTGAACATGAACACCGTGTTCTTCCACAACCTCAAAGAGCGCCTTGACTACCTGGTTGAGCACGACTACTACGAGAAGCCAATTCTTGACGCCTACAGCTTTGAGTTCCTGCAGAAGATCCACGACTTCGCTTACTCATTCAAGTTCCGTTTTGAGTCATTCCTAGGTGCCTTCAAGTTCTACACCAGCTACGCGCTAAAGACCTTTGATGGCAAGCACTACCTAGAGCGCTTCGAAGACCGCGTGGTCATGGTGGCACTTACCCTTGCCGAGGGCGACGAAGACCGTGCCCTCATGTTGGTTGAAGAAATGATCACCGGTCGTTTCCAGCCGGCAACCCCAACCTTCCTAAACTGTGGCAAGGCCCAGCGCGGCGAATTTGTCTCATGTTTCTTGCTTCGTACCGAAGACAACATGGAGTCAATCTCACGTGCCATCAACTCATCGCTGCAGCTTTCAAAGCGCGGTGGCGGTGTGGCACTGTCACTAACCAACATCCGTGAATCAGGTGCACCGATCAAGAAGATCGAAGGCCAGTCATCGGGCGTTATCCCGGTTATGAAGATGTTGGAAGACGCATTTAGCTACGCAAACCAGCTTGGCGCACGCCAGGGTGCGGGTGCGGTTTACCTAAACGTTCACCACCCAGACATCATGAAGTTCCTCGACACCAAGCGTGAGAACGCCGACGAGAAGATTCGTATCAAGACCCTGAGTCTTGGTGTGGTTATTCCAGACGTAACCCTTGAGCTGGCTAAGAACAACGATGACATGTACCTGTTCTCTCCATACGATGTTGAGCGCGTTTACGGTGTTCCGTTCAGTGACATCTCGGTCACCGAGCACTACCAGGACATGGTTGATGACGCTCGCATTCGCAAGACCAAGATCAAGGCACGTGCTTTGTTCGAGACCATTGCTGAGCTTCAGTTTGAGTCGGGCTACCCATACATCGTTTACGAAGACACTGTGAACCGCGAGAACCCAATTGCTGGCCGCATCAACATGTCAAACCTGTGCTCTGAGATTCTTCAGGTCAACACCCCAACCACCTACAACGCTGACCTCAGCTACAAGGATGTCGGCAAGGACATCTCTTGCAACCTAGGTTCATTGAACATTGCCAAGGCAATGGACTCACCAGACTTTGGTCGCACCATTGAGGCATCTATCCGTGCTTTGACTGCTGTTTCTGACCTGAGCGACATCGATTCAGTGACCTCAATCAAGTACGGCAACGATGAGTCTCACGCAATTGGTCTGGGCCAGATGAACCTTCACGGTTACCTGGCACGCGAGCGCGTTCACTACGGCTCTGAAGAAGGTATTGACTTCACCAACATCTACTTCTACACCGTTCTGTTCCACGCTCTAAAGGCTTCAAACACCATCGCTCGCGAACGAGGCAAGGCCTTTGGTGGTTTTGAAAACTCAAAGTACGCAACCGGTGAGTTCTTCGACAAGTACACCGACAAGGTTTGGTCACCTGAGACCGAGCGCGTTGCAGAGTTGTTTGCCAACGCCGGTATCGAGATTCCTAACCAGGAAGACTGGCGCCAGCTAAAGGCTGCAGTCATGAAGGACGGTATCTACAACCAGAACCTTCAGGCTGTGCCACCAACCGGTTCGATCTCTTACATCAACAACTCAACCAGCTCGATTCACCCGGTTGCGTCAAAGATTGAGATCCGTAAAGAGGGTAAGTTGGGCCGCGTTTACTACCCAGCTCCTTACCTAACCAACGACAACCTTGAGTACTACGACGACGCCTACGAAATCGGCCCAGAGAAGATCATTGCCACCTACGCAGCTGCAACCCAGCACGTAGACCAGGGCCTTTCACTGACCTTGTTCTTCAAAGACACCGCAACCACTCGCGATGTTAACAAGGCCCAGATCCAGGCTTGGCGCGCAGGCATCAAGACCATCTACTACGTACGTATTCGCCAGATGGCCCTCGAGGGTACCGCTGTCGATGAGTGCGTAAGCTGCATGCTCTAGAAATTATTTAGACCCCATCCAAGTTCAGTTTTAAACCTGCAAAGAGAGAAGAAAATGACTGCCACAACGCTAAGTGGAATCACTCGTCCGGTGAACTGGAACAAACTCGAGGACTCAATGGACCTCGAGGTTTGGAACCGCCTCACCTCAAACTTCTGGCTGCCTGAAAAGGTGCCGATGTCAAACGACATCCCTTCATGGGCAACTCTTCGCCCAGAAGAGCAGAAGCTAACCATGCACGTATTCACCGGTTTGACCCTGCTGGACACCATCCAGGGAACCGTCGGTGCAATCTCACTGATTCCTGACGCGCTAACCGCTCACGAAGAAGCTGTGTACACCAACATTGCATTCATGGAGTCAGTGCACGCCAAGAGCTACTCATCGATTTTCTCGACCCTGTGTTCAACCGATGAGATCGAAGAGGCGTTCCGCTGGTCAGAGGACAACCCATACCTTCAGAAGAAGGCCGAGATTGTTCTTGGTTACTACCGCGGTGACGACCCGCTAAAGCGCAAGGTTGCCTCAACTCTGCTTGAGTCATTCCTGTTCTACTCAGGTTTCTACCTACCGATGTACTGGTCATCACGCGCCAAGCTCACCAACACTGGTGACTTGATCCGTTTGATCATCCGCGACGAAGCCATTCACGGTTACTACATTGGCTATAAGTTCCAGAAGCAAATGGAGCTTGAGACCCAAGAGCGCCGCGATGAGTTGAAGGCCTACACCTACGACTTGCTACTTGAGCTTTACGAAAACGAGATCAAGTACACCGCTGACCTTTACGACCCACTCGGCTTGACCGAAGACGTAAAGCACTTCTTGCACTACAACGCCAACAAGGCCCTGATGAACCTAGGTTTTGATCCGTTGTTCCCTAAAGAGGTGTCAGAGGTTAGCCCAGCAATTCTGTCTGCGCTTTCACCAAACGCTGACGAGAACCACGACTTCTTCTCAGGTTCAGGTTCGTCTTACGTTATCGGTAAGCACGAGGCAACCGAAGACGACGACTGGGACTTCTAGTCACTCAAAATCACTAAGAAAAGACCCGAGCTTTGGCTTGGGTCTTTTCGTTTTCCCTACAGCGAACAAGCCCCCACAGCCGGATTACCCGACTTAGCATTTCTATTAGACAGCTATAACCAAAGCTGGCGAATGGAGTAAAAATGTTCGAGAAATTCACCGACAAGGCTCGTCGAGTTGTTGTGCTGGCCCAAGAAGAAGCCAAGCTGCTAAACCACAACTACATCGGCACGGAGCACATCCTGTTGGGTTTGATTCACGAGGGTGAGGGCGTTGCTGCCAAAGCTCTAGAGTCGCTGGGCATCAACCTAGATTCCGTTCGCGAACAGGTTCAAGAGATCATCGGTCAGGGCCAGCAGGCTCCATCCGGTCACATTCCTTTTACCCCGCGCGCCAAAAAGGTGCTTGAGCTTTCGCTTCGCGAGGCGCTGCAGTTGGGTCACTCATACATCGGTACCGAGCACTTGCTATTGGGTTTGATTCGCGAGGGTGAGGGTGTTGCCGCCCAGGTTTTGACCAAGCTCGGAGCAGACACCAACCGTGTTCGTCAGCAGGTAATCCAGTTGCTGTCAGGTTTTCAGGGTAAAGAGACTGTTGCTGTTGGCGGAGACAACACTGAGAAGCAAAAGGGCTCACAGATTCTTGACCAGTTTGGTCGCAACCTGACCCAGGCTGCTGCCGAGGGCAAGCTTGACCCAGTGATTGGTCGCGAACGCGAGATCGAGCGCGTAATGCAGATTCTTAGCCGCCGCTCAAAGAACAACCCAATCCTGATTGGTGAACCGGGTGTTGGTAAGACCGCTGTGGTTGAGGGTTTGGCTCAGGCCATCGTCAACGGCAACGTGCCTGAGACTCTGAAGGGCAAGCAGCTTTACACCCTAGACATGGGTTCACTCATCGCGGGTTCACGCTACCGCGGTGACTTTGAAGAGCGCCTCAAGAAGGTCACCAAAGAAATCCGCACGCGCGGCGACATCATCACCTTCATCGACGAAATCCACACCTTGGTTGGCGCGGGTGCTGCCGAAGGCGCCATCGATGCTGCTTCAATTTTGAAGCCATTGCTAGCACGCGGTGAGCTGCAGACCATCGGTGCCACAACCCTTGACGAGTACCGTAAGCACTTTGAAAAAGACGCTGCGCTTACCCGCCGATTCCAGCAGGTAACCGTCAACGAGCCATCGTTGCCTCAGGCCATCAACATTCTTAAGGGTGTTCGTGACCGCTATGAGGTGCACCACAAGGTTTCAATCACCGATGGCGCGTTGGTCGCTGCGGCTCAGCTATCTGACCGCTACATCACCGACCGCTTCCTGCCAGACAAGGCCATCGACCTAATTGATGAAGCCGGTGCTCGTTTGCGCCTCTCAATCTTGTCTTCACCGCCAGAGCTCCGCGAGATCGAAGAAAAGATCGTGGCCCTCAAGGTTGAAAAAGAAAAGGCAATTGAGGCTCAAGAATTTGAGTTGGCTGCCGCCAAGCGCGACGAAGAAAAGAAGCTGAATGCCGAGCGTGCCCGGATGGAGCGCGAGTACCGCCAGGGCAACGTTGCGGCGCAGGGCATCGTGGACGAAGGCCTAATCGCTGAGGTTTTGGCTCAGGCCACCGGTATTCCAGTGTTCAAGTTGACCGAAGAAGAGAGTGCCAAGCTCATCTTTATGGAAGACGAGCTGCACAAGCGCGTTATCGGCCAAGAAGATGCCATTGCTGCGATTTCTAAGTCAATTCGTCGTCAGCGTGCTGGCCTCAAGGACCCTAACCGCCCATCTGGTTCGTTCATTTTTGCTGGCCCGACCGGTGTTGGTAAGACCGAGCTAGCCAAGGCTTTGGCTGAGTTCTTGTTCGACGACGAGGGTGCGCTAATCTCACTCGACATGTCTGAGTACGGCGAGAAGCACACCGTCAGCCGCCTATTCGGTGCCCCTCCGGGCTTTGTCGGCTTCGAAGAGGGTGGCCAGCTTACCGAGAAGGTTCGCCGCAAGCCATTCAGTGTGGTGCTATTCGACGAAATCGAAAAGGCTCACCCAGACATCTTCAACTCGTTGCTGCAGATTCTTGAAGAGGGTCGTTTGACTGATGGCCAGGGTCGCGTTGTTGACTTCAAGAACACCATCATCATCATGACCACCAACCTCGGAACCCGCGACATTTCTCGCGGAACCATGGGCTTCTCGCTAGAGGGCAGCGCTGCAAATGACTACGAGATCATGAAGGGCAAGGTCAATGAGGAGCTCAAGAAGAACTTCAAGCCTGAATTCCTTAACCGTGTTGATGAGACCATCGTGTTCCCTCAGCTAACCAAGCCTGAACTAGTTCAGATTGTTGATCTATTCATCAAGCGTCTTGGTGTTCGCCTAGAAGACCGCGACATGACCATCTCAGTAACCCAGGCAGCTAAAGACCGCCTGATTGAGATCGGCTTTGACCCAGCGCTAGGTGCCCGACCACTCCGCCGTGCAGTTCAGCGAGAAATCGAGGACCGACTAAGCGAGAAGATCATGCACGGTGAGGTAAAGAACGCCTCTGACCTTGAGGTTGATTTTGCCGATGGCGAATTTGTATTCACCAACAAGGTTCGTGAAGCACTATCGGCAATGTAATTGCAGACAGCAAAAACCCCGTCGATTTTTATCGGCGGGGTTTTTCTATGAGTTCTTCAAGGCCGCAGGGTCTTGGGCTCAACCGTACTTACTTGTATTGCGAGTAACGGCTAATCATCGAGATAGCGTATTCAAATGCCGGGCGCATCTCAAACTTAGGGTCCAGCAACCACTGGGTCTGAAGGCCGTCCCAGATGGCAATGATGATAGCTGCCTGCATCTGGTCTTCTTGGTTCGGCGTGGTCCGGCCGTGATCGTTGGCAATATCTAGAGCAAAGCTGGTGCGTGACTTGCGGTAGCGCTCCAAGAAATACTCGTGAGCCGGAAAATTAGGGTCGGTGGCCTCGCCAACAAGGTTGGCCCAAAGTCGAGTCAAGGCTGATTCTTCTTCGTTGCGCTTTTGCGCCTGGAGTGACGCCTCTTGCCAGGTTGAGCCTGAAACCTTGCGGCGTTCCTGGGTCACTTCGTCTTGGTCTTGTTCGCGGCGATCTACCAAGGCCAGCAAAATTGCCTCTTTATTCGGGAAGTGGTGGAGCAAACCGGCCTGGCTCAAATCGCAGGCCGCGGCGATTTCGCGCATCGAAGTGGCGTGATATCCGGTTTTACCGAACGCTTCAACTGCCTTGGTCAAAATCTCTTCGCGCTTGGCGTTCCCCTTTGAGTAGGGGCCTCTAGGTTGCTTTGCCGACATCTTCACTCTCCTGGGGCCAGTTGGTTGTAAAACTTTGGGTCCAAACGTCGGTCGACCCCAAGAAATAGGGGGGGATAGGTGCTGGACAACTCAACTAAGGGTAAAGGCAAGGGCCTGGTCTGACAAATATGTTTGCCCAGGCGGAAGAGAATAGAAGTATGTCTAAAACCATCGGCGGCACGGGTCGCATCAAAATGATCTTGCTGATTGGTGCTTTGGGCATGCTTCAGCCGTTCACGGTCGACCCCTACATCCCCTCTTTGCCAGCGGTATCTGATGACTTGGCAGTAGACCCGGGTCTTATTCAGCTGACGCTAAGTGCCGTCAGCCTCGGCTTTGCTTTTGGCATGCTGCTCGCTGGCCCAGTCAGTGACGCAATAGGTCGTAAGCGCCCAATGTTGATTGCACTGGCAATTTACATCGCGTCTTCACTGCTATGCGCTCTGGCGCCAGGGCTCGAAGTGTTTTTTGCAGCCAGAATCCTTCAGGGTCTAAGCGGTGCGGCTCTCACGGTGATCGGTAACGCAATGCTTAGAGACCTTTACGCCGGCATGCCGCTACTAAAAATGATGAGTCGCGTGATGCTTATCAACGCAGCATCCTGGTTCCTTGGACCATTGATCGGTTCTGGATTCTTACAATTCACCGACTGGCGCGGCATCAGCTTCTTCATTGCAATTTTCGCCGGCCTGTTGGGTGTCATCGCATTCCTAATTTTGCCTGAAACCCTTAAGACTGAGTCTCGGCGAGATGAGATATTCAAGGGCATGGGCAAGCGTTTCCGCAATGTTTTGCGTGACCGCAGCTACACCGGTTTGCTGATTATCCAGATGCTGATTTCGGCATCGGTGTTCGCCTACCTTTCGGTCACACCATTTGTTTTCGCTAATACCTTCGATGTTCCGGCTACCGAGGTTGGGCTCTACCTAGGCCTCAATTCTTTCGGCGCCTACCTAGGTATTCAGGCATCGTCAAAGCTGGCTCAGTACATTCCGGCACAATGGCTGCTCACCGGTTCGCTTGTTTTGGCTGCGATTGCCGGCCTGTTGCTAATAGTTGCCTCAAATGCACAGGCTAGTTTTTGGACCATCGAGGGCCTAATTTTTGGCTGGCTTTTCTTGTTTGGGGCAACCAACACACCGGTAAACGCCCTCGCGCTTTCTCCACACGGTTCAGAGGCAGGCACCGCGGCATCGCTCATCGGCGCCGTTGGCTTTTTGGGTACTGCCATGGCCGGCCCTTATTACACAACGCTGGATAAATTCTCGGCCGTCGGCGTTGGCACAACATGGTTGATCTTCATGGTTATTTCCATTGCGGTCATGTTTGTAGTGGTGCGGCCCAACAAGATTAAGTCGCTGATCTAGCTGCGATTTTGGGTTGTGGTTTTGAATCTAAGTCGTTGGGTTGCCGAAAATTCGGTTAGCGTTAATTCATGACCCACAACGCCATCACCGTTCGCCCAGCACTGACTAGCGATGTTCGCAACATCCAGGCGATGCGACAGCCATTAGAGGGTTCTAGAGTGCTGTTGGGCCACGAGTTAGTGGGTCTCTATGAGGCTGTTCCCGAGTTTATGGTTGCCGTTGACGAAAATGATTTTGTGGTTGGCGCAGGCGCCCTGCATGTGATGTGGGAGGACCTCGCTGAGGTGCGCTCAGTTGTCGTTGCAGAGCACATGCGTGGTCACGGTGTTGGTAAAGCCATTCTGGATGCACTGTTGGATCGTGCCAGCCACCTCGGAATCAAACGAGTATTTTGCCTGACCTTCGAGGTCGACTTTTTTGCAAAGAGTGGCTTTGTTGAAATCTCAGATGTGCCGGTTGACTCACAAACCTATGCTGAGATGGTGCGCTCGCACGACGATGGTGTGGCCGAGTTTCTTGATCTGGCCCGGGTCAAACAAAACACTCTTGGCAACACCCGAATGCTTAAGACTCTCTAGCCAAACCCTTGGTTAGCCTTAAGGCATGAGCAGAAAACCAAACTTCCTAATCCGCAGAATCATTGCGTTGGCAGTGGTTGTGCTACTTGTCTCACTGGTAATTGCCGGTGTTTCAGCCGCGGTCAACTGGGTAACGAGCATCCTTGCTCCGGCTCCTTCTGCCACCCCAGTGGCAAGCGCATCGGCTACCCCTGGCTCAGATTGTGACCCAGCAAAAATCCTCATCGAGGCTAGGGTTACCAACTCGGCCGGAAGCCCACAGAGCACATTTGACTCTGGCATCAATCCGTTTTTCTCTTTCAAAGCCACCAATCAGTCTGAGATTGATTGCGTCTTTGATGTTGGCCCAGCCGTGGTCTACTACTCAGTGACCAGTGGCGAGCAGGTTATCTGGGAGTCAGCCGATTGTGACCGAACCAAGTTGGTCGGCTACCCAGTGCTCATCAAGGCGGGGGAGTCAGTTTCTAGCAGTACCGAGAATGCTGACTGGTACCGCGTCTTCTCAAGCGCCAAGGGCTGCGGTGCAGATCAGCAGCCGGTAATAGCTGGCGGAGCCTCGTACCACTTGGTGGCTACAGTAAACGGTGTTAAGTCAGACAACGTTCAATTCATTTTGAACTAGCGGTTTAGAACTACCAGTTCAAGCCAAGGCTGAGCGCAGCACGTAGGTCGCCGACCCCAGAGTCAACCGACCGAATGAATCCGAGTCGGGTGGCCTCGTTGGCCCGAACTTTGGCGTTTGAGACTTTACGAATCTCGCCGGCCAGCGAGATCTCGCCAAAGGCAACCAGGTTGTGGGCAATTGGTTTATCTTGCACGGCAGACGCGATTGCCAGAGCAATTGCCAAATCTGATGCAGGCTCGGTCAGGCGCACGCCGCCCACTGTTGACACGTAGACATCCATGTCGCCGACTCGTAGGCCAGCGCGGCGCTCAAGCACGGCAAGCAGCATGGCCACTCGAGCAGAGTCAACACCGTTGGTTACTCTGCGAGGCTGTGGTGTAGATGATTTGACCACCAAGGCTTGGACCTCGGCAATTAGTGGCCGCTTGCCCTCAACGGTAACTGTGACGCAGGTGCCCGAAACTGGGGCGTCACCGCGAGATAGGAACAGTCCGCTCGGGTCGGCAACCTCTGCGATGCCCTCGCCGGTCATCTCAAAACAGCCAACCTCATCGGTTGGCCCGAAGCGGTTTTTCATACTGCGCACAAATCGCAGCGATGTTTGGCGGTCACCCTCAAAGTGGCAAACTACGTCAACCAGGTGTTCCAGGGCACGTGGGCCGGCGATGTTGCCGTCTTTGGTCACATGGCCAACCAAAATAACCGGCAGCGCCCGCTCTTTGGCAACACGGATCAGGTTTGCCGCAACCTCGCGAATCTGAGAAGGCATTCCGGCGGCCCCGTCGATCTCGGCCGCCGCAATGGTCTGAACCGAGTCAACGACCAGAAGCTCCGGCGCAATGGCGTCAATTTGCCCGAGGACGGTAGATAGGTCGGTCTCGCTCGCGATGAAAAGGTTGTCACTCATGGCACCGGTGCGTTCGGCGCGCAAACGAATTTGGCCCACCGATTCTTCACCGCTGACGTAGAGCACGCGCTTGCCAGACTTGGCGGTGTTTGCCGCAACTTCAAGCAACAGTGTGCTCTTGCCAACGCCAGGTTCACCGGAAAGTAAAACAACCGCTCCTGGAACCAAGCCGCCGCCGAGGACGCGGTCGAATTCACCAACCTGAGTAGACCAAGCGGTAACGCGCTCAGTGCTGACATCGGTGATGGGTTTTGCAGCCGAAGAGCCAACTATGGCTACCGCGCGAACGTTACGCACCGTGCCCAAACCGCGGCCACCGCCGGGCTTGCCCTCTTGCATTGTGTCCCACGCTTGACACTCGCCACAGCGACCAACCCACTTGGGGGTGCTCCAGCCACACTCGGTGCAGGTAAAGGTGGCTTTGGCGGCAGACATACCTCAAAACTATCAAGCCATTCCGACAATCGGGCTCGCCTAAACTGTGTCTGTGGACATCAAAAGAATCGCAATTCTCGGCACCGGCTCAATGGGCGGCGCAATCTTGTCAGGGCTATTGAAGTCAGGCTTTGATCCAAATCAAATTTCGGTGAGCACCAAGAGCACCGATAGTGCCGAGCGCCTTGCCGAAGAGCTGGGTGTGCTTAGTTTTGCCCTTGAGAACGGCGATGACGCCAATCAAATGGCCGTCGCTGGGGCTGATGTGGTGCTCATCGGAGTTAAGCCGGCTTATGTGCTTGAGGTTTTGGCTGACGTGGCTGATTCACTAAATGACAACGCACTGGTGATCAGTGTTGCTGCTGGAACCACCACAGCTTCAATGGAAGCAGTTCTGCCTGAGGACGTTGGTGTAGTCAGGGCTATGCCAAACACGCCTGCGATTGTTGGCCGCGCGGTCACCGGTGTTGCAGCTGGTGAGCGTGCCACCGACTGGGCGGTTGATGTCACCCGCGAACTGTTTGAAACCGTGGGTAAAGTTCTAGTGCTCGACGAGAGCAAGATTGATGCGCTGAGCACAATCTCTGGCTCGGGTCCGGCCTACGTGTTCTACCTAATTGAACAGATGACCAAGGCTGCTAAGCATCAGGGTTTTAGTGATGAAGATGCAGCGCTTTTGGTTAACGAGACCTTCTTGGGTGCGGCCGAACTTTTGGTTGATTCGGGAAAGGCTCCAGATGCTCTGCGCAAGCAAGTGACTAGCCCAAACGGCACTACCGAACGAGCAATTGCACGGATGGAACAGACTGACCTAGCCGGAATGTTTGCCGAAGCCACCGACGCGGCCTTGGCACGTGCTCGTGATATTGCCGCCGGAAAGTAAACGGCTACTAAGCCTCTGCACCATTAGCCAGTCGACCCCAAATCGGAAGGTTATCGCTGCCCACAAACAGCCCGCTAAATGCGCTCAAAAATGCAGTGTTCCAACATTCGTCATTAACTGGGTTTCGGTCAAGTTCTGAAATCACACGCCCGTGCAGCATTCCAAGGGTAAGAACCGCCGCGGCACGTGCATCGAGGTGCGGTTTCAAAATGCCACGATCCTTCAGCAATTGCATTACCTCGGCCAGGCTCGAGGTTAGCTCACTCTGAACTTCGATGATTGCCTCACGAAGTGGTGGGCGACCCGTGGTGCTGCCAATTGTGGTGGCCTGATCGCGAGCCGGAAACTGCTCAAAGTGGTGGTTAAGAAAGGCCAACATTTCGTCGTAGTGCTCGGCCATCTCTTTGGCACTGTGCATGCGGGCCATGAATCTCTTGACACGCTCGATGTCATCTTGAATCGCGTTGCGAAAACGCTCAACATACGCAGCCCTAATCAGGCCGTCTCTATCGCCGAAGTGGTGGTAGATCGAGCCAATCGAAACGTTGGCCGTTTTTGAAATCTCTTGCACACGGACGGCAGCCTCGCCGCCACTAAGCAAATATTTATTGGTTACCTCGAGGACCAGCGCAATGGTGTCTACGGCACGCGCCTGCTTTGGTGATGGTGCTGGCGCTGACTTGCTATTGGGGCTCATCATTGGTCCTTCGGCTGATTTTCTAGAAAAGTTAGTGATTACTTTCTAGAACTAACCGCTTGGTTGTCAGATTAGTTCCCGCGACGCAAAGAATTATTTTGATTTTTTAGCGCGTAATTTATTGCCCTTGTTCGATGCTTTTGCGTCGGCAGCGGCATCGGTGCTGAATAGAGTTTTGAAAATTACGAGTGCCAATAGTGCACCGGCAAACTGGCAGAGTACAAAATTCAACACCGATTCAGGTGCGATGCCCGCGAAGGTGTCTGAGAAGATTCGGCCAACGGTAACTGCCGGGTTGGCAAATGAGGTTGACGCGGTAAATAGGTAGGCGGAGCCAATCCAGGCCGCAACCGCAACGCCAACTTGGGTAGTGCTGAAATTGCGCGCGCTGAAAACCAGAATCACCAAGAGCAGGCCGGCCGTTGCAACGATCTCAGAGACCCAGGTTCCAAACCCCGCTCGCACATTCTCAGAAACCTGCAGGGGTGCTAGGTCAAACATGGCGTTAGCTAAAACGGCTCCAGCCGAGGCACCCGCTGTTTGCACTGCGGCATATGCCAAAAACGTGGTTGCATCCAGCTTTTTGAGCGCCAACATAATCAAAGAGACCACCGGGTTAAAGTGAGCGCCACTGATTGGCCCAAACAGGGTGATCAGCAGAGCCAGAGCTGCAACCGTTGAGATGGTGTTGATTATCAGGGCTTGCCCAAAATCGGTGGAAAGGTTTTGCCCCATGATGCCCGAGCCAACAACTACGGCTACCAGAAGGAGGGTTCCTAAAAATTCAGCGACAAGTTTCTTGGTCATGCGTTTGAGTCTCTCTGCCTAGGTTCAGCCTGTAGATTACCGCAGCAACCTGAACTCAAGGTTTCCAACTGGTTCACCGTGGGCCACTTAACTCGGCTAGAATAGAGAAATCGTTTTGCTCGTTGCCGATCCGGTAGATGAGCATCCAAAATCTGTGAGGTCCCTATGGGTTCAGTAATTAAGAAGCGCCGCAAGCGTATGTCTAAGAAGAAGCACCGCAAGTTGCTTCGCAAGACTCGTCACCAGCGTCGCAACAAGAAGTAAGTCGTTCACTCGGCTTACTCAACAAAAATCCCGTCAAGAATTCTTGACGGGTTTCTTGTTTAAGTGGAGTTTTAGATGCTACTTATTGGCGCGTAGTTCGCGCTTTTTGAAATCGAGAATTGGCCACTCGGCCGCCACTGCGTAGCGCTTGAGCGCAGCATCTGGGTTAACTGCAACAGCGTGACCAACTACGGTCATCATCGGAAGGTCATTCACGCTGTCGCTGTAGGCGTAAGAGTTTTTGAGGCTGATGTTGCGCTCTTTGGCTAGTGCCTTTACGGCCTTGCGCTTGTGTTTGCCGTGCAGGGTCTCGCCGACCAATTTGCCGGTCAGAATGCCATCTTTGACCTCGACTACGGTACCCAGGCCGCCGGTCAAACCTAGGCGGTGTGCAATAACGTCGGCAATTTGTTTTGGTGTGGCAGTAACCAACCAAACCTCGCGGCCGGCGGCAATGTGCTCTTTGGCAAGGCGCACTGTTTCAGGCCAAAGCTTTGGGCAAATGTACTTGTCGTAAACCTCATCGGTGAGTGCCGCTAGGTCGTCAGCTTTATGACCTTCGATGAGCCCAAGCGCGCGATCACGAATCTCATCAACGGTGGTCAGAGTCTCGCCACGAGCAATAAAGCGCGCCTGCTGCCAGGCAAATCTCCAAAAGTCACGGCGGCTAAAAAAGCCTCGCTTGAACGCTGCCTTGCCGAAAAGAAAGCTGCTGGAACCCCGGATGATGGTGTTGTCAACGTCGAAGAACGCGGCTTCGATTTTGGTTGATTCCTTGGGGGTATTGGGCACCTGTTCAGTTTAGTTGCCGGCACCGCGTTGGCCTGTCATAGGCTGGGGTTTGTGAACGTGGAATTAACCTTGATCGGCAAACCTGGCTGTCATCTGTGTGATGATGCCCGCGATGCGGTGAATCGTGTGGTTGCTGATTTTGAGCAGCGCCACGCTACTGCGTCAGTCAGCCTCACCGAGTTGAACATTCTGGATGACGCAGAGCTTGCCACCCGATACTCAGAGGAAATCCCGGTCTTGCTAATTAACGGGCAAGTGCATAACTATTGGCGTATCGACGAAGTGCGATTTACGGCTGCGTTGAACAACTTAGCTAAGGGGTAGTGGTTCTGATGCGATGGATCTTGAAGCGATTCTGGTTTCCGATCTTGCTAGTGGTTTTGTCACTGCTGGGCCGAAAATACCCTTGGGCTCTCAAGGTCAAGAACACCATCATGAAGTTTTCCGACCCCATCCAAAAGGTTCGGTCGGCCACTAAAGGCGCTGCCAAAAAATAGCCCAATGAAAAATCCCCGACCAATAGCCGGGGATTTTCTCTAAGGTGCGGAAGCTTATGGCTCCAAGCGGTTTGGTCCGCGGAACAAGAAGCCAACTTCGCGGATGTTTGGCTGGTGCAACAGCAGCATCAAAACGCGCAGCAGACCCATTCCAAAACCACCGTGGGACGGCGCACCGTACTTGAAGAAGTCAAGGTAGGTCTGCAGACCCTCTGGCTCTAGACCCTTGGCCTTTACCTGCTCAATCAATACATCAAGGCGGTGTTCACGCTGAGCACCAGTGGTGATCTCGGTTCCACGCCAGATTAGGTCATAGCTGTTGGTAAGTGCTGGGTTGTCGGCATGACGCATGTGATAGAACGGGCGCACAGTAGCCGGGTAGTCAGTCACAAACACAAACTCGTGTCCGTGGGTCTCCTGGGCCCAGGCAGCAATCTGGCGCTCGCCCTCAGGGTCAAGGTCTCCGCCGCGTTCAACAACGTGGCCGCGTTCCTTGATGATCTCGACTGCCTCAAGCAGCGGGACACGAGGGAACGGGATAGATGGAACCTGCACCTCAATACCGAAGTGCTTCAGAATTTCATCGCCGTGCTTTTCTTTTACCGCACTAATTGCGCGGTGAAGCAGTTGCTCTTGAATCTGCATGACGTCTTCGTGTGAGTCAATCCAAGAGACCTCGATGTCGACCGATACAAACTCAGTGGCGTGACGAGAGGTGAAAGAAGGGTCGGCACGGAACACAGGGCCAATCTCGAAAATCTTGCCAAGGCCAGACATCATGGCCATCTGCTTGTAGAACTGAGGTGACTGGGCAAGGTAGGCGTGGGTGTCAAAGTACTCAAGCTTGAATAGTTCGGCGTTTGACTCTGATGCCGAAGCCATCAACTTAGGCGAGTGAATTTCAACAAAGTCGTTCTCGGCCCAGTACTGGCGCCAAGCGTTCTCAATAGTGGTCTGGATACGGAAGACCAGGTTCATCTCAGGGCGGCGCAGGTCAAGGAATCTCCAGTCCATGCGCTTGTCGATTGAGGTGTCGTCAGCAATCGGAGTTTCAGGGTCAGCCATAGTGACGATCTCGACATCATCAAGCTGAATCTCAAGACCACCGAGCTTCACGCGCTCATCGTGCACCAAACGACCGGTAATCCAGACGAATGAACCGTTGGTCAGGGTCGAAACCTTCGCAGCCAGAGCGTCGTTCTCGTCAGGGACCTCGTTCACCACTGGGCGAGGGTAAGTGACCTGAACATCGCCGGACTCATCACGAACAATGATGAACTGGATGCGCTTTTGATCACGAAGCTTTTCTACCCATCCACCAATGGTTACTGGGCCATCTGGCAGGGCGGCAAGGTCTTTAACTAGGGCACGGGCTCTCATATGGGTCAAGTTTAGCCGAGGGTAGACTTATAGCTATGCCCGCCGAACGTATCCACCTAATCCGTCACGGTGAAGTGCACAATCCAGACGGCGTTTTGTATGGTCGGCTGCCGCACTATTCATTGAGCGCAAAAGGTCACGAAATGGCTGCCACTGCTGCAGCCACACTAAAGGCTGACCGCCGCCCGATTTCTGCTCTTTACGCCAGCCCGTTGTTGCGAACCCGCGAATCAGCAGAACACGTCCAAGAGGCATTCGGCCTTGATGTAGTTACCGATGAGCGCCTGATTGAACCGCACAATGTTTTTGAAGGTCGTCGACTTAGCGGTGGTCACATCCTGGTTAGGCCACACCTTTACTTTCACCTACGCAACCCAATGCAGCCGAGCTGGGGTGAGCCTTACGTGCAAATTGCTGGCCGCATGATGGCAGCGATAACCGACGCGTGGGAAAAAACGCCGGATGGGGATGTAGTTCTGGTCTCACACCAGTTACCAATAGTGATGGTTCAGCGTGCGCTCGCCGGAGAATCTCTGGCTCATAATCCAAAGAAGCGCCGTTGCGCTCTTTCGAGCATCACCACCCTGGAACGCCAGGGAAACCGTTTTGTTGAAGTTGATTACCGAGACCCAGCTGCTGGTGCCGGTGCGATTGATTTGGGTGCCGTATGAGAAAAAATCAGCGACTCTTTCTGAACATTGCCTTTGCCATCATGGTTGCGGCAGTCATTATTGCCAGCCTGTCAGGCTGTGCCGCCAACGATCCTTTGGCTAACCAATTCAAAGCCGGGGACAACAAAAACTATATCGCTGGCGATGGCACGGTGACCGAGTTTTCAGCTGAAAACCGTAAGGCAGCCGTTGAGTGGACCGGGACCACCGAAAGCGGTGAAGTCATCAGCAGCTCACAGCTTGAAGGCGTAGTTACCGTGGTCAATTTTTGGTACGCCGCCTGCTTGCCTTGCCGTCTTGAGGCACCCGATTTAGTGGCCCTCGCAGCGGAGTACCCAGAGGCACAGTTCATCGGTGTCAACGTTCGTGATTCGGCTGAGACCTCAGCGGCATTCTCAAAGAGCAAGCAACTGACCTGGCCTTCGATCATCGATAAAAACGATGGTGCCGTGATGTTGGCCTTTACCGGCATCGTTACACCGAATGCTGTGCCGACGACGCTCGTGGTTGGTAAAGATGGCAAAGTTACCTCGCGAGTTTACGGCCAGATTGACCGCTCAATTCTTGGCACCCTAATCAAGACAGCACTCGAGGAGTAAGTCTTGAATCCAAACGACATCATTTTGAATGGCTCGCTGCTTGCGGCCATTCCGATGGCGCTTTTGGCCGGAATCGTCTCATTTATCAGCCCGTGCGTTTTGCCACTAGTACCCGGATACCTCGGTTTTGTGTCTGGAATGTCGGCGACTAAGAGTCGCGTGGTCCTCGGTTCCCTGCTGTTCGTTCTCGGGTTCTCGATTGTCTTTGTCTCGTTCGGTGCCCTGTTTGGTGGCATCGGGGCCGCGGTTTATGCCAGTGGCATCATCTGGGTTCAGCGGGTTCTTGGCGTCTTCGTCATCTTTTTGGGCTTTGTTCTAATGGGGCAGTTCAAGTTCATGCAGCGCACCATGAAAATGCAGGTTTCGCCGAAGTTGGGTCTGTTTGGTGCACCACTTTTGGGCGTTGCCTTTGGGCTCGGATGGACCCCGTGCATCGGCCCAACCCTGGCTGCGGTTTTGACCCTTGCATCTGATTCGGGGTCGCCAGCCAAGGGTGCACTTCTCGCATTTGTTTACGCACTCGGCATCGGACTTCCGTTTGTGGCCATAGCAGCCGGTTTTGGCTGGGCCACGAAGTCGGTCGGGTTTGTCAAGAAGCACATTCGTGCGTTCAATATTGGTGGCGGCGCACTGCTGGTCATCCTTGGTGTTTTGATGGTCACCGGAATCTGGAGCGTACTGTCATCATGGCTACAGCTGGAGGTGTTTGGCTATTTCCAAGTTGCAATCTAAAGGCAGCGAGGCTTCGGCAAATCTGACCAATGCGGTCAACGATTTTGAAGAGCAGGTTATCAACGCCCCGACTTTGAGTTTGGCCGGATGGGCGCGATGGACTTGGCGTCAGCTGACCTCAATGCGCACCGCCCTGTTTTTGTTGTTGTTGTTGGCTGCTGCTGCGGTTCCGGGGTCAATTTTTCCCCAGCGTTCTGCTGACCCAAATGGTGTAATTCAGTACTTCGACAACAACCCGGTTGCAGCCCCGATTCTCGATGCCATTCAACTTTTTGATGTCTATACCTCGGCATGGTTCTCGGCAATTTACATCCTGCTGTTTATCTCGCTAATCGGTTGCGTTTTGCCTCGCACCGCAGTGCACGCCAAGGCGTTGCGTTCGGCACCACCGGCTGCTCCAAAGCTTTTTTCACGGATGCCGGCTAGCCAAAAAGTAAAGCTTGCGGCTTCCAAAGCTGATCAAATTCCTCAGGCGGCTTTTGACCTGCTAAAGAAGCAGGGTTACCGAGTGGTTCGTGATGGAAACTCAGTGTCGGCTGAGCGCGGCTACCTTCGCGAGACCGGAAACTTGGTTTTTCACATCTCACTCATCGGTGTTTTGATTGCAGTTGGTTGGGGTGGTGGCCTGAGCTACAGCGGGCAGCGAGTTTTGGTTGAGGGCGAGACCTTTGTGAACAATCTGGCTTCGTATGACTCGTTTGCGCCGGGCACGTTCTTCACCGAAGAAAACCTCGTTCCATTTGCGGTCAAGCTAGACAAGTTTGAGGTTGATTTTGACTTTGCTAACGTGACCAACGTTGGCACCCCATTGGACTTTAGAGCCTATGTTGCTGCCAAGGTGCCTGCCTCTGAAGGCGTTGCTGCCCAAGAGAAATCTGGCGTCATTCGGGTTAATGAACCGCTTGAACTGCCAGGGGCACACGTTTACCTGACCGGTAATGGCTATGCACCTGAGATAACCATCCGAGACCTGGATGGAAACATCACCTATTCGGGAACCACCGCGTTCTTGCCACAGTCAACCACCTACACATCACTTGGTGTAATCAAGGTGCCTGATGCGCCGAAGCAGTTCGGCATTATTTCTTTCTTCTACCCGACGGTTGATGAACTTGAGACCGGTGCGCTGACCTCGCTGTACCCAGCACCGATTGACCCGTTGTTGACGATGAATGTTTACGAGGGTGACCTTGGTCTCGAAACAGGGGCCCCTAAGAACGTCTATGCACTTGACACCTCAAACATGACTCAGGTTGCCGGTGGCAAGAGTGGAGTGGCCGGGTTGCGCCTCACCGTTGGCGAGACCGTTGATCTCCCCGGCGACCTAGGCACGGTTACTTTTGACGGCATTCGACGGTTTGCATCGCTGGACGTTAGCTACAACCCCGGCGGAATTTGGGTGCTCTTTTTTGCGTTGCTTTCTCTAGCGGGTGTGACGCTTTCACTTTTGGTTCCTCGCCGTCGCGTTTGGGTCAGACAAACTTCTACCGGATTTGAAGTCGCTGCTCTCGCCCGCGGCGATGACCCTTCACTTGAAAAAGTTGTTTCTGAGGTGGCTTTGGTTTTGGCTCCAGAAACAGGTTCAGGTTCAAACTCAGATTCACGTCCAAACTCAGAATTAGACCAAACAGAAGGTAAGTAAGTATGACTTTGATGGAATTGGGTAACGGCTTCTTGACCGAGGTTGGCATTGCACTCAACCCAGAGCTCGCTGGCATTTCACGCCTGTTCATCCAGGGCGCCATGTTGTTCTATACGGCCGCCTTTCTGAGTTTCGCATTCCACCTATCGCGCCTAGCCAGCCTTGATAAGGCTGCTCGCCAGACAGCGTCAAAGCTTGAACGAGCCGGAATTATTCTGCTCGGAATCGCCGCGGTTATTCACGGAGTCGGTGTGGTTCTGCGCGGTATTTCAGCTTCTCGTGTGCCTTGGGCAAACATGTACGAGTTCTCAATCACGGGTTCGTTTGTAGTCGTGGCTATTTTCTTGTTAGCTCTCAAGATCAAGGACATCCGACTAATCGCAACTTTCGTGGCTGGTTTCAACCTCTTGATTCTCGGAACAGCCGATACCGTCTTCTGGGTGAAGGTGCAGTCGCTTATGCCTGCGCTTCAGAGCTACTGGTTGGTAATTCACGTTTTGGTAGCAGTTTTGGCCACCGCATTCTTCAACATCGCAGCGGCACTCTCTATCGCCTATGTGTTCAAGACCGCCAAGTGGGTGCAGGCTTCTAAGGCCAAAGTCGTGGCTACCTTCAAACGAGTTTTGGATCTGTTTCCGGACATCGAGAAGATGGAGCGTTTGGCCTACCGATTCAACATCATCGGTTTCATTCTTTGGAGCTTCACTTTGATTGCCGGAGCAATTTGGGCCGAACGCGCCTGGCACCGCTATTGGGGTTGGGACACCAAAGAGGTGTGGACCTTCATTATCTGGACCATCTATGCCGGCTACCTGCACGCTAACGCTACTCGCGGTTGGACCGGCAAGCGTTCAGCTTGGTTGTCGATCGTCGGCTTCCTTGCCATTCTCTTCAACTTCACAATCGTGAACCTGTACTTCAAGGGCTTGCACGTTTACAGCGGTCTATAAACACCGATGACCTACTCCGCGACTGATTTGCCGCCGCTTATCGGGCTGCTTTCTTCGGCGCGCGTGGTGGCTTTGCCGCTGCGAACCTCCTTTCGTGGTCTAGCCGAGCGCGAGGCGTTGCTGTTTGAGGGGCCAAACGGTTGGGCTGAGTGGTCTCCTTTTGTTGAGTACGACGACGCTGAGGCGGCTGTTTGGTTGGCCGCGGCGATTGAATTTGCCTATGGCCAGTTGCCGCCGTTGCTTCGCGATCGAATTCCGGTCAACGCCACGCTTCCGGCCGTTGCGCCTGACCAAGTTGTGTCCGTGCTCTCTAAATTTGGTGCTTTTCGAACCGTAAAAATCAAAGTGGCTCAGAGTGGTCAAGACCTCAACCAAGACCTTCAGCGCATTTGGGCCGTAAGGCAAAATTACCCGGATGCCCGAATTCGCCTGGATGCCAACGGGGGATACTCGGTAGCCGAGGCAGTTGCTCTGGCTGGTGCCATGGTTGAAAACGGAGTCCCGCTGGATTACCTGGAGCAGCCGGTTGCCTCAATTTCTGAATTGGCTGAACTCCATCAAAAACTTAGCTCACTCGGTGTTTTGATTGCTGCCGATGAGTCGGTTCGAAAGGTCACCGATCCAATGGCGGTTGTGGCTGCGGGTGCTGCTGATCTATTGGTTTTGAAGGCGGCGCCTCTGGGCGGGGTTGGTCGGGCCCTCAACATCGCAGGCGAGGCTGGCTTGCCGGTAGTGGTTTCCAGTGCGCTGGACACCTCCGTTGGTCTCTCAATGGGGGCGTACCTGGCTGCCGCATTGCAAAACCTCGACTTTGATTGTGGTTTAGGTACGGCAGCACTTTTGGCCGGAGACATCACGCGCGAGCCGTTGCTGCCGGTGGATGGTTTTATCGATGTCCGCCGAGTTGAGGTTGACGAGTCAAAGCTGGATATTTTTGAGGCCGAGGACCACCGCATCGACTGGTGGATCGATCGGCTAGACCGCTGCTTCAAGTTGCTGCAAGACGCCGATTACCTAATTAGGTAATTTCTAATCACTTTTGCCTCAACGAAAAAACCTGCGCGATAAAGAATTGAAAGTAGCGTGCCCGAATTCGGGTCTCGGCGCCCATTTTCAAGTCGATTTATCACTGACGGTGGCACTCCAACAAGCTCAGCAAATTGTTTTTGATTGAGCCCCAATTGCATGCGTGCATCAAAGATCAAGGCTGCTGAGAAAGTGCGGTAGTAATGGCCTGGCAGGCCACGCACAGTCCATTCAGGCGGGTAAAACTGCATCTGATGTGCAGGCATTCCAAAGGGCTTATCCCGGCCACTGCTGCGGCCATTGCCACGACCCCGGTGTCGTTCGTCTGCATCGAGAAACCATTCTTGCATTCCCAAAAATTACCGAATTGGGTAACTTCGCAGAATGGGTCTCCAGTTTTTGTGGACAAATTGGGATGGATGCTACCGCGCAGCACCTCAAGTTAGGCTTGAAGCATGAACTCAAAGGTTTCAGAAATCTTCGACCCAACTATTTGGCACGAGGTGCCTGGCTTCGAAGAACTCGAAGACGTGACGTATCACAAGCACAACAGCCTCGGCATTGTTCGCGTTGCATTCAACCGCCCAGAGGTTCGCAACGCTTTCCGACCAAAAACCGTAGATGAGCTGCACCGCACCCTCGACCACGCTCGGATGGATTCGCGAGTTGGCGTCGTCCTACTGACCGGCAACGGGCCGTCTGCCAAAGACGGCGGCTGGGCCTTCAGCTCAGGCGGAGACCAGCGCGTCCGCGGCCGCGATGGCTATAAGTATGCCGATGGTGAAACTGCCGAAACCATCGATGCCGGCCGAAACGGTCGACTTCACATCCTTGAGGTTCAGCGCCTAATCCGGTTTATGCCAAAGGTTGTTATCGCTCTTGTTCCAGGTTGGGCAGCTGGTGGTGGTCATTCGCTAAACGTAGTTGCCGATCTATCTTTGGCCAGCGCCGAGCACGCCCGCTTCAAGCAGACCGACGCTGATGTCGGATCTTTTGACGCAGGTTATGGCAGCGCATACCTTGCTCGCCAAACTGGCCAAAAATTTGCCCGTGAAATCTTTTTCTTAGGCGCCGAATACAACGCGCAGCGAGCTTATGAAATGGGTGTGGTCAATGCCGTTGTGCCACACGTCGATCTTGAAAAGGTCGGTGTCGAGTGGGCGACAGAAATTCTTAGAAAATCACCGCAGTCAATTCGAATGCTCAAGTTTGCATTCAACGCAGTTGATGATGGCATTGCAGGTCAGCAACTCTTTGCCGGTGAGGCCACGCGCTTGGCCTATGGCACCGACGAGGCGGTTGAGGGTCGCGACTCATTCTTGCAAAAACGAGAGCCAGACTGGTCTCCGTATCCGTGGCACTTCTAAGCGCGATTTATAAATAGGGCCGAGACGCGAACTTAAATGCACGACCTAAAACTGATTGCAGCAAACGACGCATTTGGTGCGCTCGTTGCGCTGACTGATGTTTTGGATGGCAAGCAGGCGCTCTTTGTCACCGCCCCTGAGGTAAACGGAAAAATGCCGGAAACCCACGGGCTGCCGGAACAGGTAGGCGACCGAATTGCCCTCATTGTTGAAAGTTCAGGCTCAACCGGGCGCCCAAAGCGAATTCAGATTTCTCGCGAAGCCCTGATCGCTAGCGCCAATTCCTCGGCCCTGGCGCTGGGCTCGTTCGAGGGTACGGCTCAATGGTTGCTTGCGCTTCCGATCAACTACATCGCTGGCTTGAATGTGCTGACCCGCTCAGTGTTGGCCGGGACCCAACCGGTCTTGATGAACACCTCGGTTCCATTCACCCCAGAGGCGTTCAGCCGCTCAGCCAGTTTTATGACCGGTGATCGCCGATACACGTCACTGGTGCCAACTCAATTGGCGCGCTTGGCCAAAGCCGTTGACCAAGATCCGTACCTGCTTTCGCAGCTTAGAAAATTTGACGCTATTTTGGTCGGTGGTCAAGCTCCCCAAGATGAGGTTGTCGACAAGCTGACCCACTTGGGTGTGAACCTGGTGATCACCTATGGCATGACCGAAACCTGTGGTGGCTGCGTCTACAACGGGCAACCGTTAGCCGGGGTAGAGGTCGCAACCAACGCTGGGCGCATCGGGGTTAAGGGGCCCATGTTGGCAGAGGTGCCAACTGACGAAAACGGTTTTTATTGGACCAACGATGAGGGCGTGGTTTATTCCGACGGCCGATTAGAAATAATCGGAAGGATGGACCGGGTTATAAATTCGGGTGGCATCAAAATCTCGTTGGATCGAGTCGAGCAACTGGCCCAACAGGTAGTTGGCGTAACCGGTCTGGCGGCAACAGCGATTGATGATGTCGAATGGGGGCAGCGGGTTGGCATTGCGTTTACTGGCAGCCCCGAGGTTGCTGATGAGGTGGCCACGGCCTTGGCAGATGATCTTGGTCCGGCGGGCAGACCAATTCGAATACTTCGGGTAGACAAACTTCCGCTCTTGCCCAACGGCAAAAATGACCTTCTAGCAATCAAGCAGCTCTTTGAGGAGAACTAATGGCCCAGCAAAAGAAAACTGGCAAATCAGCAGCAAAATCAAAGCGCTCTGACTCACTAAAACTTTGGCTTGCTGGCGCGCGCCTTAGAACGCTGCCGCTGGCAGTGGCTCCGGTTCTGATTGGTATGGGTGCCGCAGATGCTGCTGGCAAGTTCAGCCTTGCGCTCTCACTGCTTGCCCTGACTGTTTCACTGAGCCTACAAATTGGCGTCAACTACGCCAACGACTACTCAGATGGAATTCGCGGCACCGATGCCAAACGCGTTGGCCCACTGAGGCTAACCGGATCAAATTCGGTGCGCCCAGCAGCGGTTAAAAACGCAGCTTTTGCGTTCTTCGGAATCGCTGGGATCGCCGGCCTAACTATCGTTGTGCTAACCCAGCACTGGTGGTTCTTGCCTGTGGGCGCTGTCTCAATTTTGGCTGCTTGGTTTTACACCGGTGGCAAGAGTCCATACGGTTACGCCGGGCTCGGCGAGCTTGCCGTCTTTGTCTTTTTTGGCCTAGTGGCAACCTACGGCACCGCCTACATTCAAATCGGCAGCTTCGACATCAACTCGCTATTCGGCGGTATTGCCCTTGGTTTCTTTGCATCGGCAGTTCTCATGATCAACAACATCCGTGACATTAACACTGATGCCGAAGTTGGCAAAAGAACGCTTGCGGTCAAGGTCGGAGCCAAGTGGGCAAAGGCGCTTTTTGTTGTGATGCTCTGGCTGCCAATGGTTATTTTGGCGCCGTTTCCATTTATTTACCCGGCAACGTTCTTTGCCTGGGCAACGCTATTTTTGGTGGTTCCGGCAACCGTTATTGCACTCGCGGCTAAGACACCGCGTGAGCAAATCCTGGTCCTAAAACTGACCAGTTTTGCGGCACTTGCCTATGCTGCGCTTTTTGCTCAGGGCCTGGCGGCTATTAACGGCTAGTTGTTGATGTACCAAGTGTTCAAAGTAGCCATCACGCATTAGGGTTGCTTCATGGTCCTAGCCGGAGTGATTTTTGACTGCGATGGAGTGCTGGTTGACAGTGAGCGCCTCGGCGTCCAGATTGATCGACAGGCTCTGAGTGAAGTTGGGCTTCACTACACTGTTGACGAAGTTGTGCGCACCTTCATGGGTAAATCAGACAAGTTCTTTATCGACACTGTCGAGGAACTCATTGGGCGTAAAGCACCAGATGGCTGGCTTGATGAAATAAATCACCGATACCGGCTTGCGTTCGAGCAGGACCTGACCTCTGTTCCTGGAATCGAATTGGCCCTAGACGCAATTGACGTGCCGCACTGTGTAGCCTCAAGCGGCACTCATGAAAAAATGCGGTTCACCTTGGGTAAGACCGGTCTTCTTCCGCGCTTCGAAAATGTTTTATTCAGTGCCACACAGGTTTCTCGGGGTAAGCCCCACCCAGACCTCTTTCTATTCGCAGCTGAAAACATGGGCTGGCAGCCATCGCAGTGTGTGGTGGTTGAAGACAGTCAGGCTGGCGTAGAAGCCGGCCTAGCTGCTGGTATGAGAGTTATCGCCTATGCAGGCGGGTTCTTGAAGCACCATGAGATTCAGCATCCGAATCTTGTTGTAATTCAAGAGATGCAAGAACTTAGCGACCTAATTAACGAGCCATCGCTTTGGTAAGCGAAGCGATGAATCCATCAAAGTCCCTCGAGCCACGAATGATTTCCTGCATTCTGGATCTATCGCTGAAAACGTCCACGAACTGTTCCAAAACCGGCTGAAACTCCTCACGCCCGCTGGCGGCAAAGGCAATAAATGCAACCACGTTTACAGTCTGTTCGCCCCAGGCTCCTGGTTCTTCATTCACCGCGATTGCGATGGTCGGCACCTTGGCACTCATGGTCATATCGTGTGGAACCGCAAGCCCATCAACAAAAACAGTCGATGACATTCTCTCGCGTTCAATCGCGCCTTCGACGTAGTCCTGTTCGACGATCTCTAGGTCGGTCAGTCCTTTGCCGAGAATTCGAATCATGTGTTCAGGATCATCGAATGAAATGTTCCTGAAGAAAAGATCCTCTCTGAAACAGGCAATCAAGCGTTCACGGATCTTCGAACGACGTCTAGAAGCTCGAACGCCGGCGACAAGATTTCTCAAGTCCGTCATGTTTTGCTGGGTCAAAAATGGCTTTACCTCTAGAGCATTGTGCAATGGCAAACCCATTGGAATCGTCGAGATGATGATGTCTGATGTGATTCCGCGAACATCGACATCGGTGCGGTTAACCACAGACTCGATTGAAATCTCTTCTCCCAAGTCCTTCTCAATGCTCTCGCGCATGACAATGTGAAGGTCGTAGTAGGACGGGCAGATGATGGTCGCAGTTACTCGGTTTTCTTCCTGCGCTTGGCGCTCCAAGAAGCTTCCGATGTGCAGAGCAACATACGAAATCTCATCTTCATCGATAGTGATGCCGCGCTCTTTTTGAATCAATGAGCACATGTACACGGCAAGGTCAAAAATAAGCGGGTACGAAGTCTTGATTGATTTTGCGATCGGGTTACGGCTAAAAACGTTGAACTTTGCCCGATAAAAGAGGTGGCCCAGGTGTAGAGCCAACCTTTCAACTAGCTCCTCATTCCGAAGATCTACCAAATATTCTTCGTAAACCTTATCCAAAACCCTCAGCAGGGTCTCGCGGTCTTCGGGTGCAGCCTGGGCGGCTGCCGAAACACTCTTTTTAGCTGCACTTATTACGCGGGTGGCAACCTGTCTAGCCAGGTAGGCTTCTTCAACCTGGCCGAGTGAAACATCAAAGTGCCTTGCCACAAGTGCTTGAATGACGCTAGCAATTAATGAGGCCTCGTCACCTAGATCTTGCGGTTCGTCAGGCAAAGTGCGGCCATTTCTGACCCGGTCAACGGTGATAGCAACGTGCAGAAGCACTGAATCAATTCCGTATTCATTGATGATGAAACCGTGAAAATCTAGCCGCTCAATTAGGTCGGTTTTGAATTCCACCAATTTTGGTATTTCAAATCTGGTGGCCACCGAGTAGAGGTTCACAAAATCTGTGTCGAGTGATGAATAAACCAGCAGTGAGATCACGCGGCGGATAGCGGTTTCAGTACCTTCGAGGTAAAGGTAGCCCTCTGACCGAGAGATTAGAACCTCACAGGGTTCAACGACATCTCTGGCCCGTTTTAGGTCAAGTTCTGCGGTTGCCAAGGACACATGCATCAACTTGGCGATTTCTTCGAGGGTGATCCCATTTTTGGCATCGATGATCAGGCGGATGATGTGGTGAGCACGCTCCCGCGGAGTCGTCGGGGAGGCTGTTGGGTTAGTGGCTTGGGCCTCGCGAAAAGTCGCGAATGCCTCAGTGTTCAACTTGTACCCACGAGCCGAGGCCGAAATTATCTCGAAAGGCTCGGCAGAGGCCTTTGCAGCTGCGATGTAATTGCGCACGCTCCGACTGGTAACGTGTAGGCGCTCGGCCAGCGACTGAGCTGAAATCCAGTCATTTGACTCACGGAGGATTTCGATTAGTTGCGCAGTCTTATTGCTCATAGTTCTCGAACTTTATCGAATCGTTGCCAAATTTTCCGCCTTTTCCGCCTGTTTTCCTAACCTGAGGAAAGAGGTTTATCGAACTCAACCCGTTTTGCCGGCAATCTGCGTGCCATAGTTTCATCCGAGGAGGTAGAAATGACCAAAGTTCACATAGTTTGCGGGGCTGGTGCTTCCAGCACTTTCCTAGCTGTGAAGCTTCGGGCAATTTCTCAAAATCAAGATTTAGGCATCCAGTTTTTCCCGACTTCCCTAGAGGGTTTGCAGGCAAAAGCAGGAGACATTGTTTTGGTGGCCTCGCACATCGTAGGAGCACCCTCACTGGGGGCTCTGCACGAAGCAGGTATTACTGTCGTCAGTTTGCCCGAGAAAGTTAATGGTGGATTCAATGCCGAAGACGCAATCGAGCTGATCACGCAACACCTGCAGTAGCTAAAAATTAGCGCGGAAAAACTGCGCATCGAAATAAACATCAAGCAAAGGAGCATTTCGTGACTGAATCAAAGTCAAACGGCGGCTTCCGTGTAGGAGTACAGAAGTTCGGTACATTCCTATCGGGTATGGTCATGCCAAACATTGCAGCATTTATTGCGTGGGGTTTGATCACCGCGCTATTCATTCCAACCGGCTGGATCCCGTCACTGGGTGCACCGGTAGAAGAGGGCGGTCTAAACTTCCTGGCCCTAGTCGGTCCGATGATTGTGAACCTTCTTCCACTACTTATCGCTAACACAGGTGGCCGTTTGGTCTACGGTGCACGTGGTGGAGTTGTGGCAACCATTGCAACCATGGGTGTAATCGTGGGTACCACTATCCCGATGTTCATGGGTGCCATGATTGTTGGTCCTCTAGCAGCCTGGGTAATGAAGAAGATTGACAAGATCTGGGAAGGCAAGATTCGTCCTGGCTTCGAGATGTTG
Organism: Rhodoluna limnophila; assembly: GCF_005845365.1. Taxonomy (GTDB): domain Bacteria; phylum Actinomycetota; class Actinomycetes; order Actinomycetales; family Microbacteriaceae; genus Rhodoluna; species Rhodoluna limnophila. The sequence continues at coordinate 1,217,959 of NZ_CP040509.1, read as the reverse complement.
GTCGACAACTTCTCAGCAGGTATCGTCGGTGCCGCTCTAGCAATTGCAGCGTTCCTTGGAATGTCTCCAATCGTTACCGCAATCAGCGATGCTCTCGGTAAGGGTGTTGAGTGGCTAGTAAGCACCGGCTTGCTACCTGCTACCAGCATTCTGATTGAGCCTGCAAAGGTCTTGTTCCTAAACAACGCAATCAACCACGGTGTATTGACTCCACTAGGTACCACTGCTTCTGCAGAAACTGGCAAGTCAATCCTGTTCTTGCTAGAGGCTAACCCAGGTCCTGGTCTAGGTATCCTTGCGGCCTTCGCGCTATTCGGTGTTGGCCTTTCTAAGGCATCTGCTCCTGGTGCAATCATCATCCACTTCTTGGGTGGTATCCACGAGGTTTACTTCCCATACATCTTGATGAAGCCAGCTCTTATCGTTGCTGCCATCGCAGGTGGAGCAACCGGTGTTCTAACCAACGTCATCTTTGACTCAGGTCTTCGTGCACCAGCTTCACCAGGTTCAATCTTTGCCGTTCTACTTCAGACCGCCAACGATTCATACCTAGGTGTAATCCTGTCTGTAGTGCTTTCAGCAGCCGTTTCATTCTTAGTCGCTGGCGTTATCATCCGTGCTACTCGCTCACGTGACCTTGCAACTGACGAGAACGGCGCCCTAGGCGACGCAATTGCTCAGAGCGCAGCTAACAAGGCAGCAGGTAAGTAACAATGTCATCAGAACTTACTACTCACGTTGTATTCGCCTGTGACGCAGGCATGGGTTCAAGCGCCATGGGTGCTTCCATGCTTCGAAGCAAGCTAAAAGCAGCCGGGTTATCAGATGTCAAAGTCTCCAATGCGGCTATCGCAAACTTGACCGGAGGCGAAGAGTTGATCATCACTCAATCGCGTCTGAGCGATCGAGCGAAGCACATGGCACCGAATGCCCTTCACTACGCTGTCGACAACTTCATGGGGTCGCCAAAGTATGACGAAGTGGTTGCTCTGCTACAGTCTCAGCGCAGTTAAGTAAGTTCAAGGAACCGAGGATTCTAAGTGTCAAATAAAGCAATCGAATTGATTCGTTTGGTGGGCGTGGCCAAGTCGCGTGACGAGGCCATCAGCGAAGTCGCAGAAATGCTGATCAACGCAAAAGCCGTCACACCTAGCTACCGCGATGCGATGTTTGACCGAGAATCCTCGGTTTCTACCTACATGGGGCATTACCTAGCCATTCCGCACGGCACACTCGAAGGTGCGGCCGAGGTTCTTCACTCGGCGCTTGCGATTGTCCGATACGAGGAGCCAATCGACTGGGATGGCAACGAAGTCCGATTTGTGATCGGCATCGCCGGAAAAGACGGCACCCACATGGATTCCTTGGCGCAGATTGCCCAGGTCTTCAGTGAGCTTGAGACCGTTGAGAAATTGCTCAAGGTATCGACCGAAGAGCAGGTTCGAGAAATCTTTGCCGAGCAGGCCGCTGCATGATTGCAGTTCACTTTGGCGCCGGAAACATCGGTCGAGGATTCATCGGACAACTGCTACACGAGGCGGGTTTTGAAATCTGCTTCCTTGATGTCAACGCTGACGTTGTCCAGGAGCTCAAGAACCAAGAGTCCTATCAGGTTATTGAAACTGGCGTTGGCGCAAAGACACATACGATTGCAAATTTCACTGCGCTAAATTCGAGTACCGAATTTGATGAGGCGGCCAAGGCAATCGCCGGCGCAGATATTCTTACGACTTCTGTTGGGCCAAATGTTCTCAAGTTCCTGGCTCCACTCATCGTTGCCGGTCTAAACCTTCGCGACGCCAGCGAACCATTGGTGGTGATGGCTTGCGAAAACGCCATTCGGGCTACCGACAACCTGAAGCAAGAATTGGGGCAGCTCGATCCTGCAGTGATCTCAAAGGCGCTCTTTGCAAACACCGCCGTAGACAGAATTGTGCCGCCGCAAAAGCCGGGGCTAGGTCTAAATGTGCTGGTGGAATCGTTCAGCGAATGGGTTATTGATTCTTCATCGTTGGCCGATAGTGCTCCAAACATTCCGGGGGCTTTGTTTGTTTCAGACCTAGCGCCGTACATTGAACGCAAACTTTTTACAGTAAATACCGGTCACGCGACACTTGCTTATGTTGGTCAACGGCACGGGTTAGAAACCATTGTGCAGGCCGCTTCGGACACTAAAGTTTGCGACGTCATGTGGCGTGCACTCGGTGAAACAAGTCAGGTACTCATGAAACGTCATGGGTTCACGGCAGAGGACCACAAAAAGTACGTTGAAAAAACCGTGCAGCGCTTCACGAATCCTGAATTAGACGACCCGGTGATTAGAGTCGGTCGAGAACCTGCTAGAAAACTAGCTCGCCACGATCGATTGGTTGGTCCGGCCGCCTACCTTGCGGAATACGGGCAAACGCCTGTCGCTTTGCTTGAGGCCATTGAATCGGCCTTGTTCTTTGAGGATGCCTCAGACCCCGGCGTTGCCATCTTGCACTCAAAACTAGCTTCAGAGCAGCCAGAAGTTTTTGTCAGGGAGGTAATGGGGATCGACCCATCGCACCCTCTGGCAGCAGAACTCACAAGTCTCGTTGAAAAAGTGAAACAACAGAATTACTCCTATTAGTTCTCTAGTGCTTCCTTATGACTTGTGAAAGCAATGGGGTCTTCGATGTTGAGACGAAGACCCCATTAGCTAATTAAGGGAGCTAATTAGGAGGCTGAATCCTCAGAATCTGCATCTTTATCGCCGACATTCTTGCGGCGGTTATCGATTGACTTGTAGATGGCCTCAGAAACCGCATTGCGCTGCTTGTTGAAGAAAATCAATGAGATGGCCAGTGAGACAACGGCTGCAATCAGAGCTGAGAAGAATGGGTCAAAACCAACCATCAGCATGATGGCAAGTATTACGGCAAATAGGCCGACGCGAATGGTGATGTAAAGGATCCATGGGTTCTTCATGGAATAAGTCTAAGTTTCAAGGTGGTTAGAGTTAAATCATGAAGTGGTTGGTTTTTGTCGCAGTAGCTGCGGGCATCTTGATTATTTTCGGTGCCACCTACGCAATTAGTCGCGTGCTCGAAAAGAAGCGTGCCCCAAAGTATAAAACCACCGCCCCAGATGACGACCCACAGTTTTTGCGCGACCTCGCCAAGAAGCTGAAAGACCAGGATGCCCCTGCGGCGGCTAAGCCCGATCAGGATGTCAGCTCGGCTGAACCAGAAGCCTCATCCGACCCGCAAGACGGCAAAGACTCTGACCCGAGCGACAAGCGTGACCAGTAGTTCACCAGCGCAGGTTTTTGCCGCGCATCTTCTTGCTGCGCTGGCCAAGGCTGGCGTTCAAAATTTCTTTTTGGCCCCCGGGGCTCGTTCGCAGGCATTGGCAATAGCTGCTGGTCAACTTGCCGCAGCTGGCAAAATCAAACTTCACGTTCGCCTTGATGAGCGATCAATGGGCTTCACTGCACTTGGTTCGGCGCTAATCAGTGGCGAGCCATCGGTGCTAATTACAACTTCTGGAACAGCAGTTGCCAACCTGCACCCGGCCGTGCTTGAAGCAAGCCACTCGGGCGTGCCACTGATTCTGTTGGCAGCAGACCGCCCGCACGAGCTACGCGGTGTTGGTGCAAATCAGACCACCAATCAAATCGGAATATTTGGCGATGCCGTTCGTGAATGCGTTGACGTACCCGCACCAAATGGCAACGACGGTGAAATTCGCGAGGCTGCCACCCTGGCAACCAACGCCATCGCTGTAGCTATGGGCTACGACGGTGACCAGCCCGGTCCGGTGCAGTTGAACCTGGCGTTCCGCGAACCGCTTTCGGCCGTCGAGCCAAATGCTGCAGAGTTGAATCCGAGGATCGAACTTCCAAACATTTTTGAACCGCACCCGGAGTTTGCCATGCTTTCTGCCGAGCGCCCAACTGTGGTTATGGCCGGAGCCGGAGCCAGTTCAGACGCAGTGGAACTTGCCGAAGCATTTGGCTGGCCGTTGTTTGCCGAGCCATCTTCTGGTGCACGAATGGGCGCGAATGCCATCTTGGGATACCGCAATTTGCTTGAGCAAAACGCCGACCTTGCCAGCCAGATTGGCCGCGTAATTGTTTTCGGCAAGCCAACCCTCGGCCGTGCTGCGATTCGCCTGCTATATAACCAGGACATCGAGGTTGTTGTTGTTCGCAGCAAGACGATGGGTCACTTTGATGTCAGTCGGAGGGCAGCGCACACCGTCGATGAAATCACCGTTGACGATGAAGTGGATTTTGAATGGCTTGAAGCATGGCGCCGGGCCGACCACGAGCACATCGCAGTCGTTGAAGCCAACACCGATGCTCTGGATCGCCGAGCGCTAATTCAGGCCGTTTGGCGAGTAACCGAGGGTGCTGACCAACTATTGCTTGGAGCCTCAAGGTTGATTCGTGAGGCAGATACGCATGCTCCCGCTAAGGCCATCCGGGTGTTTTCAAACCGCGGTCTTGCCGGAATCGATGGCACGGTGGCAACCGGTGTGGGTATTGCTTTGGTTGAGCGTGAGGGCACAACCCGAGTGCTGCTAGGCGACCTTACGCTCTTGCACGATGCGGGATCGCTAAACATCGATCCTCGCGATGGTGACCTCAACATTCAAGTGATTGTCGGCAATGACCACGGCGGCAGCATTTTCGGTGGCTTGGAAATGGCAAAAACTCTCGATACCGAAACTTTTGATCGACTCTTTACAACGCCTCAAGAAGTTGACTTGTGGCACTTGGCTCAGGCCTATGGTTGGGCCTACGAGCGGGTTGAAAATCTTGGGCAACTCGATGCAGCCCTGGCTATAACTGGCCGCGTACTGGTAGACGTCCGCCTGGCATAGATTGCCTAGGCGAGCGCCTCGCGAATTGGGCGGAACTTGAGTTCAGTCTCCGCCAACTCAGCTGCCGGGTCTGATGCCGCCACAATTCCGCAGCCGGCAAATGCGCGAATCTGGCGCCCTGAAATCTGTGCCCCACGAAGTGCAATTGCCCACTCGCCGTCGCCATCCGCACCAATCCAACCAACTGGTCCGGCATAACGGCCTCGATCGGTGCCCTCTAGTTCATCAATCAATTCGCGCGCAGTTTCGGTGGGAGTTCCGGCTACTGCGGCTGTTGGGTGCAGTGCTGCTGCCAAGTCCAACACCGATGCCTCTTCGTGCAAAACTCCGTGAACATCGCTGGCTAGGTGCCAAAGGTTTGGCAGAGCCAGGCTGAACGGCTTTGCATCGGCATCGACCCGCTCACAAAAAGGCGAGAGCGATGCCACGAGTGAGTTCACTGCGAAGGCATGCTCGTTTTTGTTTTTCTCCGAGCTGGCCAAGGCTGCCGCAATTGCCTGGTCAACGCCCGGATCCGTTCCGCGGCCCGCGGTTCCGGCAAGCACTCGAGCAGAAACTTGTCCGTGAGAAACCCTTACCAATAGTTCTGGCGAGGCCCCAAAGGTGCCGTCTACCGAATACACCCAGCAGGTTGGGTAGCTTTCGGCCAACCGAACCAGTGCCGGACGAATGTCAAAAGCCGAAGGAAGTTTGGCAACCAAGTCGCGGGCCAAAACTACTTTTTCGAGTTTGTGAGCAGTAATACTTTCAACCGCTTGAGCCACCGAACTCTTGAATTTTTCGGCCGAAACCGCGCCAGACACAAAGGCAATCGGCTCGTTTGGTAAGTAGCTGGTTGGTGTTGGCCAAGTAAGTTCGTCATCGCCATCTGCGGTACTTGAGTTGCCGTCGGCCTCGCCTGCAACTGCGATGCTGGTCAGCCAGCCGCGGCCATCTCGAAGCCCCAAAACCATGCGCGGAACAATCAGAACGCTCGGGGTCTCACTGTTGTCAGAGAAAGCAAATGACCCAAAGGCCACCAGACCGGTTCCAGGAATTTGCATCGGGTCGGTGATGGTTGCCTCGGCGACGAGGGTCTTCCATTGCTGAGACAAATCTTCAAATCTGTTTTTTCCGGCCGCAGCAACCAATCGGGTGCTCTGACCGAAACCGATAATGCCGCCATTTTCACGAATAAAAGTGAGTGGATTTTCGGGAAGTTGGGCCAAAAGATTCTGCGGGGCATTGGCAAGCTCGACGGTCGAAACTATAAGTTTCATGCCGACCTTTCTATGCTGAGCGTTATCTGTGAACCTGCTGAATGGGCTGGAATGCCACGATGGCGCTGGGTATCTTTGGAATACACCGTCTCAAAAATCCTAAGCCCGTTAAGGAGGGTAAGAATGCGTAAGCCTAAGTTGCTTGCCATCATGCTCTCTGGGTTTCTAGTCATGGCCGGCATCGTCGCACCTCAGGCGGCATTTGCTGATCCGGCTGTACCGGCTGTCGATAACCCAAACTCCAGCATCTTCAGTACTGCTAGCGAAGACGAAGAAGAGAACGAAGACGAGGCTGAGGATGAAGATGATGAATCTGAGGACGAAGTCGACGAGGACGAGCAGGAATCCGAAAAGGGCTATGGCGTTCGGCCAGTAAAACCAAAGCGCCCAAAGGTGGTCGATGACCCGGACACCGTAATCGACGAGAGCTTGGCGTTCACCACATCTGAATTGAACGAACTTCGAACCAGGTTCGGCAGTGCGGACGCCATGGAATTGCCGCCGCTACTGGTTAAGCCCAAAGTTGGCGGTGGGTTTCAGGTGCAGTCTGAGACAGCCAACCTGACGGAAGAGCCCGAATTGGGGCAAAACATCAACCTCGAAAATATTTCGCGCCGACATGAGTCGCCGGCCGCCGAGTTTATTGAAAAGGCGCAAGTTGGTCTTGTGGCAATGGGTGCCGGAGCGATTGCACTCGGTGCTGTGGCAACCACTCGAGCAGTGCGTGCCCGAAAGAATAAGTCTGAGGACTATTTCTACGGCGAATCTGATTAGCCCTTAGGTATTGCCGGCATTCCGGCATAATTTAGCGCCAATTAGCGTGGGTAGGATTGACCTGTGAGCAAAGCAGATTTGGCCAAAAAGCCTGCCGAAGTAGCCGCAATGTTTGACGTTGTGGCCCCAACCTATGACCTAACCAATGCACTCTTGTCTTTTGGTCAAGACCGTCGTTGGCGATCAGTGGTTCGCGAATCAGTTTTTCCGCAGAGTGGCCAGAAAATCCTAGATCTTGCAGCAGGTACCGGTGCATCATCAGTGGCCTTTTTGGATGAAGGCGTAAAGGTAGTTGCTGGCGATTTTTCAGAGGGCATGTTGGCCGTTGGTCGCAAGCGTCACCCAGAAATTGAATTTGTATTTGCTGATGCAACAAAGCTGCCTTTCAAAGATGCCGAGTTTGACGCGGTTACTATTTCTTTTGGCTTGCGCAACGTAGTTGACGTGAAGCAGGCGCTTTCTGAGATGTACCGGGTAACCAAGCCGGGTGGCCGCATTGTGATTTGCGAATTCTCAACCGTGCCAAATCCAATCCTGCGCCCTCTCTACGAGTTTTACCTCAAGCGGGTTTTGCCTGCGTTCTCAGCTATCTCGACCAAGGCGCCCGAGGCCTACGGGTACCTATCAGAGTCAATCTTGGCCTGGCCAAACCAGCGCGATTTAGGTCTGATGGTTTCTGCGGCTGGCTATGAAAACGTGGCCTACCGCAACCTAACCTTTGGCATTGTTGCGGTTCACCGCGGCTTCAAGCCAGTCGCAAAAAAGACTGCACCGAAGAAAGCTAAAAAGTGAGCCGTATTTCTCTACCCAAGCAACTTCGCAAAGTAGCCGACCGCGCGCTACTGAAGTCTCTTGAGTCTGGCCTCGAGCTGGTCGAAGATGGTCTGTTGGCAGCAACTGCTCACGCCGACAAAATTGCTGGCGCTTCGGCACGACACCTGGTTGAGGCCGGCGGCAAACGCGTGCGCCCAACCTTGGTTTTGCTTGCGGCTCAACTTGGTGATGCCACTAAACAGGATGTACTTGATGCTGCCGTTGTGGTTGAGCTTACGCACCTGGCAACTTTGTACCACGATGACGTAATGGACGATGCCCCGACTCGTCGCGGTGTTCCAACCGCGCAAATGGTGTGGGGCAATTCGGTTGCCATTTTGACCGGAGACCTACTGTTTGCTCGGGCATCGCAGGTTGGTTCTCACCTCGGTCAGGCATCTTTGACTCTGCAGGCCGATACTTTTGAGCGCCTGTGTCTCGGTCAACTGCACGAGACCATCGGTCCAAGTGAATCTGAAGATGCCACCGCGCACTACATCCAGGTGATGGCCGATAAGACCGGATCTTTGATTTCTGCTTCTGCACGTTTGGGCATCATGCTCTCTGGTGCGCCAGCGGAATATGAAGAGCCGATGCGTGTTTTCGGCGAGAAAATCGGTGTGGCATTTCAGCTGATTGACGACGTAATTGACATCTCAGAGGCTGGCCCATCTGGCAAAACTCCGGGCACCGATCTTCGTGCCGGCGTGCCGACCTTGCCGGTGCTTTTGCTGCGCAAGGCTGCTGCTGCCGGAGACGTTGTGGCGTCTGACCTGATTGATTTTATAGACTCAGGTCTCGAAGATGATGCAAAGTTGGCCGAGGCTCTGGTGCGCTTGCGCGGCCATGAGGTGGCCGAACTTTCTTATCTCGAGGCAAAGCGTTGGGCTGATGAAGCCATCGATGCTTTGGCACCGCTGCCGAACGGTTCGGTGAAGTCAGCGCTCGAGCAATTTGCTCAGGCTGTAGTAGAACGCACCAACTAAAGGCAATTGAATGGCAATAACTAAAGCGCGCGCAAACGAGGCACGCAACGCAATCACTGCAATTTTCTTTATTCAGGGAATTGTTGGAGTAACTCAGATCCCTAGAATTCCCGAGTTGATTGAGCAAGTTGGCGCAAACTTTGGCGTTTGGGGGCTAATCACAGGTCTATCTGGGCTTGGTGGCATGCTTGGTTTGCTTTTCGCCACCCCTCTAATTGCAAGGTTCGGAACCCGCGATGTAACTATCGTTGGTGGTTTTGGTCAGGCGCTCATGGTGGCCGCGCTTATTTTTGCTCATGATCCAATTGCATTTTTGATTTTCAGCGCCCTCGGTGCGCTCAGTGGTAGCGCATTGAACATTGGAATTAACTCTCAATCGGTTGCTCTTCAAAAAGCAATGAACCGCGTAATCATCGGTCGCTTTCACGCAGCGTGGAGCATTGGCGCCACCATCTCTGCGGTGCTGAGTGGAATATTGGCAACCTTCATGCCGCTTTGGATCCACCTGTTGTTGGTTCCAGGGCTTGGTGCAATTTCGCTCATCATCTTTGGCCGAGGTTTGCTGGTAGCAAAAGAAGATGGCCATGGCACAGGTCAAGTGGTAGCAAAGAAGTCATCGTTCTTCAAGATGCCAGGACAAGTGTGGTTACTTTCTGCAGGTTTGTTTGCTGGAGTGTTTGGGGAGTTGGCCATGATGGACTGGTCGGCCGTGTATTCAAAGAATGTCTTGTTGCTAGATGCCGGTCGCGGCGCAATTCCTTACGCTGCGTTTTCAGCGGCCATGATTATCGGCAGGCTTTCAATAAACAAACTCGGCAATAAGTGGCACATCAGTTCTGTTGCTCGAGTTGGCGCTTTGATGGCGGGTTCATCCTTTGCGGCTGGAATTTTCTTGAGTTCAACCTTGGCAAACACTAATCAAGACTTGGCACTGGTTCTAGCGACAATCTTCTTCTTTATTGCGGGCCTCGGCAGTGCACCAATGGTTCCTTCGTTCTTTAGTGCCGCCGGATACGTGAAGGGTTTGAATACCGCACAAGTTCTTGCGCGCATGAGTTTCATGAACTCAATTGCCGTGATGGGTGCCAAGTATTTGATGGGGGCACTGGCCCTCAACGTTGGTTTGACGTTGGCGTTTGTCTTCCCAATTGTCACTAGCTTGCTAGCCGGAATTATCGCTGGCGTAGTTGCCAAGCGAGCCAAAGTTGGAGATGAACTAGCTTCGGCTTATCCGGCTACCGGCGCCATGGCAATAGCTGAAGACTGACCAAAATTTGTGTAGTGCCGACAGTTCACAAACTCCTAGCGGAAGTTAGTGAACTGTACGTCGATGTCAAGGTCTTTGCCCTTCAGCAGCGCCATTGTTGCCTGAAGGTCATCGCGGCTCTTTGACTGAACGCGAAGTTCATCGCCCTGAATCTGTGACTTAACGCTCTTAGGGCCTTCTTCGCGAATGATCTTCGAGATCTTCTTGGCCTGCTCTTGGTCGATGCCGTTCTTCAGCTCGCCCTCGATGCGGTATTCCTTGCCAGATGGGTACGGCTTGCCGTCAACAAAGCTCTTTAGTGAGATTCCGCGCTTGACTAGCTTTGACTGAAAAACGTCAAGAACAGCCTTGACGCGCTCCTCGCTAGAAGCCTTCATCAGAATCTTCTCGCCGCTCCAGTCGATTTCTGCACCTACGCCTTTAAAGTCGTAGCGCGATTCAATCTCTTTCTGCGCTTGCATGAGAGCGTTGTTTGCTTCTTGCTTGTCTACTTTGCTTACGATGTCGAATGTTGAGTCAGCCATAACCTCAGTTTACCGAGGGTCGGCACATCCTGCGCTTAGGCCTCTACCGCCGGGCGGGCCGTGCTTGACCTAACCATTAGTGAAACCGGCCACTCGACTGCCTCAGAGCGGTTCTCGCGGGCATCATCATCGGCTTGGTTCAGCAGTTCAAGTAGCCAAACCGTGGCCTCTTTGGCCTGTTCGCGAACACGCTGGTTCACGGTGCTCAGTCCAAAGAACTCCGATAGGTCGTGGTTGTCGATTCCGATGATCGAAATATCTTGAGGAACCTGTAGGCCCAAATCTTTGACGGCCATAATGGCACCGATCGCCATCTCATCAGAGTTACAGAAGATTGCTGTCGGGGCATTTCGAGGGTCACCCAAAAGCTGCTTGGTTCTAAAGAATGCGCCCGGAATCGTGTAGTCGCATTCCATTCGCCATGCAGGCACGTGACTGATTCCGGCATCCTTCAGCGCATCCAAGTGTCCGAGGGTACGCTGGTTTGCTTGGTTGAACTCGAGGTCAGAGCCGCTGTAGCCACCAAGGTTGGCAATTTTGCGGTGGCCCAAAGAAATCAGATGTTCGGTGGCCAGCTTGCCCGCGTTGAAGTCATCCATGGCCAGGCTTCGAGCGCCTGCAATGTGCCCACCGATGCCCAGCACCGGGCGCTTCTGCCGGTTCACGATTTCAAGTTCCTCGGCGCTCAGGTTCACCGCTAGCAGAATCAGGGCATCCACGCGCTTGCGGCCCAAGAAGTCCTTGAAGATCTTCTCGCGCTGAATTTTTCCGCCGCTCAAGTTGTAAAGGGTCAGGTCGTAGCCGTGCTCAATCAAAGTTGATTCCATCGACTCGAGCATGGTCGAGAAGAACCAGCGGTCAACGTAAGGCATGATTACACCGATGTTGCGGTTGCGCCCAGTTGCGAGCGTGTAGGCCGAGTGCGAGGCTACGTAGCCAAGTTCTGCCGCGGCTGCCTCTACCTTTTGACGAGTCTTTTCAGAGACATGCGCCTTGCCGGTTAGGGCGCGCGAAACGGTAGCGGTTGAAACTCCTGCAAGTTTTGCAACGTCTTCGATGCCTGCCATGTCTACCCTCTGTAAAAATTGGAAAAAATGTAAATCGGTAGGTAAAGATTGTCAGAAGCAGGAGTCTCTTGCAAACTGACGCATCGATTTCCCACGTGCCAAGAATTGGGCTAAACTAAGCAGGCACGTTCGTCTGGCTGATTACAGGCAGCCGAGGGTGCATCTGGCTAGTTACCCAAGCGGCCAAAGGGATCTGACTGTAAATCAGCCGGCTCAGCCTTCGGGGGTTCGAATCCCTCACTAGCCACACTAAAAACCCGCCCAACAGGGCGGGTTTTTGCGTTCGTGGCTCAAAGCGCTGTCCACGTGAGCGGCAGGCAGTTTCAAATCGTGGCCAGGAAATTAGTCGAATATCCAGCAAAGGGTAGTCTTAAACGGTTAGCTGCAAATATTCAGAACCGGAGACACAGCGTCGTGAACGAATCAGTCATTTATTACACCATCACCGACGAAGCACCAGCGCTCGCTACTGCTTCTCTCTTGCCAATCGTGCAGGCCTATGCCGCTGCAGCAAACGTCAACATTGAGACTCGCGACATCTCACTTGCCGGTCGCATCCTGGCTGTCTTTGCAGACCAGCTCACCGAGAGTCAGCAAGTTGGCGACGCCCTAGGTGAGCTAGGCGCACTTGCCAAGACACCAGAGGCAAACATCATCAAGCTTCCAAACGTCTCGGCTTCTATCCCGCAGCTAAAAGCCGCTATCTCTGAACTTCAGGCACTGGGCTACAACGTTCCTGATTATGTCGATGAGCCAACTACCGATGCCGAGCGCGATGCTCGCAGCCGCTATGACAAAGTCAAGGGCAGCGCAGTAAACCCAGTTCTTCGTGAAGGCAACAGTGACCGCCGAGCACCGCTCTCGGTCAAGGCCTATGCTCGCAAGCACCCTCACGTAAACAAAGCATTTGCTGCAGGTTCAAAGACTCGCGTGGCGACCATGGGTCAGGACGACTTTTTCTCAAACGAGAAGTCGGTTGTTTTGGCACAGGCTGATGTTCTAGAAATTCGCCACACTGCGCTCGATGGCACAGTAACCGACCTAAAGAAGGGCCTAAAGGTTCTTGAAGGCGAGATCATCGACGCAACTTTTATGAACTCTGCGGCGCTTGACGAATTCTTGGCTGAGACACTCGAGCAGGCAAAGCGCGACAACGTGCTTTACTCACTGCACCTGAAGGCAACCATGATGAAGGTGAGTGACCCAATCCTGTTTGGTCACGCAGTGAAGACTTTCTTTGCCGGGGTATTTGAGAAGCACGGTGCAGCTCTTGCGGCTGCCGGCCTAAGCGCAAACGATGGCCTAGGCACAATCTTGGCTGGCTTGGCGAGCGTTGCTGGTGGCGACGAGATCGCTGCCGATTTTGATTCAGCGCTTGCTCAGGGTCCGCGCGTTAGTTACGTGAACAGCGATAAGGGCATCACTAACCTGCACGTTCCATCTGACGTCATCGTGGATGCCTCAATGCCGGCACTGATTCGCAACGGTGGCAAGCTCTGGGGTATCGACGGTTCAGAAGATGACACCCTTGCAGTAATTCCAGACTCTTCTTACGCAGGCGTATACCAGGCCACCATCGAAGACGTGATTGAGAACGGCCCACTCAACCCAGCAACTATCGGCTCAGTGCCAAACGTCGGCCTTATGGCTCAGGCGGCTGAAGAGTATGGCAGCCATGACAAGACTTTTGAGATTAAGACCGCTGGTCGCGTGGATGTAATCAACGCTGCCGGCGAAGTTCTGATTTCACACGAAGTCGGCCAGGGTGACATCTGGCGTGCAACCCAGACCAAAGACGAGCCAGTTCGTGACTGGGTGAAGCTTGCCGTCACACGTGCCCGAGCCACTAACGTTCCGGCTATTTTCTGGCTAGATGAGGCTCGTGCTCACGATGCAAACTTGATCGCCAAAGTAAGAAAGTACCTTGCCGACCACGACACTAACGGTTTGACTATCGAGATCATGGAGCCGGCAGCGGCTACCAAGTACTCGCTAGGCCGCATCCGCGAAGGCCTAGACACAATCTCGGTTACCGGAAACGTTCTGCGCGATTATCTAACCGACTTGTTCCCAATCCTTGAGGTTGGCACCAGTGCCAAGATGCTCTCGATTGTTCCACTGCTCAATGGTGGCGGCTTGTTCGAGACCGGTGCTGGAGGTTCTGCCCCTAAGCACGTTCAGCAATTCGTCGAAGAGAACTATCTGCGTTGGGACTCACTAGGTGAGTTCTTTGCGCTCGCTGCATCACTTGAGCACCTTGCCGTGACCACAGGTAACGCCAAGGCGCAGGTTCTGGCCGACACGCTTGACCGCGCAACCGGAAACTTCCTCGAGGAAGACCGCTCGCCAGGTCGCAAGATTGGCACCATCGACAACCGCGGAAGCCACTTCTACATCGGTCTTTACTGGGCGCAAGAGTTGGCCAAGCAAACTGCTGATGCAGAACTTGCCGGTAAATTCACTGCCTTGGCAAAAGACCTGACTGACGCCGAAGGCAAGATCGTTGACGAGCTAATTGCAGTCCAGGGCAAGCCAGTTGACATCGGTGGCTATTACCGTCCAGATGCGGCAAAGGTTGACCAAGCCATGCGTCCTTCAGTCACACTTAACGAAGCGCTAGCAGCTCTCTAGATCCAGAGGTTTTGCTGGGAAAACCAGGCCAGCCAAGGGATGCCCAGAATCAGGTTCACGGGAAAAGTGACCCCGAGAGCTGCGGTTGTGAATAAGCCCTGGTTTGCTTCGGGCAGTGATAACTTCACTGCCGCTGGAGCGGCTATGTAGGAGGCGCTGCCGCAAAGCAGGCCAAAGGCAATCGATCCACCCTGACTCATACCGATTGCCTGGGCAGTAAAGACACCGATTGATCCGGCTATAAACGGAAACATCACGGCAAACGCAACCAACCCGATGTCCATTGATTTTGCCTTCCGGATGCTTTGGCCTGCTTGAATTCCGAGCTGTAGTAAAAAGATTGTCAGCATTCCAGAAAACAGGCTGCCGAAAAACGGCTCAACCTTTTCGAATCCAGTCGCACCGGTGATAGCGCCCAGAGCAATTCCGCCAACCAACAGCACGATTGACTTACCGGTGAACACTTCGCGCATCATGGGTTTCAGCGAGTGTGATTCACTCCCTTGTTTAGCAAGGAGAATTCCAACAGCCAACCCCGGTACCTCCATGACCGCAAGCAAAGACGGCAAGAACCCCTCGAAGGTTAATCCGGCTTGTTCGATAAAAACCAAGCCGGCCGTAAAAGTTACCAGGGAGGTTGATCCGTAGTGTGCTGCCAAGGCGCCCCGGTTCATCCGGCTTAGGCGGGTTATCCGCCGCAGAACCACGAATGCCAATAGTGGGAGTGCGATGCCGAGCGAAATCGACAGGAGCAGGGGTAAAACGATCTCGTTGAGTGGAGCTGTCCGAAGCGCCACCCCTCCTTTGAGGCCAATAGCAAGCAATAGATAAATGGAAATAAAGTCAAAAATTTGCTTTGGAATCGAAAGTTGGCTGCGCATTACAACTACCAAAAGCCCAAGCACAAAGGCCAGAACAGGCGGGGAGGATAGGTTGGCTAGGGCAAGTTCGAGCGTTTGCGGCATGCATTTCTTTCCTTGAGAAAATTTGACAAGAAATACAATACAAGAAAAACTATTCAGTAATTACTTTTCAACTTAAGGACGGGGCGGCCATGAACGTCGAACTATGGATGTGGCTTTCGGTTGTTGGGCTTATCATTGCCATGCTGTTGGTAGACCTATTCGCACACCGCCACGCTCATGAAATAAAAGTAAAAGAGGCAGGTCTCTGGTCGCTGTTCTGGGTCATTATCGGAGTGCTTTTTGGTGTGGCAATCTGGGTTGGCTTCGGGGCCGAGTATGGCCAGCAATACTTTGCGGGACTTCTGATTGAAAAGTCGCTGGCCGTCGACAACGTATTTATCTGGGCAATTATTTTCGCCAGCTTTGCGATCCCAAAAAAATACCAGCACCGCGTTCTATTTCTCGGAGTCCTTGGTGCACTTGTCTTCCGCGGGCTGTTTATTGCAGCCGGTGCCGCGATACTCGAGAGTTTTGCTTGGGTGCTTTATCTGTTTGCTGCCTTCTTGGTGTTCACCGGAATCCAGATGCTCAGAAAACGCGGAGAACATGAAGATCCTTCTAAGTCCGCCTTTTACCTTTGGTTCTCAAGGGTTGTGCCTTCGACCACCGAATACCACGGTCAAAAGTTGGCCATCCGAGTCAATGGGAAACTCGTAGCCACCCCGCTACTTATGGTCTTGGTCCTGGTCGAGTTCACCGACATAGTCTTTGCCGTCGACTCAATTCCGGCAATTTTTGCTGTTACTTCCGAACCGTTCCTAGTGTTCACGGCAAATGCGTTCGCGATTCTTGGGCTCCGAGCCATGTACTTTCTGCTGGCAGACTCCATGCACAGGTTCATTTACCTCAAAGTCGGCTTGGCGTTTGTGCTCATTTGGGTGGGTATCAAAATGGCTCTACATGACTTCGTAAAGATTCCAACACCGATTTCGCTGGGCGTAATAGTTCTTATCTTGTTCATTGCAATTGCGGCAAGTTTCCGGGCAACCCGTTCAAAGCAAATTGAAGTTGAGAAGGAATCTCGATAGACAATAGAACTATGGCTAATTGGACCTTTCTCACCCACCATGGGCACGTTCTCGTGGCGCTTGTGCAAACACCGGACCTAACCATTGATCAAATCGCTGCCAAGGTTGGTATAACCTCGAGAGCCACCGCTGGAATTTTGAACGACTTGGTGGCTGCTGGCTACGTTGTTAAGGAAAAGGTGGGTAGAAATAACACCTACCTGGTGAATGGCCAGATTCCTATGCGGCACCCACTCAATGAGAAGGCCAACGTTGCCGAGTTACTTGCACTCTTCCAGTAAATTACTGGGATGAATTGTCGCTGCCTTTTGCTTGAGGATAGTGCGCAAGAATTTGCGTGCTTTTGATGGATAGGCGGAAAAGTGCAAAACCCTCAGCTACCCTCTGAACTTCGCGACATTTTTGATTCGGTCAAGCAGTTAATTTCGAACAACAGCACCGGATTTGGCGCAAAAGACACAGTCGTCAAAGTTGCCCCTGAGGCCCTGCAAAACTCCATCCTTGCGGCCCTTGCCTCAGGTGACAAAAACTTAGCCCAGATTGTGCGAGCAATCGGTGTAGCCAGTGGCATGGCTTTGAAGCCTTCAGACGGCGCAGTTTCTTTGGAGCTCGACTCACTAATTGAGAGTTCTTTGGTTGAGTCGCAACTAGTTGAGGATCGCAAGATTTACAGGCTCACCGAAGCTGGCTCTGATCGTCTAGCTACTCTCGAAGAGTCAGCTGATTCTTCCGAAGGTGAAGATGCCGTTGCCGACCAAAATCGCAAAGGCGCTTCGGACTGCAGCAGCAACGTCCTCGCAGCTTCGGCCAAGTTAGCTAACGCGGTTTCGGGAATCACTCAAAGTGGTGACCGCGATCAAAAGCTGCGGGCAACTCAGCTGATCGATGAGGTAACCCGAAAGCTCTACAAGATTTTGGCTGAAGACTAAAAAAGATGCCCTCTGATTCCGCTTTGGTAACCGCCCAGACTTCACACTCTCTAAAACGGCGTTACCGAAGAATTCTCACGTTCGCAGCCATTGCGCTCGCGCAAACTTGGTGGTTTGAGTTAGTCCTGCCAAAATTTGGCCTCAAGAAGCGGGTTGCTAAGAGCCGCACTCGAAGGCTGCAGAAGCTGGCCCGCAAATTTAGGGTTTTGGCTGCCGACCTCGGTGGCCTTGTTATCAAGGCAGGCCAGTTTCTTTCCGCGCGCATCGATGTTTTACCGGTAGAAATCACTCGCGAGCTTGAGGGTTTGCAAGATGAAGTTGCCCCCGAACCTTTTGAGTCGGTGGTCGCGCAGATTGAGGAGCAACTTGGCCTGCCGCTAACTGTGGCGTTCGAAGAATTTGCGAATGAACCTATCGCTGCAGCCTCACTCGGTCAGGCATATCGTGCCAGGCTCTCAGCAGGTCTGGCCGGAGATCTTGGTTTCGCCGAAGTCATCGTTAAGGTGCTGCGACCGGGTATCGATGATGTTGTCGCTGTGGACCTCAAAGCCATCAGAAAAGTTGGCTCGTGGTTATCTCGAATTCGGTTGGTTAATCGGCGTGCCGATGCCCCAGCCCTGGTTGAAGAGTTTGCCTTCACCTGCCTGCAAGAGATCGACTATCGAGTTGAAGCGCAGCACCTTGAGCGCTTTGCGGCTGACTTTTCCGGTGACCCTTGGGTAGCAACGCCGACCGTGATTTGGGAGCGATCGGCGCGAAAAGTTCTGACCCTGAGTAATGTCGCGGCAATTAAGATTTCTGACGTTAGTGCCCTTGAATCCGCCGGGATTGACTCAAATAAGGTTGCTGCTGAACTAGCGAGAGTTACGTTTCAGCAGATGTTCGTTACCGGCTTTTTTCATGCCGACCCACACCCGGGGAACATCTTCGTGACTCCCCAGGGGTCCGGCTCATCGGTTCCCTTCACGCTAACCTTCATCGATTTTGGAATGATGGGTGAAGTCAGCGAGGTTCTCAAGCAGGACCTTCAAACGCTCCTGTTTGCGCTAGTTGCCAGAGATGCCCGAGGCTACGTCATGGCCATTCAGCGCCTTGGAGTGTTGCTGCCAACCGCCGACACTGTTCAACTTGAGCGCGCTGTATCAGCCCTGTTCGACCGATTCGCCGGGCTTGGAGTTGCTGACCTCACCAAGACCGACCCTCGTGAGCTTAGAGATTTTGCAATCAAGTTCAATGAGATTCTGCGCACATTGCCGTTTCAAATGCCCGAGAACTTTTTATTGCTTTTCCGCAGCATATCTTTGATTTCTGGCGTCACAAGTGCTCTCAACCGCGACTTCAACATGTGGGATGCCGTTGACCCGTTCGCTAGAACTTTGCTCAACGGTGGCGCCAGTCGCACGTTTGGGGCCGCCGGCCGCCAGCTGCTATCAACGCTAACCACCCTAGCCAGCCTGCCACAGCGCCTCGACGCACTGATTTCACGCGTTGAAAACGGTGATCTGGTGACCAGGAATCCTGTACTTGAGCAAAAAGTTAAATCGGTTTCGGCAAGCAGCACAAGGCTGACAATCGTGATTGTTTTGACTGCGGCGGTGGCGCTCGTTTTGAATCTGTGGTGAAATGTTTGTTAAGACAAACACCTAGTCAACGATGACTAGAGAGCGGCGCAGATGTCACAGATTGAATTCACCACCCGCAAATGGGTTAGGCCCGAAGACCTAAATGCAAACGGCACCCTATTTGGCGGTAGTTTGCTGAAGTGGATTGATGAAGAGGCCACGATTTACGCAATCTTGCAACTTGGTAATCGCAGAGTAGTTACCAAAATCATCTCTGAGATCAATTTTGTTGCCTCGGCCATCGAGGGTGACCTAATCGAAATGGGTCTGGTAGCCAACAAATTTGGCAACACTTCAATAACCATGCGGGCCGAGGTTCGCAACATGATCACTCAGAAAAACATTCTTACGGTGGATCACATTGTTTTTGTTGGGCTTGATGAGTTTGGTCGACCAGTTCCCCATGGGCACACGTCTGTCACCAACGATCGCGACCGGATTCCGACCCACTAAATCGCCGGGTGAACAACTGGCAAACATTGACTTGTCGCAGACCTAAAGGTGCAAAACTTGAACTGCGATAAAGAGAAAAGAGTTCGAGTTGTCAGATAAAAAAGCATCCGTCTTGTTTGTATGCGTTCACAACGCAGGTCGTTCACAGATGGCCGCAGGTTACCTACAGGCACTTGCCGGTGACCGAGTCGAGGTTCGTTCTGCAGGTACTGCGCCAAAGAACGAGGTAAACCCATCAGCTGTTGCAGCGATGCTTGAAGAGGGCATTGACATCAGCGCCAACACCCCAAAGGTCTTGAGCGACGAAGCCGTCAAGGCATCGGACTACGTAATCACCATGGGCTGTGGAGACACCTGCCCGTTCTTCCCAGGGAAGACCTACCTTGACTGGGTGCTAGATGACCCAGCGGGTCAGGGAGTTGAGGCGGTTCGCCCGATTCGCGACAAGATCCGTGCGCACATCGAAGAGCTAATTGCAGAGATCGACCAGAAGTTTTAGTCAGCTAAGTAGTTTTGAAGAGCCCACCAGCGATGGTGGGTTTTTCAGTTTTAGAGCCAAGGACTAGTCTGAAAACGTGGCCGGAAGTTCTGCCCGATGAGAAGAGACAAAGTGTCAAATTTGAAACCATCAGTAATGTTTGTTTGCGTACACAATGCAGGCAAGTCTCAAACCGCAGCAGCCCTAATGCGGCACATCGGTGGTGATGATGTTGACGTTTATTCTGCCGGCACCGCACCTGGTGAGCAGTTGGCTGCTGATGCCGTTGCCATGCTCTCAGAGATCGGCATTTCTACCGCAGACGAGCACCCAAAAACTATTGACCCTCACCTATTTGAGTCGGTTGACCGAGTTATTGTTCTGGGAACCGAGGCCAAGGTTGCACCTACCCCAACGATGAAGGGGAATGTTGAGGTTTGGCCAATTGTTGAGCCTGCAGAACAGGGAATCAAGGGAGATGAGCGTGCACGGCTTATTCGTGACGACATCATTGATCGAATTCTTGAGCTCGCAGAACAGCTTGGATTAGCCGAATAAATCTATAAATCGGCGCCAGCCAGAACTAAATAACTTGAAGGGGAACCAACAATGAACGGTTTAATCAGTTTCATCACCGGCCGAAAAACAGCTTGGGTAACCCTGCTGCTTGGTCTTATTTTTGCTGGCCTAGCCTTTGGTCCGCTCAAAGCTGCTTCCACTGAAACCAACCCGGGTGTTGGTTTGCCGGCAACTGCAGAATCTGTAATTGTTGATGAAAAGCTGGCTGAACTGCCTGGTTCAGATTCAACCGCTGCCGTAATTGTCTATGCCTCTGATTCAGAGTTTTCAGAAGAAGCCATTACCTGGTTGCAAGGCACTTTTGACCCGATGGCGGGGATGCCGACCGGTGGTGTGAACGAAAAGTTTTTGGAGTTCACCAACGCTGAGCTGAACGGTTCGGCATTTGTGCCACCGGCTCAGATTTCCGATGATGGCAAAGTTGCTGTTGTCACGGTTCCGCTCGAAAAGTCAGACGAGACTGAGGTCATCACCGACCGAGTTGCTGAACTACGTGAGATTGCCGATGACGGTGCTCCGGCGGGAATCGATGTTTATGTAACTGGGCCTGAGGGTTTCCAGGCGGACATCGCCGGAGTATTTGCCGGCGCTGACTTTACGCTATTGCTATCAACCGTTGTGGTCGTGGCCGTCTTGCTGCTCATCACCTACCGCAGCCCAGTGCTTTGGTTGATTCCGCTTTTGGTAGTGGGCACCGCTGATGGAATGGCGGGCCAGTTGGCTCGTCAGGTTGCCAACCTGTTTGGCATTACCCCTGATGCATCGGTAACCGGCATTCTTTCTGTTCTGGTTTTTGGTGCGGGTACAAACTACGCGCTGCTACTGATTGCTCGCTATAGAGAAGAACTGCTCGGCATCGAAGACCGTCACGAGGCCATGGCCAAGGCCCTGCGCGGCGCTGGCCCAGCGATCATTGCATCGGGTGGAACAGTAACCCTCGCACTCCTTACCCTCAGCTTTGCCGACCTAGCCGGTAACCGCGCACTCGGAATTGTCTGTGCCACCGGTGTTGTCATTGCCATGATTTCTGCTTTGGCTGTCTTGCCAGCGGCACTGGTTGTCTTTGGGCGCGGTTTGTTTTGGCCATTCGTTCCAAAGTTCGGTGGCGTCAACAAGAGTGACTCAGGTCTGTGGGCCAAGTTGGGTCGCGGTGTTAGCAAGAAGCCGGTGGCAGTTTCTGTAATCGGTGTTTTGATTCTTGGAGCACTTGCCGCCGGCGCTGGCGGAATTCAGGTTGGTCTTTCTAGCTCAGACCGCTTCTTGAAGACCCCTGAAGCTGTGGTGGGTTCTGAGGTTTTGGCCGAGGCGTTCCCGGCAGGTTCAACCTCGCCAACCATCGTGGTCAGTAATCTCGACAAAGCCGACAATGTTGTTGCAGCGGCACTGACCGTTGATGGCGTTGCTTCGGCAGAAGTCACGGCGTCAAACGACTCAATTGCGCGCATTGACGTAATTCTCGACGGAGCAGCACAATCTGAAGAGGCAAATGCTTCAATCATTGCTCTTCGCGAAGTTGTGGGCAACGTTGATGGTGCCGACGCCGCCGTGGGTGGCCAAGATGCGCAAGCCCTTGAGGTCAAAGAGGCTTACGCTCACGACCAGCTAATTGTGATTCCGCTGATCTTGCTGCTGGTCTTCTTGGTGCTAGTTCTTTTGCTCCGGGCCATCGTGGCACCTGTTCTGCTGTTGGTTACAGTCGTTGCATCTTTCTTTGCATCGATGGGCGCCGGCTGGTTCTTGTTCGTAAATGTATTCGGATTCCCGGCTCTTGACCTAAGCGTATTCCTATACAGCTTTTTGTTCTTGGTCGCCCTCGGTGTTGACTACAACATCTTCTTGGTAACTCGCGCAAAAGAAGAAGCCGAACTCTTGGGAACCAAGCAGGGCATGATCAAGGCGCTGAGCTCAACCGGTGGGGTAATCACCAGCGCGGGTATCTTGCTCGCAGCGGTATTTGCCGTACTCGGTGTGTTGCCACTCGTGGCGCTGGCTCAAATCGGTGTGATTGTTTGCATCGGTGTGCTTTTGGACACCTTGTTGGTACGTACCGTAATTGTGCCGGCGCTGGCTTTTATGACCAAGAAGACTTTCTTCTGGCCATCAAAGAAGTACCAAGACTAGCGGTCGATAAATGGCCAAGCGGGGGAGTGAGGCAGCGCGGACTGGCTCACGCCGCCCGGCTTGGCTAAGTCGCAACCTGTTTGCCATCTCGTGGGTGTCTCTGCTGCAAGATGCTGCCAGCGAAATGCTTTACCCCTTGATGCCGATATTTTTGAACTCGGTGCTTGGTGCACCGGCTGCAATTGTCGGGGCCATTGAGGGTGCTGCCGAGGGCGCTATGTCACTTACCAAACTGGCCTCGGCATGGATAAACCGCTGGGTGCCCCGCAAAGTAATGGTGGCGGTTGGTTATGGCGGCGCAGCGCTCGGAAAGTTCATCATTGCCTTGGCTGGCGCTTGGCCCGTGGTCATGATTGGTCGTGTGGTTGACCGCCTTGGCAAGGGTCTGCGGTCTGCTGCCCGAGATGCAATTCTGGTGCAAGGAGTTGATTCGCGGGACCGCGGCAAAGTGATTGGCTTTCACCGGACCAGTGACACTTTAGGTGCCGTAATCGGCCCAGCCCTGGCCCTCGCGTTGCTATCTCTGTTTGATGGGGACCTTAGAAGTGTTCTGTGGATAGCGGTTATTCCGGCTGTGCTGTCAACCGCTGCTGTCTTTTTCATCAAAGACAACGATTTTGAAAACCGCCGCCAACCCAGGCCGCGCAAGCCTCGCAAAATTGCTGCGCCCGCGGCTGCCTCGAAATCCTCCACCGGTGCTCAAGGGACACTCGCGCCCAAACTAAAACTCTTGATTTGGATGCTGGCAATCTTTTCACTGGCTAACTTTCCGGATGCCCTGATTTTGCTTCACCTGAGCCAAGAGGGTTTTGAAGTCACCGAGGTCGTGGGCCTTTACCTGCTGTTCAACATTGCCTATGCCTCAATGAGTTTTCCGTTTGGGTTACTGGCAGACCGCATGAAACCACAACACGTTTACGCCCTCGGTCTGGTTTGCTTCTCAATTGCGTACGGAGGCTTTGCGCTCACCAGCGACAAAACCTTTTCAGCCCTGCTGGTAATTGTTTACGGTGGCTTTGCTGCCGCCAACGATGTGGTCGGCAAGTCTTGGGTGTCTCGCATCGCCCGCGATAATCAGCAGCTTCTGGTGCAATCTAGGCTTCAGGGTCTGAGTGGCCTGGGGTTGCTGGTTGCCGGAATCTGGGCCGGTTTGGCGTGGAACCTTGGAGATGGGTTAGGCACCACCCCGCTGCTCATTTCGGCAGCCTTCGGATTAGTCGCCGCCGCAGTGGTTTCAAGAACCAAACTCGGTGGCTAGCTAATCCGCAGCCAAACGGTTTGATCGGCAACTAGGTCGTGGCCGCTTGTCATGCCATGCAGGCTAGACGCGCTAATCTCTCCGGCTGGCAAGGCAATTGGTTCGTGGCCAAAGTTGTGCACCACCAGGATGTCACCGTTGCGGTAGCCGAGGGAATTCTCGCTAACAAACTCGGGCGCCCAATCAAAGGATCCCTCACCAAGCCCAAGTCGGCGGCGCGTAGCCAACCCGTGCTTGTAGAGCTCGAGAGTTGAACCAGCCACGCCCTCCTGACGGTCGCGTGCGTACTCGGCGTAAATTTCTGGTTGAGGCAACCAAGCCTGGCCAGTGCGGTTGAAGCCATTGGCCGCACCCAAACCTGACTCCCATGGGAGTGGCACTCGGCAGCCATCACGACCAACTCGCTTGCCCGAGGTGCGGTAGAAAGTTGGGTCTTGTCTAAACTCGTCAGCCAGTGTGGTGTGCTCCGGCAGCCCAAGTTCTTCACCTTGGTAAAGGTAGGTCGACCCAGGTAGGCCAAGTACAAACAGGGTTGCGGCTCTGGCTCGGCGCAAGCCTAGTTCGCGGTCTGGCTGAGGATCGTTTGGCCCGATGCCATCTGATGCGGTTGGGCGGCCCTGGACGCCACCCATTCGGGTTGCGTGGCGAATGATGTCGTGGTTTGACAGCACCCAGGTGCTCGGGGCGCCAACGCCATCGAAGGCCTCAAAAGACTCATTGATCGAGTTGAAAAGAATCTCTGGCTTCCACTCGCTGTCCAGAAACCTGAAGTTGAAAGTCTGGTGGAATTCATCTGGGCGCACCCACAGCGCCATAAATGAAAGCGGTAACACGTATGCCTCGCCGCACATGGCGCGCTCGCCAGGGTAGCTGTCAAGAATTTTGCGCCATTTTCTAAAGATTGGGTGCACCGAGTCCTGAAACCACATCGGCGGAGATGCTTCGCCCTCGATAAATCCGGCACCGGCTCGCTCCACGTCGGGGTGGTCTGGCAATCCTTCTGCTTTGCCCATAGCGTGCGGTTGGTCGACTCTAAATCCGTCCACGCCGCGGTCAAGCCAAAAGCGCAAAATTGCTTCGAACGCTTCCTCTACCTTTGGGTTTTCCCAATTTAGGTCTGGCTGCGATGAGTCAAATAGGTGGCAGTACCACTGGCCTGGGGTGCCGTCCGGGTTGGTGGTTCGTGTCCAAGCTGGGCCTCCGAACATCGATACCCAGTTGTTCGGCGGAAGGTCTCCCGAAGCCCCACGACCATCTTTGAAGTGGTAGAAGGCGCGCTCCGGAGACCCTTCTTCGCTAGCCAAGGCGGCCTGGAACCATCGGTGCTGGTCACTGGTGTGATTGGGCACTAGATCAACCAAAACGCGTAGACCCAACTCATGGGCCCGGGTCAACATGTCATCAAAGTCAGCCAGGGTGCCGAACAGCGGGTCAACATCGCAGTAATCACTTACGTCATAGCCCGCATCTTTTTGCGGCGAGCGCATAAACGGAGACAACCAAACAGCATCAATGCCAAGTGCCGCCAAAGACCCCAATCGAGAGGTAATGCCCGGCAAATCACCCATGCCGTCACCATTTGCATCAGCAAAAGAGCGTGGGTAAACCTGATAAATCACTGCCGAGCGCCACCACTCCTGCCCATAACGTGCAAGGTGGCGGGCTCCTACGGTTGTGTCCAGTGTCATGTTAGAGCTTGATCCAAACGGTCTGGTCGTGCTCAAGTTCACCCTCGATGCTGAGGTCGTGCTGAGTGGTAACCAAAATTTCACCGGCTGGAACCACAACGGCCTCAGGGCCAAAGTTGGTCACAACCAAAACTCCGTTATTGACGTAGGCCAGGGTATTTTTGTCCTGATACTCGTCAGCCCAGCGGAACTGGCCTGAGCCAAGACCAAACTGGCGGCGTTCCTTTAGCAGGCGCTTGTAAAGTTCGAGCGTTGATCCAGCTACGCCCTCCTGCAGGTTACGAGCAAACACGCGGTAGTTTGCAGGCTGCGGTAGCCAAGATTCTCCGGTGGTGTTGAATCCGTTTGAAGCGGTGGCGTCAGCAACCCAAGGCAGCGGCACGCGGCAGCCATCGCGGCCAATGCGCTCGCCGTTGGTGCGGGCATAGGTAGGGTCTTGGCGGTACTTACCCTCTAGTTGCCATGCTTCCGGCAGGCCAAGTTCTTCTCCTTGGTAAAGGTATGAAGAACCAGGTAGACCCAGCATGAAAGAGGTTGCTGCACGTGCACGACGCAGACCCAGGGCTTCATCTGGCATTGGGTCAGTTGGGTGAATACCGTCACCAGGGCGCGGGGTGTTTTCAGGTGCAATACCAAGTCGGGTTGCGTGGCGGATGCCATCGTGGTTTGAAAGCACCCAGGTGCTTGACGCGCCTACCTTGCCGTACTCAACGATTGAGTCGGTGACAATCTTCTTGATTGCTTCTGGCTCGTATGCGCTGTGCATGTAGTCAAAGTTGAATGACTGGTGGTACTCATCTGGTCGGACCCACATGGCCAGTCGCGGTAGTGGGCTCATTGATGCTTCGGCGCACATCGCGCGGTCGTCAAACTCATCGATTACACGACGGAATCGACGAATGGCATCGTGAACTCCCGGCTGGCCCCAATACGGAACAGCAAGCTCGGCTTCATCCATGGTGAGGTTAGAAATTGAGCGCTCACGAAGGTTTTCGTCATAGATGGTTGCGTCTGGCAAACCGGCACGCTTGACCATGCCGTGAGCAACGTCAACGCGGAAACCGTCTACGCCCTTCTTGAGCCAGAAGCGCAAAATCTCGTCAAACTCATCGGCAATCGCTGGGTTCTCCCAGTTCAAATCTGGCTGTGATGAATCGAATAGGTGAAGGTACCACTGGCCCAGAGAACCATCTGCCTCAGTGATTCGAGACCATGCTGGTCCGCCGAAGATTGACTGCCAGTTGTTTGGAGGCAGTTCGCCGTTAGCGCCCTTGCCGTCTTTGAAGTGGTAGTAACCGCGCTCGACTGAACCCGGGGCGGCGGCTAGTGCTGCCTGAAACCATGCGTGCTGATCACTGGTGTGGTTTGGCACGATGTCAACGATGATGCGAATGCCAAGAGATTTTGCCTTGGCCAACAGAACGTCAAAATCCTCGTTGGTGCCGAAGATTGGGTCAATCTGGCGGTAGTCACTGATGTCGTAACCGGCATCTTTTTGAGGGCTCTTGAAGAACGGGCTAAACCAGATTGCGTCGATTCCCAAAGTTGCCAGTGAATCCAGCTTCTCGGTGATGCCCGGAAGGTCACCAATGCCATCACCGTTTCCGTCAGCAAAACTGCGTGGGTAAATCTGGTAAATCACTGCTGAGCGCCACCATTCGGCTTGCTCGTTGTTCTGGGTTAGAAAGGTCGCGTTAGTCATGAAAATAACTTTAGTGATGCATTAAGTTTGGTTTGCCTCCAAGCGCGATTTAGTGCTAAAGTCTTCTGGTGCCTGGCGCAAGCCTATGGTGCAGCGCCCCGATAGCTCAGTGGTAGAGCACTTCCATGGTAAGGAAGGGGTCGCCAGTTCAATCCTGGCTCGGGGCTCGAAACAAAAAATAACCAGTTACCGCAAGGTAATACCCGGCTGGGTAGCTCAGGTGGTTAGAGCACACGACTCATAATCGTGGGGTCGCGGGTTCGAGTCCCGCCCTAGCTACCAAAAGTTTTACACCTCCTAGACTCAAAGTCCCAGGAGGATTTTTTATGTCTTCCCTCGCTTCTGGCCGCCAGCAAATTTGGCAAACGCTAGATACGCTTAACCCGTGGTAAATCCAAATGTGCAGGGCAAGAAGTATCCGGCAACCAATCCATACTTGGTTGGCCGCGAGAAAATCCGCGAATTCGCCCACGCGGTCAAGTCAACTAACCCAATGAACCTCGATGTATTTGCTGCGCAAGCTGCCGGATACAACGACGTGATTGCTCCGCCAACCTTCGCGGTTGTAATCCAAGAGCGCTCATTGGCAACAGTTCTTGCCGATCCTGAGGCTGACATCGATTTCAGTCGTGTGGTTCACGGTGACCAGCGCTTTATTCACGCTCGGCCTATTGTTGCCGGAGATGAGCTGGTGAGTCAGCTTGAGGTAGCCAGCGTAAAGTCACTCGGCGCGCACTCAATGGTGACTTTTGAAACCAAAATTTATGACGTAGATAAAGAGTTGGTTTGCACCGCAATCTCGACCCTTGTGGTTAGAGGAGACGAGTAAATGACTCACATAAACATTGCCTCGCTAGAGGTTGGCCAGGTTATTGGCACCACCGAATTTTTGCTCACCCGTGATTCTTTGGTCCGCTACGCCGGTGCCTCAGGTGACTTCAACTCAATTCATTACCGCGATGACGTTGCGGCTTCAGTTGGCCTACCTGGCGTGCTGGCTCACGGCATGTTGACCATGGGTGCAGCCGTTCAGGTTGCGGTTGATTGGGTTGGCGATGCCGGCCGTATTGCCGACTACCAGGTGCGCTTCACCAAGCCGGTTGTAGTTGACCCGGTTGACGGTGCTGTGCTGGTTGTTACCGGCAAGATTGGCGCCATCGATGAAGAGAATCGTTTGGTGCGCATCGACCTAACCGCGGTTTTCAACGAGACCACGGTTTTGGGTAAAGCACAGGCACAGGTGCGCATTTAATGGCACCTCAGCCGCTTAGCGAGCTAACCACCATTCGAGTCGGAGGGGTTCCAGCTGAAATTTACGAGGCAAAAACCCGCGATGACCTAATTGAGCACACCCTCGGTGTTTGGCGTTCGGGTGATGACTGGTTGATCCTTGGCGGCGGCTCAAACATGGTCGTTGCCGACGACGTCTCAGAGCTTCGGGTTATCAAAGTTGCCAATCTCGGTATTGAGCCGGTTCGCTCTCGCGAAGATGGCCGAGTCGTTATCCGGGTTCAAGCCGGTGAAAACTGGGATGCCTTTGTGGCTCACACTATTGCCCAGGGACTGGCTGGCGTTGAGGCGATGAGTGGTATTCCGGGGACCGTTGGCGCGGCTCCGGTTCAGAACATCGGTGCCTATGGTCAAGAGCTAAGCGACTGCCTAGTGCGCCTTGAATTCTTGGATTACGAAACCCACGAATTGGCAATTTTGGAGGCCAAAGACCTTCAGTTTGGTTACCGTGACAGCGCAATCAAGCGTGGCCGCCCGGGTGTAATTACCTGGGTTGAGTTTGAATTACAAGATTTGGGTGGGCTCAGCCGCCCGCTCTATTCAACCCAGATTGCCGCCGATCTTGGTGCTCAAATGGGTGAGCAGGTTCCTCTAATGGAAGTCCGTAACAGCGTGCTCAAGTTGCGAGCCAATAAGGGCATGGTGCTCAGTGATTCTGACCCAGATTCAGTCAGTTGTGGCTCATTTTTTACCAACCCAATGGTCAGCGATTCTTTTGCTCGCACCCTGCCAGAATCGGCTCCGCGCTATGAAAATGAAGACGATGACGGTCTGACAGTAAAGCTTTCGGCTGCTTGGTTGATTGAGAACGCGGGCATCGGCAAGGGTTTCAGAATTGCCGGCTCTAAGGCAGCGATTTCTTCGAAGCACACTCTCGGAATTGTGAACACTGGGGGAGCAACAGCCGCAGAGATCATTCAGTTGGCGCAGTTTGTGCAGACTCAGGTCTCGAATAAGTACGGCATCAACCTGGTTCCTGAGCCAAACTTGATCGGGTTATTCGATTAATTCGGCAAATAAAAAAGCCCTCCGAAACCGGAGGGCTTTTTTAATTTAAGGCTTAGCTGAACAGCTTCTGTAGGCGCTGGATACCCTCAAGTAGCGGGGCATCACCCAGCGCGTAGCTCAGGCGCACGTAACCAGATGGACCAAAGGCCTCACCCGGAACCAGTGCCACTTCGGCTGCATCAAGGATGTAGTCGCAGAGCTCAAGTGAGGTGTTGATCTGCTTGCCGCCCCATTCGCGACCAAGCAAGCCGGTCACATCTGAGTAAACGTAGAAAGCACCCTGAGGGGTCGGGGCGTTCCAGCCATCAATCTTGTTTAGTTCAGCCACAGCAACCTTGCGGCGGCGGTCAAAAGCGTCGCGCATTGCCAAGACCTCATCCTGAGGCCCGGTCAGTGCAGCCAGTGCTGCCTTCTGCGAAATGTTTGAGACGTTCGAAGACAGGTGTGACTGCAGGTTTCCGGCGGCCTTCATTGCGTCCAGCGGGCCGGCCATCCAGCCCAAACGCCATCCGGTCATTGCGTAGGTTTTTGCTACGCCGTTAACCAGGATGGTGCGGTCAATCAACTCAGGCACTGCTTCGGTGATTGACACTGCCTTCAGGCCGTCATAGGTCAGGTTCTGGTAGATCTCGTCGGTGATAACCCACATGCCGTTTTCGAATGCCCAGCGGCCAATTGCCTCGGTCTCTTCGCGGGTGTAAACCGAGCCGGTTGGGTTTGACGGAGAAACAAATAGTAGGACCTTTGAACGCGGGGTGCGAGCAGCCTCAAGCTGATCAACGGTGACCTTGTAGTTTTGGTCGGCACCGGCAAATACCTCAACCGGAACACCGCCGGCCAAACGAATGGCCTCAGGGTAGGTTGTCCAGAACGGGGTTGGCATCAAGACTTCGTCGCCCGGATCAAGCAGGGTTGCGAATGCCTGGTACACAGCCTGCTTGCCACCGTTGGTCACAACCACCTGAGCGGCTGAGATCTCGGTGCCCGAATCGGTGCGGGTTTTTTGGGCAATAGCCTCGCGCAGGTCTGGCAAACCAATCGCCGGGGTGTATCGGTGATTCTTTGGGTCACGAACCGCGATTGCAGCTGCCTCGACGATGTGCGCCGGGGTGGCAAAGTCTGGCTCACCAGCAGCATAAGAGATTACCGGGCGGCCGGCAGCCTGAAGTGATTTGGCCTTTGCATCAACTTTTAGAGTCGCTGATTCAGCGATTGATCCGATGCGCTTTGAGATTCTTGGGAAGTCATTCACGCTGTAAAGCCTACTAAAGGTGCAAAACGGGCTTTGCATTAAGTAGCGCCTAGGTCTAAACTCTTTAGAGGTAGTTTGACAACTTCTGAAGCCTAATCTGGCAAATTAATCATTTCTAAGATTCCAATCTAGAAGTGTGCTTTTTGACAGTTCGGTTAGAAGTCAAGAACTAACCCGTAAAGGGTGGTGGCTCAATTGGTAGAGCATCGGTCTCCAAAACCGAGGGTTGCAGGTTCGAGTCCTGTCCGCCCTGCTAGAAGTAGTTGATCGAAACTTCGGTTTCAAGAAGAAGGAATGTCTCATGGCAGATGAGCTAGAACAGGTCTCAGAAGACCTAGTTGAGCGCGCGAAGGCTGATAAGGCCTCAAAGCGCAACGTCTTCGGTCGCACCCTTCTGTTCTTCAAGCAGGTCGTTGGTGAGCTAAACAAGGTCACCAAGCCAACCTTTGCTGAACTTCGCAACTACACCGCAGTTGTATTGGCTTTCGTAGTCGTCGTAATGGCAATCATTTCGCTGTTCGACTGGCTTTTCTACCAGGGTGTTGTCTTCGTCTTCACCCCAACCGCTTAAGTAAGTAAGGACACACCACATTGAGTGATTCAGAACGCACCGAACTAGAGGCTATTGCCGAGGTTCAGGACGTTGCTGCTGAGCAGATCATTGCTGAAGCAGATGCCGACCTTGCCGACTTGGCTCAAGACGCTGCGGCAGAGCTAGAGCAAGACCTAGAACTCGAAGAGGCAATTGCCGAGGTTCAGGCTGAGACTGCTGAGATTTCAGACATGGAAGAAGAAGGCTCACCGGTTGACCCTTACGCCGAGTTCCGTGCCGAGCTTCGCCGCCAGCCAGGCAAGTGGTACGTAATCCACTCATACGCAGGTTACGAAAAGCGCGTTAAGCAGAACATCGAGAACCGCAAGCTTGCTCTTGAGGGCGGCGACGACATCTTCCAGATCGAAGTTCCAATGGAAGACTCGATCGAAATCAAGAACGGTCAGCGCAAGCTGGTCACCAAGGTTCGCATCCCTGGCTACGTACTTATCCGCATGGAAATGAACGAAGAGTCATGGTCATTGGTTCGCCACACTCCAGCTGTTACCGGCTTCGTTGGCAACTCACAGAACCCAACCCCACTTCGCCCAGATGAGGCCTTCAACATGTTGAAGACCCTTTACGTTCTTCCTGAAGAAGCAGAAGCCAAGGCAGCTGCCAAGGGTGGCGTTGCAGTCAAGGGCAAGGCAAAGGCTGTTCCAATCAACGTCAACTTCAAGGTTGGCGAGAGCATCATGATCAAGGATGGCTCGTTCGCAGGTCTACCTGGAACCATCTCAGAGATCAAGCCTGAAAGCGGCAAGCTAACCGTTCTAGTTTCACTCTTCGAGCGTGAGACCCCAGTTGAGCTTGGCTTCGAGCAGGTTGGCCCACTGGCCTAACCGCCCACAAAAGTTTTAAACAGTTTCCAAACCAATACAAAAGGAAAATCAAAATGGCACCGAAGAAAAAGATCACCGGCATGATCAAGCTTCAGATCAACGCGGGCGCTGCTAACCCAGCTCCTCCGATTGGTCCAGCACTTGGCCAGCACGGTGTGAACATCATGGAATTCTGCACCCAGTACAACAACGCAACTGCAGACCAGAAGGGCAACGTAATCCCGGTTGAAATTACCGTTTACGAAGACCGTTCATTCACCTTCGTTCTAAAGACCCCACCAGCAGCTGAGCTAATCAAGAAGGCAGCTGGCGTAGCAAAGGGTTCAGCAACTCCTCACACCGTGAAGGTTGCAACCCTGTCAAAGGACGCTCTTTACAAGATTGCTGAGCAGAAGATGGCTGACCTAAACGCCAACGATGTTGACGCAGCTGCAAAGATCATCGCTGGTACTGCCCGCTCAATGGGAATCACCACCGAAGCTTAAGTAACACCCGCCCATCCGGGCACCGCTCATTAGAGCAAAACCAAGAAGTCGTGGGAGTATCGCGCGCGATACGTTGACCACAACTGTGACCAAAGAAAAGGAACAACAGCATGGCAAAGCGCTCAAAGGCTTATGTAGCCGCAGCAGCTCTTATCGAAGAGGGCAAGTTTTACACCCCAGCCGAGGCAGTAACTCTTATCAAAGAGACTGGCTCAAAGAAGTTTGATTCAACCGTTGAGGTTGCATTGAAGCTTGGCGTTGACCCTCGCAAGGCCGACCAGATGATCCGTGGAACTGTTTCACTTCCACACGGAACTGGTAAGACCGCCCGCGTTATCGTGTTTGCAACTGGTGCCGCAGCTGACGCTGCAGTTGCAGCTGGCGCTGACGAGGTTGGTGGCGACGAGCTAATCGAGAAGGTAGCCGCAGGCTGGACCGACTTCGACTCTGCAGTATCAACCCCAGAACTAATGGGTAAGGTTGGTCGCCTAGGTAAGGTGCTTGGTCCTCGTAACCTAATGCCAAACCCTAAGACCGGTACCGTAACCCCAGACGTTGCAAAGGCTGTTAAGGACATCAAGGGTGGTCGTATCGACTTCCGCGTTGACAAGCAGGCAAACCTTCACTTCGTAATTGGTAAGGCATCTTTCACCAAGGAGCAGCTAGGCGAGAACCTAGCAGCAGCACTTGACGAAGTTCTTCGTTTGAAGCCTTCATCATCAAAGGGCCGCTACCTAATCAAGGCTGCGGTTTCAACCACTTTCGGTCCTGGCATCTTGCTAGACACCAACGTGACCAAGGTTGAGTTCTAAGCCAAAGGTTTAACCAAAAAGTACTTCCGATGAGGGGATCAGGTCGAAAGACCTGGTCC
Source organism: Rhodoluna limnophila (assembly GCF_005845365.1). Classification (GTDB taxonomy): domain Bacteria; phylum Actinomycetota; class Actinomycetes; order Actinomycetales; family Microbacteriaceae; genus Rhodoluna; species Rhodoluna limnophila. The sequence continues at coordinate 1,184,624 of NZ_CP040509.1, read as the reverse complement.
CTTTCTCATCGCCGTTGCTAATCGGTGCCTAATCAGACATCGGTGTTCAACAAAAGATATACCCAAATTCACACACATTCATTAGGCTGTTAGCCGACTACCGAAAGGCGGGATATTGCCTCAGCACGCGTTTGGCGCAGCCACACTCCTCGATACGAAAGACCCAATGGGTTTGCGCTCTAGCGCACCCCTACTAGATGCCTGGATTCGAGATATGGAGACCGACCGGTCCCCGTTCCAAATTCCTGGCCACAAGGGCCGCACCGATCTAACCGGCGCGATCGTCGATGGCGACATTCCCGTACTACCTGGCAATCACCCGCACCGCATTTCACCCTCGCTGATTCTCAAGGCCGAGGCCATGGCTGCCGAGCTTTGGGGTGCCTCTCTCTGCCGATTTGGCGTTAACGGCTCATCGGGCTCAAACCACGCCGCAGTAATGGCCGTGGCTAGCCCTGGCGACAAAGTCATTGTTTCTCGCACCCTGCACAAGTCCGTCTTGGTCGGTTTGGTTTACGCTGGCGTGATTCCGGTTTGGATTCGCCCAGAGATCAACCCGGCCACCGGCTTGCCTGAGTACTTGCCATCGAGCCGCTTGGCCGAGACACTGGCAAAGCACCCTGATGCCAAAGCCGTTTTGATTGGTGAGCCTTCATACGTGGGCACCATGTCAAACATTCCACGCCTGTCAAAGGTGTGTCACGAGCACGGCATTCCGCTTGTGGTTGACGCTGCATGGGCTGCCCACTACGGGTTTCACCCAGAGCTGCCAAACCACCCGTTGGCCGAAGGCGCCGACATCGTGGTGACCTCAGCCCACAAGACTCTGCCGTCTTACTCGCAGGCGTCTTTTGTGCTGGTTCGCGATGAGTATGTTGACTTGGCTCGATTCAACAAGATGTTTGATTCAACCCAAACCACATCGATGTCTGGCCGCATCTTGGCCTCAATCGATGCTGCCCGAGCCTTGCTCGAGCGCCATGGCGAAGAGTTGATTGGTCCGGTTATCGAGGCCACCGAGCGCGGCCGTGCCACTCTAACCGCAGCCGGTATCGACGTAATTGACGGTGAATACATCGACCCACTCAAGCTGGTCATCATGCTTTCCGGCTGTGGTTCAGACGGCACTAAGGTTGAGGCTGACCTCCTGGCCGCAAACATCGATGTTGAAATGGCTAACCGCGACATCATCATTCCGATGATCACGTTTGCCGACACCCCAGACCGCATCAACGACTTGGTCACGCGGATTATCGAATCGGTTAACCGTCACCGCGGTGAGGTGCGCCCAATCGAAATTCTGCCGGCTTTCTCTATTGAGCCAGAAGTTGTGGTTACCCCTCGTGAAGCATTCTTCTCGAGCTACGAAGTGGTTGATGCCAAGGAAGCTGTGGGTAGAGTCTCGGCTGAGATGATTTGCCCTTACCCACCGGGTGTGCCGGTCTTGTCTCCGGGTGAGCGCATCACCGAGGCTGCACTTGGCGCCTTGTTTCAGGCAAGGGACATGGGTGTGCGAATTGCTTTTGTTGCTGACCCGACTCTACAGACCCTAAAAGTTCTGCCAGAGTAAGCCGCAATGACATTTACAAGTGAAGAATTTCCGGGCTGGAAGAAGCGCGTAGCCATCTTTATGACCGGCCAAACGGTATCGATGTTTGGTTCTTTCTTGGTGCAGTACGCCATCATGTGGCACCTGACCTTGACCACAAAATCTGGTTTGGTTTTGGCCCTTGCCGCTATTTTTGGGTTCTTGCCGCAGGCCATTGTGTCAATCTTTGCTGGGGTGTGGGCCGACCGAGTAAACCGCCGCAAGATGATCATGATCTCTGACTCGACCATCGCGCTTTCAACACTTGGGCTGGCTTTGCTCATGCTCTCGGGTATTGATGACCTGTGGCTGATTTACTTAGTGATGGCCGTTAGGTCGGTGGGTGCCGGTGTTCAGATGCCGGCAGTCTCGGCCCTGCTGCCGCAGATTGTGCCTTCGGATAAATTGATGCGCATCAACGGAATCAATAGCAGTCTTCAGTCGGCCTTGGGTCTGTTGGCTCCGGTCGCTGCAGCCGCGGTTTACTCAACAATGTCAATCGTGCCAATTTTCTTCATCGATGTTGTGACTGCGATTATTGGCGTGGGCTTGTTGGCTACGATTTCGGTGCCAACTCTTGAGCGCGCTGCCAGCGATGAAAAACCCTCGTATTTTGCCGACCTAAAAGATGGCCTGAATTACATCTTTACCCACGATCTAGTGCGCTGGGTGATGGGTGTTTTTGCGGTCGTATTCTTGCTGACCGTGGCGCCGTCGAATCTTTCACCGCTGTTTATTGTTCGCAATTTCGGCTCTGAAGTCTGGAAGCTGACTGTCGGGGAGATCGCTTTCAGCGTGGGAATGGCTTTGGGCGGTGCCTTGCTTGCGGTGTTTGCCAACAAAGTCAATCGCATTGGCATGATTATCGGTACATCGGTGTTCTTTGGTCTGCTATCGGTGGCCATGGGGTTCACCACCAACCTGATTGTCTTCTACATTTTGTTCTTCATCATCGGCTTGGCTGTGCCATCTTTCTTTACCTCGGCTATGACCTTGCTTCAAGAGACCGTAGAGCCTGAGCGCCAGGGGCGAGTTTTTGGGTTTGTCGGCATTGTGATTTCGGTGGCCATGCCAATCGGAATGGCTGTGCTTGGACCTTTGGCCGATGTGTATCCGGTTGAATCTCTGATGATTGTTTCGGGCCTGGCTATGGTGGTTTTTGCCCTCGCTGCGGTGCTGTTGCCAGCTGGTCGTAAGGCGGTTGCGGCGGCCCAAAAGTCCAGCGCTCAGGCGGCCAATACCGAGGCTACGCCTGCTTCAGAATAAGATTCTAGTTATGAACGACCTGAGCTACAGCGCTAATCACGTGCGGACCACCGACCCGCACGACTATGACCACAGCCACCCAGACATCTCTGGCGGATGGCTGCGCGCTGCAGTATTTGGCGCCATGGACGGTTTGGTTTCAAACATCGCATTGATTGCCGGTATCGGTGCTGCCGGTGCCTCGGCACCGATTATCGTGGTCACCGGTGTTGCCGGTTTGGTGGCGGGTGCGTTCTCGATGGCGCTGGGCGAGTATGCATCAGTAAAGACTTCAAATGAGCAGGTCCACTCAGAGCTTGCCGTGGAGATTGAAGCGCATAAGCGGAACCCCGAGGGCGAAGTTCACGAGCTGGCACGCCACTTTAGTGACATGGGCATGACCGAGGCCACTGCAGCGGTTGCAGCGCGTGAGGTTCACGAAAACGCTGATGTTGCTGCTCGCGTGCACATCACCCAAGAGCTTGGAATTGACCCACACTCAAACCCGTCTCCGTGGGTGGCTGCATTCTCATCATTTGCCATGTTCGGTATCGGTGCAGCTGTGCCACTGATTCCTTACATTCTTGGCTTTGATTCACTAATTGCCGGACTAGCAATCGGTGCTGTTGGCCTACTTATTGCCGGTGGTATCGCAGCAAAGTTCACCCGTAAATCATGGATCACCAGCGCATTGCGCCAACTGATGTTTGGCGGCATTGCGGTTGGCGCTACCTACCTAGTTGGACTCTTGCTAGGCGTTAGCGAACTCTAGCAAGCCGGCCAGGCGGCTAACGCACTTTACGTCTTCAACGCTGTTGAATTTGGTGCGCAATAGCGCCGGCGAATACACCAGATAGCTGTTGGTTTTGGCGCGCGAAAGTGCCACGTTCAACCGGTTTCGATCCAGCAAAAACTCGAGTCCGCGCGGGGCATCCTCGGCGCTCGATGCAGCCAAACTGACAATTACAGCCATGGCCTCGCGCCCCTGAAACTTATCAACCGTGCCGACCTCAACCTGATTTAGACCAGCCTGATCTAGCGCGTGCCTAATTGCATCAACCTGTGCGTTGTATGGAGCGACCACCAAAATCTCAGACTGTTCAACCCGCTCAAGCAGCTGCTGGCACTGTTGCAAAACCACAGCAACCTCCTCGGCCGAGTGACTGATGTTGCCAATGTGCTCAACCGGCAGCAAGGTTAGCCCTGGCTCAAGGCCATCAATCCGTTGGTTGGCCGCCGCCTCAAATGAGTGCAGCCGACCCTGATACGAAAGCCAAGAAACCGGCTGATTAACGGCCGGATGCATGCGGCGAGTGACCTCGACAAAATAGCCCTGCTCTGAAGGCAAAATTGCGTGGTCACCCATGTAGTGCCCAAGGGCTGAGTTTTCAACTCCACCCGGATGAATTGCCTGCACCACCTGGGTCAGTTGCCGAGGGTCGCCCAACAGAATCATGTTGTCAGAGCCCTGGGCCACCGCAATTGCATCCACCATTGCAAATTGGGCTGCCTCATCGATAAAGATGTAGTCAAAACGCGAGGCCAAAAGTTGCGGGTTTGAAAAGGTCCAGGCTGTGCCGCCAACCACGTAACCGCTGGTTTGTTTGGCACGCCACTCGGCATTCTTAGTGGCGTTGGCTGGCTTGAACCATGGCTTTGGTGTGCGGTCGCCAGATTTTGCCGGCTTGGCAATTTGCTCTGACGGAACACCGGCATCGATGCAGCCCATCAAAAGGTTCTCAACAGCCGAGTGAGAGTTAGCCACCACTGCCACGCGTTTTCCGGTGGCAACTAGGTGGGCAATTGTGCGTGAGCCCAAGTAGGTTTTGCCTGAGCCCGGAGGTCCCTGAATTGCCAGCACCGATTTCTTGAGGCGGCTGACGGTGTCTATTACAGCCGGAAGGTAATCGCCATTGACAACCGGCGCTACTCCGCGGCCATCGGTGGTTTGCGGTGGCCGGCGCATTAGCAAATCTATTGCGGCAAATCCGAGTGGAGCCTCATTCAGTGGCGAAATCCACTCGGCTGCTAGGGCAAGAGCGTGGTCGCGAACTGAGTCATTTTTTACACCGGCCGCGATGAAGTCATTGGCCCATATGGCATTTGGTACGAACTTCATGTTTTGAACTTTGCCTGACCGCGCAAATCTAATTCGGTCCTCGTCGACCTCCAGCAAAGTTCCGAAATCGCGCTCTTGTTGGTTTGAGCCAAAGTCGTAGCGAACAAAGATTTTATCGCCGGGCTTTAGGTGAACTACTTGACCGGGTTCGAGCTGATAGGTGTACTCAACCTTGATAGTGGCCTGTGGGTCACGGGTTTCAAAGATGGCGTCAGTCTCAAATTGCTGGCACCCCAAGACCACAAGCGCTTTGCGATCTTTAGCAAGCGTCTCGTAGGGAGCCTCTAGGCGCAGGTGATTTTCTCTCCAAAAGACCACTTCTTCACGCTTGTAGTAAAGCACTGAGTGAACCAGCGCTTGCCAAACCGTTGCCCGATAATCGGCTTCTTCAGACTCACCGTAGTTGAAGGTTTCGAGAGCCGCGGCCATGTGCTTGGTAGCGCGCTGCAACTCAAGAAGCGCAAGCTCGGCTTTATTTACAGAGCCTTCATCTGCGTTGGCCTCAGCTGCGCGCTCAGATTTTTTTCTATCGACGGCCATTCGGTGCTGCTGGTATCGAGTACCTGCTTCAGGCATTCCGGCCAGCCACTCATATAGCTCCAGCGTAGAGATGCAGTCATCCTCGTTGTAGTCTGCGATGTTCTGCAGGAGCTGGTCGGCCTCAGGTGCGGCCTCAACAATCGCGCGTCGATAGTTGTCATATTCCTCGATGCTCGAGGCGGCATCGGCAACCTCTCCGTCGCGGCCAAAACCGTAAAGCGGTTCAAGTTTCTTGATCGAGTAGCTTGGTTGGCTGACCATGATTGAACCCTTGACCACTTTATAAAGGTCGATGAGTTTGCCTTCGGTAATTAGCCAATCAACCTCGGCCTCCATCAATCCGTGCCGGGTTGCCAAACGGTTAAGGGCAGAAACCTCATAGGGGGCATAGTGATAAATGTGAGCGGTTGGGTCTGCTTGCAGGCGGTCGTAGGCAAACTTTACAAAGCCCGCAAAAGCAACTGCCTCTTGGTTGCGATCATGGGCAAACCACGAGTGAAACTTTTTGTCACGGGTGACTGCACCAAATAGATACTCGAGCCCACCCTTTTCTTCAAAGTATGGAAAACCCTCCATGTCAAAGAAAATATCGTTTGCCGAGGCAGGGGGCAACACGGCAATTTCAGGGTCCTCAACCACAATGTGTCGGTGCTCACCGGTTTGGTTGTAGCCAACCTGAAGGTTGGCCTGCTGGCGAAGCTTGTCAAAGGTCAATCCAATAAAATCACTTGGGCGCTGGGCATCGGTGGCACCTGCCAGCTGCGTCATTGTGCTGATGCCAGCAGTGCGCAGCTTTTCAATTTGGCTCTTGTTGATTCCGGCAACTTGAACCAAGTGGTCTAGGTCTTTGCGGTTTTGGGCACATAGGCCCGGATACTCGCAGATCTTGCAGGTACTCTCTGACTCACAGTGCAGACTGAGGTTCTCAAGTTCAAATTCCGTCAGCTGACCAGCCGCAACCTTGGTAAAGGCGGCCTCGAGAACAGCCCGAGCTCGCCGCATTGCCGGGACAATTTCTGACTCCTCAAAAACCTCGGTGGTGCGGCTGCCCAAAATCAATCCGTGTAGGCCACCCTCGGCCTTCAGGCCAAGCGCCTCTAGGGCGTCAACATAAATTGCCACCTGCAGCAGATAGTGCGGTTTTGCAGAGCGGGCCAGTTTTGCATCCCACGCCAAATACCCACCGATGCCGGCTAGGTCCGGATTCTGTTTGGCAGTGAGGCGACCGTCCACAAATTCGAGCTCATAGTCAGCCCGGACCAGAAAGTCTGGCCGGCCCCGAAATTCTGAAAGCCCTGATCGGTGCTGAAGTTCACCCTGATAGATGACCGGAACACCCGCCTGCATGAGGGCCACGGTTTCGGCAAATTTGTCGCTGCCCTCTGGCCTTTGAAAGTCATCTTCGCCAAGGTGCTCGCGAAGCTCACTCTCGATCTCGGCCTCAAATTTATCGCCGTAGCGCATGGCCAAGTTCTTCTCAGTCTGCACGTATGGCTCAACCAGCTCGGCAACACCGGCAAGCTTCAGCTCACGGGCAACGGCCAGCCGCACGCAGTGATCACAGGTGGCGGCTCGCATGAGGTCGCGAGTGTTAAAAGCCCAAACTGGTTCACCGGTTTGAAGCTTTGAAATTACATACATTTAGTTGATTGACGCCAAAACTTCGTTGAGGTCGGCCAGGGTTGGTGGCTCGGCTCCCGCGCGCTCGCAGGTGATCGAGGCCGCAATGCCTGCGTTGTAAACAAACTCGCGCAAGACTTCATCGCTTAGGTTCTGCAGGCGGTCAAACGGGTCGGTACCCAAAGCATCAACGTCTGAGAGCTGGCCTAGGAGGTTTGCGCAGAAGGTATCTCCGGCACCTACAGTGTCAACCACATTGATTTTGCGAGATGGCACATCAAAGCGAATCTTGCTGCCATCGGCGCCAAGGCGATAGGTTGAGACTCCGTCGCCGCCGCGGGTGATGAATACGTGGCGGCCGGAATCGCCGATCCACTTCCAGACAATTTTGTCGATGTCTGTGCCAGGTTCTAGGTCGTAAAGCCATTCGATGTCTTCATCTGAGGCCTTGATCACGTGTGAAATGTCGTTGATGCGCTCAACGCGAAGACGCTCGTGGTTGCGCTCAAATCCGAGGGCCGGACGCATGTTGATGTCGTGGCTGATGGTGACTGACTTCTGCTTGAAGTGCTCGCGGGCCCAGTCTTCGATGACCAAGTTGCCCGGCCCCATAGCCATTCCGAGGCAGCCAAACTGAATTGCGGTGGCGTGCAGGTTGTCCAGGTCGGCATCAGTTGGCAACTCCTGAGGGGTCCAACCCCAGTCAGCGGTGCCGTTTACGTAAAAAGAGTAAGAAGGCACACCATGTGAGTCGATCGATACTGTGACCAGAGTGGTCTGTTCGTCAGCGCTGATGGCATGATCAAGACCCACGTGGTTGGCCTCTAGCTTTGCCCGGATTAGCTTGCCGAAACCATCTTTAGAGAGGCGGGCAAGAAACTGCTGCGGGGTGCCACGGCGGGCCAAGGCGATAGACACATTGGCGTTTGCGCCACCAACAATGGCGTTGAATGCGCCTGGCTGGTAACGGTTTTCAATTAGGTCAATGAGGGCTTCGCCGATAACAAGGATCATAAAAAAAGTTTAGAGGGCTAGAGTGATGGATATGAGAAAAATACCTCTTGAGAACCGCGCTGTTGCACTACCGTTACTGGGCCTAGTAATTGCCTGGGCGCTATTCATGGGGGCCGGTTACGCCGACCTGTACAACTCAACTTCTTACTACTACGGAGAAACCCCGGAGCCGGAGACATTCAAGGTTTCGGTTTACCTAAACTTCTTGGGCATCACCATTGGCTCACTGGCCTCACTGTTTGGTCAGACCTGGGCAATCAAGGCTCGCCACACTCTTGGTGAAGACCACAAGATGGCCCGGGCTGCTCACCGATTCACCAACCTTGCGGTAATCATTTCGCTAGCTATCGGTGCAATTTTTGCCATCAGCACATTCCTGAGCTCGTTCAACAGTTACTACGGTCAAGGTTCTGATGTATTCATTCACTTCTTGAATGTGTACCTTCCAATCTTCTTGGCAACCGCCTTGGTGATTACCGTGTTGCTGCGTGCCTTCGTGTTCCGCGTTGACACCATCGAAACTAATGAAGAGGGCAAGCCAAAAATGTCTGAGGCGCAAAAGGCACTTGGTCTTGGCTACGCAGTGCCAATCTTGGCTGCTGCTTTTGCAATGATCTTTGGCCTCGTGGTTTATCAGGTAACCCGCACCGACCTTCAGGTTTGGGTTTGGGTAATCATTCAGTTGATCATTGCACTGGGCATTATTGCCGGTACCCGCTTCTCATCTAAAGCCCGCTTGGCTAAGACCGCCGAGGCCCCGAAGCCGCGCAAGGCACTGGCTGCGGCAGGTGCAGCAAACCTAAACTTTGTGCTTTCAATTGTTTTTGGTGCCGTAGTTTCAGTAATGGCCTTCACCTTTGGTCAGATGGCAATTCAAAAGCTGCAGGAGTGGCCTGAAGTTCCGGTGGACTGCAAAGACACAGAGTGCTACGTTCAGCCGTCTATTTCTGCGCCTTCCATTGAGTGGTTGTTTGAAGACCTATTGCCAGCCAAGGTGCTTTTGGTGCTCGCTGTGGTGGGTATCTACCTAACCATCACTGAGCGCAACCGCGAGAAGAAGCAGGCTTAGTTGAAGTTTTCGGCATCGGGGCTGCTTTTTGACAACGATGGCGTTTTGGTTGACTCACACGATGCAGCAATAGCCGCTTGGGCAACTTGGTCTAGCGAGTACGCGCCGGATTGGGACTGGAATACCTCTGAGAACGCGGGAGTGCGGGCGGAGGACCAGGTTCGCGAGCGCGTAGCCCCGGAGTTGTTTGAAGAGGCCAATAACCGCATTAACCAGCTAGAGCAAGACACTGCCGGGCAAACCGTTGCTCTTGGCGGGGCCTTTGAACTGCTGCACTCATTGCGCCCGGGAATCTGGACCGTGTGCACCTCGGCGAACGGAAATCTAGGTCGGGCCAGGCTTGAGGCCGCCGGCCTGCCGGTGCCAGCTGAATTGGTGAGCGCGAGCGATGTAAAGCGCGGCAAGCCTTTTCCAGATCCGTACTTGCTTGGCGCCGAGCGACTTGGTTTTAACATCCATGACTGCGTGGTTTTTGAAGACGCGATTGCCGGTGTTCAGGCTGCGATTGAGGCCGAGGCCGGTTTGATTATCGGGGTCTCTGAGCGCGCTTTGCTGAGCGATGCTGACATAGTGGTGCGCGACCTATCGGGAATAACCTTTGACGGCGAAACTCTTGTTATTCCAGACAACAATCGATTGAGATAGAGGACAACATGGCTCAAGTTACTTATTACGGCGCTGACTGGTGCGTTGATTGCCGCCGTTCAAAGGCCTTGCTAAACAAACTTGAGGTTGCCTATGACGTCAAGGATGTCTCTGAGAGCGCCGAAGTCGCTGCCGAGGCAGAGCGTATTTCAGGCCGCAAAAACATCCCGGTAATTCTGTTTGAAGATGGCCACTTCATGGTCGAGCCGAGTGACGCAGATTTGCAATCAGCGCTCGCCGAAAGAAATCTGATTTAGTCTTAAGTTCTAATTCGGGTCAAAGTTACTTTGGCTCGAGGGTTTAGATCATCAGATTTGGGGCAATGTGTTTAATCGGAACGTAGTCATCGTCGAAGACGAGGCACTGCTGCGCGACCTAGTTGCAAAGTCACTAGAGACCGCCGGTTTTAATGTTGCTGTTGCCGCAAATGCCGCCGAGGCCAAAAAGGTTTTTCAAGAGTTTGACCCTGATGCAGTGGTGCTCGACATTGAGCTTGGTGCAGGGCCTAACGGCTTTGACTTTGCGCAGTGGATTCAGGCCACCGCCCCCGATGTCGGCATCGTATTTTTGACCAACCTGCCTGACGCTCGTTTTGCTGGACAGGACCCAAGCGAGCTACCTAAGGGTGTTTCTTACCTTCGCAAGTCTCAGCTAATCGACTCAAACGAGTTGGTCAACGCACTAGAGGCTGTGCTGCATGACTCGGTCACGCCACTGATGCGCCACGACCTAAACCCTTCGCGTCCACTGGGAACCCTTTCTAAAAAACAGATTGAAGTGCTGCAGTTGATTGCTGCCGGTTACTCGAATGCTCAGATTGCCGAGAAGCGCGCAACCTCTATCCGTGCCGTTGAAGGCATTGTGTCGCGAGTGTTTATTGCCTTGGGTGTAGACATCGATGCCGGTGGCAACGCCCGCGTTGAAGCTGCTGCCAAGTACCTCAAAGCATCAGGGACTTCGATCGGCGAGTAGCCATGCCGAGCAAATTTCAGACTCCGCGGATTAGTGTCCGTGAGGCGTTTTATAACGCGGCCGGTCCGGTTGCGCTGAGTAATCGAAACCTACTTCAGTTTGCAATTCCGTCATACGCGCTGATCTTGATTAGTAACCCTGGCCGCTTAGGTGGCTCATTTCTAGAGTGGTTCTTTATTGCCACCGGAGCCTACTTTGCCACTGTGGCTGTGCTGATTTTGGCCCGTGAAACGGTTTTGGCTGGGCCAGATCGTGGCTCTAGGCCACTGCTAACCACTCTGGCGTTGTTGCTTGCCGGCTTTGCCCGTGGTTTTGCGGTTTGGGGCGTTGGTTCGGCATTTGAGCTAATTTCACCGACTGAGCTGCTTTACCGGCTCTATGCAGGGCCGTTCTTTGTTTTTGGTGCGGTAGCCACACTGGCAATTTATAACGCGTCAAAAGACCGCCACGATGTTGTTATTGCCGACCTAGAGCAGCAAAAGGCTGCCCTGGATTCAATGCGCAAAAACATGCACGGGCAGGTGGCTCAACAACAGGCAGAGCTTTTGGCTAAAGCCCAGGAGATTTTGATTCCAGTGGTTGACCAACTTCGTCGAGGCTTAAGAAGCCAAGATCTCTCAAAGCTTGCGCCAAAACTCCGAGACACCATTGAGGACGTAGTCCGCCCGCTGAGTCACGAGATTGGTCGCGCAACTTCTGCCACAGAGGCGGCGCTCGAGAATGCTTCCAAGGGCTTTGCGGTTAGGTCTCGAGGGCGATTCCCGACCAAGGTCTCAGTCGGTCAAATGGTCGTGCCTTCGCTAACCACGTTTGGTTCGGCTTCGGTTACCCTTACCGTTCCGGCCACCATCACCAACGGTTGGCCTATGTACACGGCAGTTATCGCGGTGCTGCTCTGCTGGCTGGTTACGCGGGCCGCGCAAAAGCTGCTGCGCAACTGGTGGGTCTCGCCGATTGCAGCCTCATTTGCTGTAGCCGCTGTGATGGCCTTGACCACGATCATTACTGGCCTGACACTAAACCTGGTCGGGCTCGCAGTTACCAGCGTCACCCTGATGCAGTACCTAACCATGCTGTTGTTGCTGGCTCTGCTGGGCTTTGCTATGCAAATTGCCCGAACCCAGCGCCATGACGCAGAGGTTCAGATGGCCAAGGTGCTGGGCGAGTTATCGGTGTTGACGGCGCAGTTTAGGCAAGAGCTTTGGCTCAACCGCCGCCGAGTTGCCTCTGTGATTCACGGGCCAATTCAATCAGCGCTGTATGCATCTGCCATCAGATTGAGCCAAGAGCAAGTCAAGTCAGCTGCCTACATCGAGGCAATCGAGGCAGACATCGTGGGGGCTCTAAAGAAACTTGAGACCATTGAAGAGCAAGAGTCTTTTGACGAGGTTTTGAACCAGATTAAGACGATGTGGGACGGCGTGATTGAGCTGAACCTGCCGCCGCTAAACACCGATTGGGCTGATCGGGTGCGTGAAAACCCAGTTGCTACGGCTTGTTTTACCAGCGTGATTCGCGAGTCGGTGAGCAACGCAGCCAAACATGGTAAGGCCACCAAGGTTTGGGTTGAGGTTGAGCAAACTGAAGAGCACATTCTGCAATTGAAGATTGTGAACAACGGTGTTGCCCTTGAAAACACCTTGGTGCCGGGCTTTGGTTCATCAATTCTTGATGAGGTTTCGCTGGGTTGGCGCCTCTACAACACCGATAACGGCGCGACTTTAGAGATCAAAGTGCCAATCTAGGTTTTGCTCTAGCCAAAACGCAAACCTTCAAGTAGTCTAAGAACGTTACGAATTCGTGACAGTAGTCGTTTGCAGTACATCATTTGAATCATGTGGCCACCTAAGTGCCACCTCTGAGATGTACCAGTCTTTTCCTCTAAATGAGAATCCGCCGTATTGCGGATGTTCTTCTCGTGTGTGGGTTTAGCGCTGTTCGACTAGCCCACCGGCCCACAAGCAGCTACTCCCTGCGAGGGCCAACACAACTGAAGAGGAATCTACAACTATGCCTGGATTTGGCAAGTCATCGTCGCGCGCGCCTAAGGGTGCCGCTGGCAACAATTTCAAGACTCGTGAAGACGGTCGCGGAGGGCGTGCGCCTCACCGCGCAGCCGACGGCACCGGACCATCACGTGCACCACGTGCAAAGGGTGCGTTCTTTGAGAACGGCCCAAAAAAGACCTACGGTGATTCACCTCGTGGCGAGCGCCCTGCTTACGGCAACGACCGTAACTCGCGCCCAGCTGCAGGCCGCACCTCACCACGCGAAATGAACGGTGGCCGCGAAGACCGTGGCCGCGACTGGACTCCGCGCAATGGCGAAGGCACCGGTGCACCAGCACGCAAGCCTCGCTACAACGCAGATGACCGCGCAGCCCGCGATGGCCGCCCTTCATACGGCGACCGCGACTCACGCCCTTCATACGGAAACCGCGACGACCGCGGAGCACGCTCAGAGCGCCCTGCCTACGGCAACCGTGACGACCGTGCACCACGCCGTGACTTTGGTGACCGCGACTCACGCCCTTCATACGGCAATGACCGCCCGCGCTTTGGTGGTTCAGATGACCGCCGCGGTGGCGACCGCCCTGCCTACGGCAACCGCGATGACCGTGCTCCACGTCGTGACTTTGGCGACCGCGCGCAGCGCCCAGCCGGTGGCATGTCAAACCGCCCTTGGGAAGACCGCAACGAGTCACGCCGCGACTTTGCATCACGCGATGACCGTGGCCCACGCCGCAACTTCTCTGACGACCGTGGCCCACGCCGCGGGTTCTCAGAAGACCGCAACCCAAACCGCCCAGACCGTGCCGCACGCGATGACTCACGCGAGTCAACCTTCCGCGGTGCACGCGACTCAAACCCAAACAAGAAGGCTTTCTTCGAGGACAAGGTTCTTGAGCGTCTAGAGGCAGTTGAGCAGTCAGAGGCAATCACCGCTGACAGCTTCGAGGCAATGGGTCTTCACCCAAAGGTTCTTATTGCTCTTGAGGGCATGGGTGCTTCAACCCCGTTCCCTATCCAGGCAAGCACCATCCCGGCTGCAATTTCAGGCCGCGATGTTCTTGGCCGCGGTAAGACCGGCTCTGGTAAGACCATTGCGTTCACCGTGCCGCTAGTTACCAAGTTGATTGCTGCTGGTTCAGTACCTCGCAAGGCTGGCAAGCCACGTGCGCTAATTTTGGCGCCAACCCGTGAGCTTGCAGACCAGATCGACCGCACTGTAAACGGCATTGCCCGCGCAGTTGGTTTCTACACAACCTGCATCTACGGTGGTGTTCCTCAGCGCAAGCAAGAGAACGCCATGAGCCGCGGTGTAGACATCGTTGTAGCAACCCCAGGCCGTCTTGAAGACCTTATGGCTCAGCGCATCATCGACCTATCAGAGGTAGAAACCCTGATTGTCGACGAAGCTGACCACATGTGTGACCTTGGCTTCATCGAGGGTGTGCGCCGCATCATGCGCGCTGCCGGAGACAGCCAGAAGCTGCTTTTCTCAGCGACTCTTGACCGCGAGGTTGACGCTTTGGTTAAGGAATTCCTTCCGGACCCATACGTTTACGAGGTTCCGAACGAAGAGAACGACACCGCCAACATCACTCACCGTGTAATGACCGTTGACCCAGAGGACCGTTCACAGGTTCTTTTGCGCATCGTTCAGGGTGAGGGCAAGTCAATCATCTTTACCCGCACCAAGATGACCGCCGAGCGTTTGAGCGAGAGCCTTACCCAGGCTGGTGTTCCAGCTGCTCGTCTGCACGGTGACCTAAACCAGAACCAGAGAAACCGCAACCTTGAGCGTTTTACCAAGGGTGCTGTTCGTGTTCTAGTTGCCACCGATGTCGCTGCGCGTGGTATTCACGTTGACGACGTTGCTTTTGTGGTTCAGGTTGATCCACCAGAGGAATACAAGACCTACCTTCACCGCTCTGGCCGTACCGGTCGTGCGAACAAGGAGGGTACTGTAATCACCCTGATTCCACGCAGCCGTCGCCGCCGCATGGAAGACCTACTTCGTCGTGCAGAGCGCGATGGAATCTTCTCAGACGTACGCCCATCAAGCGAGTTGCTTGAGCAGCTAGCTGGCCCAATTGCTCCACCTCCGGCTCCAGAGGCACTTGACTTTGGTGACTCACGCGGTGGCAACGGTGGCGGTGGCCGAGGCCGCGGTGACCGTGATGGTCGCGGTGGTTCAGGCGGTGGCCGTTCAGGTGGCCGTGGCAACTACGGTGGTTCTGGCAAGGGCCGTTGGGCTGACAAGCCTAAGGGTGAGGGTCGTCCTCGTGCCAAGAAGTACAACGACTAGTTAGTCTTAGAAATCCCCATCGGTTAGCTCCGGTGGGGTTTTCTGCTACTTGCGCCGGGGTTGGCGGTCTTGTAGACTGGGGGAAGCCACAGACCGTCGGTTTTGCTTCTCGCGAGGCAACGAAGGATACGAAAGTGTCAACCCACGCAGGTGTATTTAGAAGTTCAATTCGTTGGTTTTAAACCTGAGTTTTTTACTGCTTCATGCGTCTGCATGGAGCATTTTTTATTTCCCGGGGCTACCGACATAAACAATTCAAGGAGCGCCATGGCGAACAAGGTCGAGAAGGTAGCTGAGCTAACTGGTCTATTCCAGAACTCAAACGCCGTCTTTCTAACCGAGTACCGCGGTCTCACCGTTGCACAGCTCAAGGAGCTTCGTCGCAACATCAGTGCAGACGCAACCTACGCCGTAGCAAAGAACACTCTTATTGAGATCGCTGCAAAGAACGCTGGAGTAACCGCATTTGACGGCCAGTTGTTCGGACCAACCGCTCTCGCTTTTGCAACCGGAGACGCAGTCTCAGTTGCTAAGGCTCTGCGTGACTTTGCAAAGGCAAATCCTCTACTAGTAGTAAAGACCGGTGTCCTAGACGGCGTTGCTCTTACTGCTGCAGAGGTGCAGAAGCTTGCAGATCTTGAGTCTCGTGAAGTTCTACTGTCAAAGGCAGCTGGACTATTCAAGGCTCCAATGTCTCGTGCTGCTGCTGTTACTCAGGCTCCGCTATCTCAGGCTGTACGCGTCATCGACGCACTACGTGCCAAGCTAGCCGCCTAAAACCCAAGCTTTACAAACCAAACTTTTATAAAAACAAGGAGATACATCATGGCAAAGTTGACCACTGAGCAGCTTATCGATGCATTCAAGGAACTATCACTAATCGAGCTTTCAGAGTTCGTTAAGTCATTCGAAGAGGTCTTCGAAGTAACCGCAGCTGCTCCAGTTGCTGTTGCTGCCGCTGCTGCTCCTGCAGCTGCTGCTGCAGAAGAGAAGGACTCATTCGACGTAGTTCTAGAGTCTGCTGGCGACCAGAAGATTGCAGTTATCAAGGAAGTTCGCGCACTGACCAACCTAGGTCTAGGCGAGGCTAAGGCTCTTGTTGACGGTGCACCTGCAACCGTTCTAGAGGGCGCAAACAAGGACGCTGCTGAGAAGGCAAAGGCTGCCCTAGAGGGCGCTGGCGCAAAGGTTACCCTTAAGTAATCTAGCATTTTAGCGACTAACTCCCTCGGGCTTCGGCCTGGGGGAGTTTTCTCTTAACTGCTGCATTCCTGTGAGTTTTGCCGGGTTTGGCTTTTAGGGGACAAATTTTGTTCGGTCCGACCGAACATTTGACCGGACCGATTTTTTGCCCTTTTTAGACTTGTCAGTTGCGAGAGCGCTATTTGGCGTTCCCGAACCGTCGATTTTAAGCCTGGAGGTGCGCATGTTTGGTCGTCTTGACTACCGTGAACGCACCATAAATCGCAGCTCAAAACTGCTCATCGGTTTGTTTCTGGTGGTGGCCTTTCTAGGCTTCAACTTGGTCACGGCTTCAGCCGACACCGTCAATGTTTCAGCCCCGCAAAGCGTAAACGCAGTGGCGGGGCCAAGGTCGGTAACCGTTACCTGGACTGCGCCGGCTCAAACCAACGGATACACCGTCACTGGCTATCGAGTTGAGTATTCGACTGATGGTTCAAGCTGGTCAACCTCATCGTCATCGATTGGGGCCAGCACTTTTACCCACAAGATCACTGGACTAAATGCATCAACCAGTTATTACACACGTGTAGCTGCGATGATTTCTGGCAACCAGGGTGCCTATGGTTACGACTGGGAGAGTATTTACAAAACTCTCAATAAGTGGCGTGGCTCTACAAACGGTGCCCACAGTTACACGTCAATCTATGCGGGGAGTTTGTCGCGCACTGATTTCAGTCGAATTCGATACGTGCTTGCCGGCAACGGTAGCCAAGTAAGCGTCGACTTTTCAAAGGCTATGGGTACCCGAAGCACATTGTCGGACACTTACGACAACCTTTACAAACTTCAGGTTCCGTCGCCGACCGGAGGCACAAACGCCCAGTTCATCCTTCAGGCAGATGTCTCTGACATGAATATCCTGAGCACTTCTTCAAGTGTTGCAACTGCTACAGGTATCAGTGGTCGTGTAGAGATATGGCCTTGGGATTATTCATGGGAGGGCTCCCAGGTTGGTATGACCGGTAGCGACTCAAGCTACGACTATGGTGACCGACCAAACGGCGTTGGTAATGGGCAGTACGGGTCTTTTCAGGTTCACAATCTAGGAACCGCAAGCACTATTTTTGCGTGGAACAACCATGCTGTTGGTGATCCGGACTTTGGGTTCGGTAACAACACCGGCACAGCGCCAAACGGTACTCGAAATCCGGACTGGACTTTTATGCGGAATGGTGCAGACCTATCCGGGTTCAGTTTTGAGTCTTTCGCGAACTTGCCGGTTACTACTCCGGCTGCAAGTCTTGCCTCAACCACAACCGTTTCTTACGGAAAGGTCGGAGAGAAGTTTTCGAGCGCCCCGACTGTGCAACTAAAAGGTGGAACGGAAAATGACACCACCGCCGGGGTCACAGTTACCGCAACCTCCAGCAGTGGCACCCTCATCACGGGCACAACCACAGCCGTAACCGATTCAAATGGTGTCGCTACGTTCTCAAATCTTGGGCTTGCTACCGGCGCTACCGGAACAAATGTGACCCTTACGTTCACCGCATCTGGTTACACATCGACAACGTCTAACGCCATAAAAACAGTTAACTATGCGACGGCCATCGATGTTGTATCTACTTCATCCGACCCAGGAGGATTCTTTTCAAACGGTGAATGGCTGACGACCACCACAGGTGTTTCACAGATCAACGCAACGGACTTGAGCAACGCAATCAACACACAAAATGTGTCGATTCGAACATCGGGGTCGTTTTACTCAAGTGCTGCAGTCACCGGAACAACTGCTGGTAAAGGAATCAAGATTGCCGCCGCTGGGTATCTAGGTTTCGGCGCATCGCTGACCGTCAACAATGGCCCAATCACTCTGCTTTCTAATGCCGATGGTGGTTCTGCCTCCAATGCAGGAAATGTTTTTGTGTTGGGTGCCGCCACTTCAGTCAACTCAAATGGCGGCGCAATCACTTTTGCCGGTGGCAGCTACACAGAAACAACAGGGTACGCTCGAGGATTTGCGACTGCCTACAACGGCACCGCGATTCTTGCGTCTGACCCAACAATCGACAACGCTGGAATCTACATATCTGGGTCGGTAAATTCTGGTGGTGGCGCCATCACCATGAATGGTCAAATTGGTTCTGGAACCGCCGACTCAGCAGCCTTCTACATGATTTCTGGCGGCTCAATTTCAAGTGCTGGCGGCAGCATCACGATCAAGGGACTTATAGACACTGATCAGGTTGACACTGGCCGTTCGCACCGCGCTGTGCGCATGACCAAGTCGGGTGCAAGTGCAAGTCCTTCAATAACTTCAACCTCTGGCGCAATTTCAATCACTGCAACTACTAGCGCAGCGTCAACAGCTCAGGATGCCGCCTTGTTTGAAGGTGCCACAATCACTTCCGGCAATGGAAATATCGCTATCACCGGAAATAACCACACGGGTGCCAGCGCAGGCCTTTACTTTGCCACTTCCAATAGCAGTGTCACAACCACCGGTACCGGCGGAATCGCTTTGACTGCCAATAGTTCAACAAATGGTGATTTTTACACGAACCTGACTACGCTGTCAGCTGGCGGCGCAATCTCCATCACTTCGCCGAAGTCCTTGACGCTGCCAAACTCCTGGAGCACGACTGGTGCCGCGAGCTTTGAATCAACTGCGGGGCAGATTTCCATCGGTGGAAGTATGACGGTGACTGGCTCAGGGGCAAAACTTCAATACAAGGCAGCCACAAACGTATTGAATAGCGCCGCAACCAACTTCACATCAAACGGCGGCCCAATTGTTTTCTGGGCGGACTCTGATGGAAACAATTCCGGTTTCAACCGGGTCTACTCTGGGTCAACATTCAACAGCGCAAATGGCAGCACTTCGACGACCGCGACCGGGGGAGGATCGATAATCCTCGGTGGCGGCAGTACAGTCGACGGGGATGGTTTTCCAACGGGCTATGGATATTCAGATGGAACATCATCAGGTTTTCACTCTGGCCAAGGTGGATCATCGGCGACGTTGACCAGCTACTACACAGGCGGCGGCAAGTTCGTTGCTCGTGGAAAATCTGGTGGCGGAATGGATGCTCTTTCTCTAAATTTCGGCCACAAAATTTACGCAAATGGCGGTCAAATTGTGCTGGACGGTCAGAACACTGCCGCCGGTTGGGCCATACAGATTCACCGCATGGGTGGATCGACTGTGCCCACTGAAATATTTAGCTCATCCGCAACGGTGCCAGCCATCTCAATCACCGGTATTAGCGGAACAGCCTACGGTGTGGGGATGGCTGCGAATCAGGGAACGGCCAATCTTGTTTACGTTCAGGCGACTGGCGCTGGTGGTATTGCAATCACCGGAGATGGAGGGGGTACGGACCTTTGGGATATTGGCTTGAACGCCAGCAACCTGTTGTCGGTCGGACCCATAACTCTCACAGGTGCGAATCAGGCAACAACTTGGGGTGGAGGATTGTTCACCGGAGCTCTCTATAGTACTTGGAGCTCTGCCAAATCAGTCCTCGGCTCATGCTTAGTTGCTGACTGCCCATTGTCGAAGGTAACAACAACTAGTTCAAACATCGCAATCTCAGCAAACCGATTTACTTCGTTCAATTCCGATGTGAACCTAAGAGTGAACACAGCCGGAACCTTTAAATTTGAACCTATTGCCTCAACAGGTTTCAGCGAGTTCAAGACTGCCGGGCAGGGTCTGAGTTTTTCTGAAAGTTGCACGGGCGTGACAATCGGTAAGGATCAAACTACCGACTCGTTCTACTTAAATGATTTGTACCCAAACATTAAAATCGCCGGTCCTATTCGTGTTTACGCGGGTTCAATCGATGTTCGAGGCAATCTCCAATCAACAGGTGCCGGTAGCGAAATTCGAATCAAAACTGTTGACCGTATCTACGTGCAGGCATCAAAAACCGTCACCACTAACGGCGGAGACATTGTCTTCTGGGCCAACAGCAGCAAAGTCAGTGGAGTAAACAAAGTCGGTGGCATGATCTACCTGGAGTCAAGTGTTGCCCTGGCCTCAAATGGGGGAAAGATATGGCTTGCCGGTGGCTTGGATGATGGTGGCGCAGATGCCGCAATAACAGCGAGCCGGGGCAAGTGGTCGTCGGTAGCTGCCGGCGATGGGCTTCCGGATGGCTACGCGGTCGGATATAACGCAACCGATGCATGGCGTATTGGTGTATTCATGCACACAAGTTCGTCACTCAAATCTGCTGGCGGCGATATTTTTATGGCTGGAGCACAAGGGCCTGCTAGCTCAAACTGGGACGGTCACATACTCCTCAATCCCGATACCGTGGTCGATTCTGGTTCGGGACGAATCGCTATGTGGGGGCGTGCTCTTACAGGATCTACAAACTACAGCCAGGGAATTGCCTTAAATAACGGTGACGGAACTTCAAAGGTGACCATCACCTCAAATGCAAGCACCGCTGACGCAATTACTATCTATTCAGATTCAAGCGAGGGAGCGACCTGCTCTCGCGGTATTACGTCCTGGTGGCATGGCGCCTACGACTCGGTCAAAGGTTGGCAAGGCGTTCAGATTCTGGCAACTCGTGCCGGTGGAGGTATTACCTTGACCGGAATCGCTAGCAGCAAGAGTGGTTGCACTAACAGCGACGGTTGGGGAATCGAAGCGGAATTCACTGACATTCTCGCCATTAGCGGGCCAATTACCGTGAATGCTATTTCGAATGGCGACACTAGCAGCGCAGGCCTAGGAACTGGTTGGCGTGGAAACGGCTCAAGCTTGCTTCGCCTTGGTGGTTGGCAGGCTAACGGGTCTGGCGCTGCAGGGGGCGGGGTTATCACCACCCCAAGCGGTGTTACTGCAGACTTTACGGCTTCAAGCTCTGATGTGACTCTTAACGTCAATGCCTTTTATTCGTGGGAGGGCGGCTACGGCACGGCCCTAAACACAACTGGCAATGTTGAAATTCAACCTGCATCGCTCTCCGGCGGCCTAGTCACTGCTGCCGACAACTTCAAGCGAGCCCAGACAGCCACAAACTGGAGATTCGGTCAATTTGCATCTTTTGCTGACCACGCATCCTTTTCACTTGGTCGTTTAGGCACAACCAGTGACATAACGTATGCAGGTAGTGCCAAGGCTGCAGGGCCAATCACAATTTACGGTGGTGCAGTTTCACACGCAGCGCTGACAACCACAACAAGCGCTACGGCAGACATCTCTGTTTCAGCGACTGGCACCTATACCAACACTGGTGCAATTTCTGCCACCGGATCTATTTCCGTTACCGCTGGCGATGACATCACAATCGCCAACGGAATCACTCTTTCGACTACCGGCAAAAAACTGCAGCTCAAGTCAAAACAAGATGTGATTTTCAACACCACAACCAAAACCATTCAAACCAAGGATGGCCCGATTGTGATTTGGGGAAATTCAGATGGTGGTTCTGGTGCTAGCGCCGGCGGTTGTTACCTGGACACCGGTAACACATTCTTCACCCAAGGCGGAGATTTTGTTGCAGCTGGAGGTTTGACGACGGATGACACCACCGGGTATCCAACCGGATATTGCAAGGGCACTAATGTTTCTAGCGACCCTTACAGTTTCGGTGTAATAATGGCGTCCTCCGTAACAACAAGTGGTGGAGACTTGCTCGTGAGAGGTGAAAATGCTGATGCTGTTACCGGCACGACCCAGGCAGGCATTTACTTTGAGCCGGTCGCTTTTACTGTTTCCACCGGAGACGGTTCTCAGAGCTGGTCTGGCAGGCTGGCGGCGACAGACACCAGCACCAGTAACAAGTATGGAATCTGGCTGGGCAATAACACCACAAAGCCAACCATCACATCAACTTCGGGAGAAATAAAGTTCTTTGGCGATGCAACTGCGGGCACTTCGGATCGGCGCCGTGGAATCATTATTTACGGTGTAAACGTGTCATCGACCGATGGAAACATCATTTTTGAGGGCCGCGCAAACGACAAGACGGGTTCATACGACATCCTCGCTGGCTCAGTCAGCTCAATCTCAACGACAAATGGAGACATCTCATACATCGGCAGTGGCACAGCGGCGGTGGACCTGGCTTTAGTTTCAAGTACCTCAAAGAATTTCTTGGCATCTGGCTCTGGCTTTGCTGCTTTTAGCTCCACGTCGGTGACGGCTACAGGGTCTGTTGTTTTCGAGTCAAAGGGAGAATCCTTCGAGGCATCAGTCATTAACTCGACGGGTGATTTGAGCACCGCGGGCCTAACTATCGCGTCTGGTTCGAGCTCTATTCGCATAGGCAAGGCCGGAAACACAAAGAATGTTTCCTTAGCTTCCGCATTATCCTCCGGCCAAATAAGTGTTTACGGTGGCGACATCTCGGTTGGTGGTTCACTGACCGCAACCAGCGCTGCAGGCACAGGCATTCTTCTGAAAGCCAACGGTGACATTGCGACAAGCGCTGGAACGTCTTCGGCTAGGAAGTCGATTTCCGCGACGGGGGCTAATGGTTCGGCGCCAATTACCCTTTGGTCAAATGCCGACGCCTCCGGCTCTGGCGCAATTCGGATTGGCAACTACACAGACCTATCATCCAAAAATGGCCCCATTACTCTCGCGGGTTCGGCCGATGTGGCTGAGGTAACCCCGACTGGGTATGCAGTGTCAAACACTGCTTATTGCAACGGTGTCGAAATCGGCACGAGCGCTGCTGCCGGTGTTGTGGCAATTTCCACCGTCTCTGGTGACATCACAGTCAAGGGGCAAAGCGTAACCGACACCACGACTTGTCTGGGAGTCAAATATTGGTCCGGCGCATCAATCGACACGCAATCGGGTGCCGTAGTTTTGGACGGCGTTGCAAGTTCAACAACTGGAGACAAAACTAGGCATGGGCTAGAGCTTAACTGGATTGGTGGATACGCAACAACCATTTCATCTGGGCGGGCGAGCGGCACCGCAATCTCACTTACCGGTTCATCCAGTGGTTCTTCTACTAACGGCCGGGGCGTCGTTGTTTGGTCCAACACCGGCTCCACTTCAATTACCGCAAGCGGTGGTGGCGCTGTCGAGATCACTGGCTCGAGTTCATCTGGAACGAGCCAAGGTATTTCACTCAACAACATCAACATCTTTGATGCCGGTGGCGACATCTTTATCGATGCAGGGCAAAAAACTTTGGATTTCGGTGGAAACTCAGGTGATGTCAGGATTGGTGGATCGGCAACCAACTCACTTGCTGATGTTGTGAGGCTATCGGCTGACAAATTCAGTTTTGATACCGATGTTGCGAGTATTCAAAATGCCACTAAAGCTGAGTTCCTCAATACAGCCGCTGCGTTTGGGGCAACCCAAACCTTGGCCAGCGGACTGTCTCTCAGCGCCCTGGCCGGTCTGCAAATTGGTACAGCCACTAACACCGCAAATGTCACGATCTCAAAGGCGCAGTCAATTGCCGGTGACATCAGTGTTTACGCTGGCACACTGACGGTCAGTGCTGCTCTGACGTCTACCGGCACTGATGGAAACATCAACCTGACTGCCAACGAGGCAGAAGTTTCAGCTGCAATTACCTCGGGCACCGCAACCGGCACCGGCATCGTTCAGTTTGCGCCAACCACCGCCACCACACCGATTGTCCTTGGTGGCGCTGCGGCAGCCAACCAGCTTGACCTGACCGACACCGAGCTTGACTATGTGACCGCCGGGACCATTCGAATCGGTGATTACGCAGGCACGACAACCGGAAACATCACCGTTAGTGGAACCATGACTGTTGCCGATACAAAGGCAAGCAACCTTGCGCTTCGAACTACCGGCACAATTACCGGTTCTGGAACCATCGCGGTAAAAAACCTGGGTCTCTTGGCAACCTCAATCACGTTTGGCAATTCACCATTTGGTGTGACCGGCAACCTAGCGATTGATGCCACCGGCACCACCGCACCGACTTTCACCAACTCGGTTGATTACACCCCGAGCTCGGTCGATGAAATTGACCCAAATTTTGGAACCCCGTTCCAGGTAGACAAGGCAAACTTGCCAACCGCAGGCAACACCCTCGATGCATACATGAACGTGACGTTCAACCCGCCACCGACTTTGACTCTAAAAGACAAGTACGGATCAACCCTTCAAACCACAAACACCCTGGCTGACTCAACCGAATTCACCGTGAGTTTGGCCACCGGAACCTCAACCCTTGCCGGTACTCTAACTGAGACCTCGGTCGACGGTGTGGTCACTTTTGATGACCTAAAGTTCACCACCACCGGCACCAACACTCTTACTTTTAGTGCCACCGTGGGCACTGCCTCGATCACCGAGACTTCGGGCACCTACGATGTCAAAGCCGGTGACCCAGATAACCTTCACGTTTTCCGAGCTGCCGCCGGTGGTAAATCTGACATCGCCTTCACAACCCAGCCAATCATTCACATTCGCGATGCCGCCAATAACCTGGTCGTGCTCGATGCTGCCAAGTCTTTGGTCGTTACCGCATCGCTCACCAGCGGGACCGGCACTCTGATTGGTGACACCACTGTTGAGGCTGTGAATGCAGTGGCAACCTTTACCGACCTCGGTATCAAGGGCCGCACCACTGAATCTTTCACAATCACCTACACGGTTACCTATAACTCGGCTGATATTTCGGTGGCCCAGTCGGCAATTTCAATTACCTATGGAAATGCCGCTGCTCTGGATGTAACCACGGCTGCTGCTGGTGCCGCGAATGATGCCACATTTGACACCCAGCCAGTGGTTAAGGTTGTTGACTCCGCTGGCAACGTTGTTGCTGACAACACCTCGACCATCACCGTTGCTAGCAGCGCTGGCGGAACCCTTGGCACCGCAACGACCAAGGCGGCAGTTGCTGGTGTAGCAGAGTTCAGCGGCTTGAAGCTGAGCGGTTTGGTCGGCGACTACACCCTTACTTACACTTCTGGATCGCTGACTGCGGACACCCAGTCGTTGACTTTGGCACACGGTGCAGCAACCCAGCTTTCGATTTCTGGTTCTTCAACGGTTGTGAACAACACAGCGTTGGCAACCCAGCCGATTGTGACCATCAAGGACAGTTCAGGAAACACCGTAACCAGTGGCACTGATAGCGGCCAGACTGTCACGCTGACTGCCACTGGAGCTGAAATTTCTGGCACGACCTCGATGTCTGCTCAGGAGGGTGTGGCTAATTTCAGCGGAAAGGCAGTTGCTCTTAAGGGCACGGTTGGAACCAAAACCCTGACCGCCTCCATAGCTTCGCCAAGTTCGATAACTAACAATCTCTCTGTTGCAATTAGCGCAGGTGCTCCATACAAGCTGGCTTTTGCAGCTGGCGTTGCCACGCCACAGTACAACCGCACAGTTTTCCCAACGCAGCCGATTGTTGTCGTTCAAGACATCTCGGGCAACCCGACCCCAACCACCACTACTGTCACGGCAACAGCAACTGGTGCTGCTTTTGGTGATGGATCGTCAACCATGGCCGTTGAAGTTTCAAATGGAGACCGTGCGACCTACTCGGGCATGCAACTTAGAGGAACTGCCGGAGCGGTCACAATCGCATTCTCGGCACCGGGTCTCCTATCGGTCTCTTCACAGAGCATTCAGTTCCGCGCAACTCAGGCAATTGATCATTTGCAGCTTGAGCTTCCGGCAACAGCAGCCAATGATGCTGCACTTTCTTCGGCACCCAAGGTAACCTTCCGCGATGCCGACAACAACTTGGTGAACTATGTGACCTTCAACGACACACAGGTCACATTGAGCTCAGATGACGTCACGCTTTCAGGCACCCTAACCGGTTCGAGCACGTTAGGCGAAGTTGATTTCACGACCGCAGGCATAAAGCTTGCTGGCCTAGTTGGTACCAAGACAATCACCGCTACAACTTCAGGTGGAAAAACTGGTTCTCAAACCATCGAGCTAACCTACGGTGCAGCAACCAAACTGGCGGTTTACACCCAGGCATTGGCAACAAAAAACCGCGCAACCTTCTCGGTTCAGCCGGTTATCGAGGTTCAAGACAGCTCTGGTAACAAGGTTGATAACTCGACAATTGAGGTCACGGTTTCAACTGCCGCCGGTGCCACTGTCTCTGGTGATACCGCGGTTGACGCAGTTTCAGGCCGTGCCACATTCACCGATCTAGGTATTTATGGTGAGGCTGGCACCCGGGCCCTAACCTTTGCAAGTGGTTCTCTTGCCACGACCTCTCACAATGTGACTTTCACTCATGGTGATGCTCACCACATCACTGTTACTGCGCCTTCTGCTTTGGTCAATGGTGTTGTTCCGGCCAGCAAGCCTTTTGCAACCATTCAGGACCAAGATGGCAACACGGTTTTGACTGGTTCTGGCTCGGGAATGACCGTTACTTTTAGTTCAACCGATGTAACTCTTTATGGAACGCTTACTGCGGTGGCTAACGCTGGTGTTGCAACTTTGGGCAGTGATTTCTATGTTGCGGCAACCGTTGGCACCAGAAGTTTGAAGGCTGACACGACAAGTCCGTTGACTGTTACCGGCACCGGTTCAATCACTGTTGAAGAGGGTGCCGCCCACCACCTGGTTTTGACTCAAAACTCAAGCACCAATGTTGCCTCTGGTGCTGAGTTTGGCACTCAACCTAAGTTGCGTTTTGTTGACCTTGGTGAAAACCACATCACGGCCACCACCTCGGCCAGCATCACTGTTACTGCTGATCGCACCACGTTGGGTGTTGTTACTGGTTCAACTACTTTGACCGGAACTGTCAACCAAGAATTCAGCTACGCGACTAATAAGTTGAAGCTGACCGGAACCATCGGTGATGTTGTTTTGACCTATTCCGGAACACTTGGTTCAAACTCGGTTACCTCGGCTACCGAGACCCTAACCCTCAGCCACGGCACCGCAACCCAGTTGATAATTAGCGCACAAACCACAACTGTGAACAACACTGTTTTGACTACACAGCCGGTAGTTACCGTCAAAGATGCATCGGGCAACGTTGTGACCAGCGGCGCGGGTGACACCGACACAATCACACTGAGCAACAACAACGATTCTGACTACGCACTGTCTGGCACCACCTCAATGACATTGACCGATGGCGTTGCAAACTTTGCCGGCAAGGGCGTCAAGCTAACCGGTTTGGTTGGTGCCCGAACCATCAAGGTTGAAACCAGCACCCTTGGCCT
This sequence comes from Rhodoluna limnophila, assembly GCF_005845365.1. Classification (GTDB taxonomy): domain Bacteria; phylum Actinomycetota; class Actinomycetes; order Actinomycetales; family Microbacteriaceae; genus Rhodoluna; species Rhodoluna limnophila. Next base: position 1,157,147 of record NZ_CP040509.1, on the reverse strand, counting down.
AAGTGGCACTCACGGAATCACAATCACCTACGGTGCCGCAACCAAATTGACCCTGGTGACCGAGGCCGCTGGTTTTGTAAACCGCACTGACTTTACGACCCAGCCGGTTGTTGAGGTTCAAGATATCTCGGGCAACAAGGTTGATAATGCCAACATCGATGTAACTGCAGCGATCACCAACGCAACCCTGACCGGTACAACCACGGTGCGCTCGGCGAGCGGAACCGCAACTTTTGCCGGTCTCGGAAAGTACGGAACCGTGGCCTTGGACAAGGTTTTCAGCGTCTCGGCTGACGGCCTGGCCAGCGACTCACAGACCTTTACCCTTACTCATGGTGTTGCCAAGCAGCTATCGGTAACCACACCTGCCGCTGGGGCTCGCCACGCCAAGGCGCTGACCACTCAGCCGGTTGTCGAGATTCAGGACCAGGACGGCAACAGGGTTTCTACCGGATCTGATGCAGGCCAAACCGTGACGGTAACTGCCTCGGGAACCAACATCTCGGGTTCAAAGACCGCCACCGCATCAGCCGGAACCGCAACCTTCTCCGGCTTCACAATCTCTGGAACCGAGGGCCTAGCCAACCTCAGCTACTCGATTGCTAGCCCTGATGCCATCACCAAGGCAGCAACCGTTCAGTTGACCTTTGGCGATGCTGTTGCGCTTGATGAGGTGACCAACCCAACCGGGTTCACTAACCGCACTAATTTCACTACCGTGCCCCAGGTTACGGTTGAAGACTCGGCCGGTAACCGGGTTACTGATGCAACCGGCAACATCGATGTTTCAATCAGCGATGCAGCCCAGGGCAGCAGCTCAACGTTGACCGGTACCACCAGTGTGGCAATCAACAATGGCTTGGCGACATTCACTGGGCTAGGCAAGTACGGATCGGTGGGCACCAAGACCCTGACCTTTGAGTCGGGCAGCTTGACTGACGACACCTTTGAGTTTGAGCTCACCCACGGTGTTGCCACCCAGATGGTTTTGATCAGCGGCGACTCAACCGTGCGTGCCGGCTTTGCCATCGGTGCAACAGCCCTTGAGATTCAAGACCAAGATGGCAACCTGGTTGACACCGGCGATGCTGCAACCGCACGAGTTTCAGTGGCTGCCACCCGTGACGCCGGTGGAGCCTCGGCAACTTTGGTTGACTCTGGTTTTAGCGCACCACTGAGTGCAGGTAACCGCCGAGCAGTTGCCGGTGTGGTCAGCTTTGCTGGGCTCAAGCTTGAGGGCACAAAGGGTGCGCACACATTGACCTTCAGCGTCGCCGAGCCTTCAGCCTTCAGCGCCCTGACTACCGCTCAGACACTTGACTTGACCCCGGGCACCGCCACCAACCTAAACGTGGTTGAGCAGCCTACCGATGCAGTGGCAAACGTTGCCTTCAGCCCAGCAGTCAAGGTTGAGTTGCGCGATGCTTGGAGCAACCGGGTGACGCAGGATGCCGCCTCAATCAAGCCGGTGCTGGTAGATGCAGTTACCGTGGCTACCGAGTATGATGCCACCAAGTCAGCAGTTGCGGCAACCGAGGGTCTAGTAACTTTCACCGGCCTTAGTTTTACCAAAGCAGCCACCGCCAAGTTGCGTTTTGATGCCACTGGTTTGGCCAGCATATATTCATCGCAGTTCACCATCACCCACGGTGAAGCACATCACCTAGCTTGGACAACCATCGAGCCAAGCACTGTACGCAGCGGTTTTGTGATTCAGCCGACACCGATTTTTGCAGTGCGAGATGAATGGAACAACCCGGTCAATTCGGGTGCGGCAACCACGGTCACGGCTACCGTTTCTTCGGCAAACTCGGGTGACGTTTTGACCATCGATGGCGCCACTGAAGTTACACCGACCGGGTCTGAGCTGGTGACATTTGATTCCTTGGCGCTGACCGCAAAGGCTGCAAACTACAAGCTTCGATTCACCGCCACAAACAGCGGCAAGACCATCGACACCACCTTTGTTGAGACCGCATCGACGGTTGCTGTTACCTACGGTGTCCCGGATCGCCTTGGACTCACCGCAGCTAGTTCAACTGTGCGTGCTGGGTTTGAATTCGCCGACCAGCCGATTATCAAGATCTTGGACTCGGCCAACAACGTTGTTGCTGATGACACCTTTACTGTCACTGCAACGCTGCCTGCTGGCGCACCAAAGACCGACCAGTCTCTGACCGGTGACACATCAATGACTGCAACCGCCGGTGTTGCCAACTTTGGGCTCAACGCCAACAAGCTTGGTGCAGGTGGCTCGATTGTTGACGACCTAAACCTACTGTTTAGTGCCACAAATGGCACCACCACATTGAGCGCAACTCAGCTGTTTGACCTAACCCCAGGTTTGGCAACTGCAGTTAGATTCGTTGAGCAGCCAAGCACGGTCAAGCGCGGTGAGGCAATTGCCCCGGCACCGACGGTTGAGCTTCTTGATGCATCTGGCAACCGTGTGACCGTTGACTCGAGCACTCAGGTTGCAATCACGGTTATGGCAAACGGCGGCGATTCTGATGCCACAAATGACACCGTCTCAGTTTCTGAGGCCACCGGTGTTGCAGCCACCAGCGGTTTGGTGACCTTCTCGAACGTCATCCTTGAAGGCGCGCCGGCAACTGAGGGTTACTACCTGCGTGCTCGCATGATCGACACACTCACCGCAACCACTTCAAATGCATTCACTTTGATGGCCGGCGATGTTGCTGACGTTGTGATTTTGAACCAGCCATCATCGGTTGATACTCAGGGCAACACCACCCGCACCGGTGAACTACTGGCTGCACAGCCAAAGGTTGAGCTGGTCGATGACGGCGGCTATCCAGTGGTTGCACAAAACTCTGGTTCGGTCACTGTCTCGATTTCTTCGGGAGCCGGCGGCAGCTTGTCTGAGGGGTCAACCACCGCCAGCGTTGTTGCCGGTGTGGCCGAATTCAGCGGCGTGAAGTTGGTTGGAACCGTTGCCACCGCAACCAGCTCGGCAACTCAGTACAAACTCAAGTTCAGCTTCAACTCAATTGACTCTGTCGACTCCAACGCCCTGACTGTTCGTAACAACGTGGCGCACCACCTAACCGCAACTCGCGCACCTGGAGTAGGCCCTGCCGGTGTTCAGCTTTCGGGTGATGACCGCCCGCAGGTAGAAATCCGAGACCGCTATAACAACCGCGTTCTTGACGACACCGGTTCAATTCGGGTGAGCGTATCTGTAGCTTCAGGTACCGGAACGCCAGCGGTATTTGGTAGCACAACAGTCCCGGCTTCAAGTGGTTTGGCAACCTTCGGAATTGGTATCGGTGGACTGACTTCCAACACCTATGCATTCACGTACGCATACTTGCCAAGCGCCAGCGTTGCCGGTACATCACAGACTGGCATCACAATTACCGACGGCGATGTCTACCAGTTGGTGGCAACCACCGCGCCGGCAACGGTCGATGGTGCCAACGTGCGCAACAAGACCGGTGAGGCCCTAAAGGTTCAGCCGGTCCTAGAGTTCCGTGACCAGTGGAACAACCTGGTTGAGGCCGCAAATGGCTCTAGCTACCAGGTGGTTGCTACCATTCACGACAGCATCGATGATCGCGACCGCCTTGAGGGTGAAACCATTACAGCTGTAAACGGTGTGGTTACCTACGATGCCCTCAAGCTAATTGGCCGCCCTGGCGAGAACTACACCTTGGACTTCAGCTGGACTGTCGACAACACGGTTCACGCGCGCACCGCTGACAACTTGATGGTCACGCACGCTGACGCACACCACCTAACCATCGTGACTCAGCCGGCAAGCCAGACCAGCCCAACCGGCCCGAAGACTCGCACCGGTGATGCCCTTGCGGTGGCGCCAGTGGTTGAAATTCGTGACTTTGATGACAACGTGGTGACCGGTTTGACCTCTGGCCAGTTCTTGACTGCTGCTGTGACTACCGGCGGCGGCTCGGCCAACGCGGTTGATGGTCAAGTTACCAACAGTGACCAGGCTGAGATCATCGACGGTGTTGCTGACTTTGACGGCATCAAGATTGTGGCTATTCCAAACACCGATCAAAAGCTGACCTTTACCGGTTTGACATTCACCAGCGCCGAATCAAGTGCGTTCCAGCTGACTCACGCTGCTGCGGCCAAGCTGGCTGTCTACCAGCAGCCATGCTCTGGCACTGTGACCAACGGTGTTTGCTCACTCGGCCCAACAGCCGGCGTGCTTGGCGTTCAGCCAATTGCTCAGGTTCAGGACCGATTCTCGAACCCGGTTCCAGATTTTGTTGGCACTGTTACTGCCTCGGTCACCGGTGCTGGCGGCACGCTAACCAACTCGGCCAACCCGGGTGAGGGTTCACTAACCGCAACTGTGGCAGACGGTTTGGCAACTTTCAGTGGCCTTGAGCTGACCGGCACCCCGGGCACTGATTACGTGCTGAACTTTGTTACCGCAGGGCTCACATCGGTGTCGTCACAGAACATCCAAGTGACTCACTCGGCTGCAACCCAGTTGATCATGGTTCGCGAGCCTATCGGTGCTGAAACCGGAGAACTTTTGAACACCCAGCCGGTGGTGCGCCTAGCCGACATCTTTGGCAACACCGTGACTGCCGATTCAACAACCGTGGTAACCGTCTCGGCCTCGGGCGGCGCACTGGTCAAGGCGGCATCAGCGCCACTAACTGCAACTGCCGTGAATGGCGTGGTCACATTTAGCGGGCTCAAGTTCCGGGGAACCCCGGGTGAAGACTACAACTTGACCTTCGAATCTGGCTCGCTAACCAGCGCCGCCTCAGCCGATTTCAGCGTGACTCACGCTGCCATGAGCCAGTTGGTCTGGAGTGTTCAGTCAGAGGTGGGGCAGACCGGTGAAGACCTAACCACTCAGCCTGTGCTGATCATGAAGGACTTTGACGGCAACGTAATTACCTCGGACAACACAACCGTGGTGACGGCAACCGTTGCCTCGGGAATCGGTGGTTCGGTGCGCAACGCGACTGCGGTTAGTGACGAAGGTGTGGTCACTTTTACCAACCTTCAGTTGGTCGGAACCCCAGGAGTTGACTACACGCTTACCTTTACAGCGGTGGTCGGCAGCACCTCGTTCTCGGCTCCGGTGTCTGATGTACTGACCCCGGCACATGCCCGCCCAGCCGCACTAACCATGCGCACGCCTGGCATTGAGAGCGGCTTCTTGATTGGGACTGCACCGACCAACCAGCCAAAGCTTCATGTTCGCGACAGCTTCGGAAACCTTGCAACCAGTGATAACTCAACTGTGGTTACCGCGCGCATCGGTGCCGGTATTGGTGGCTCGGTCAGCGGCAGCACAACTGCCACCGCGGTAAATGGTTTGGTTGACTTTAGTGGTCTGGTTATCACCGGTACCCCGGGTGAGGTCTACACGCTTGAATTCGTGGCGTCGACCAGTGACTCACGCAGCTTCACTTTGCTTGACTCAACCACATTCACCATGGATAAGGTTGCGACCGCAACCCTGAGCTATGTTGATCAGGCCTACGTGCCGGTTGGTCAGACCGGCAACTTGGTGGCTGCCACATTCAGCACCGATTCAACCGCAACCCCGGTATTCAGCACGACTGCCGCAGCGACAATCTGTGTGGTTGATGCCGGCACCGGTGAAATCAGCATCCGCGGTGTGGGCAGTTGCCCGGTAACCATGACCGTGCCTTCGGCTACTTTCTACCGAACAAATTCTGTGGTTGACACCTTTGTGATTACCAAGGCTCGTCAGGCCGAAGTGGTTATTACCAGCGCAGACAACGTTGACTTCTGGTCGACCCTGACCCCAACTGCCAGCGGCGGAAGTTCATCGGTCAACGGTTTTGTCTTCAGTGTTGATGGCACCTGTGAGCTCATCGGTGGAAAGGTTTTGCCTGGCAATGCTGGCTCTGACTGTGTGCTGTTTGCCTTCAAGCGCGGCGATGCAAACTATCTAACCAGCGATGTTACCGAGATGACCATCAGGGTAAACAAGATTGCTCAGAACCCATTGAGCATTGGTAACTTGAACACCGTGAACGTTGGCGATGTTGAGCTTTTTACCGCCGGTGGTTCAGGTGATGGTGCGGTTGCCTACAACGTAATCAGCGTCACCAACAATGCCGGCTGTTCGATAATTGCAGGCCCTAACGGCTCAAACATTTTGCGCGCAACAGCAAGCAACACCTGTCAGGTTCAGGCCACCAAGGCTGCGTCGCTCAACTACACCTCTGCGCTGAGCGCCACCCGCACCTTTACTTTCACCAAGCAAGATCAGGTTGTGACCTTCACCTCGACCATTCCGATGAACCCTGTTGTTTTGGGTAGCTACAGCCCGGCTGCCACCGCAACTAGCGGGCTAGAGGTTACTTACTCAATCACTTTGGGCCAGGGCACCATCTGTGACTTTGATGCCACCACCCCGGGCAAGATCAACTTCTTGGCAGTTGGTATTTGTGAGGTTCGCGCCACTCAGGCCGGCGACTCTCAGTTCAACTCAGCGTCTGCCGAGCAGCGCATCACCGTTGGTGCACTAAACCAGACCATTACGTTTGCCGAGATTGCCAACAAGCGCTTCAATGACCCGGGTTTCTACCTAACTGCAACCTCAAACTCTGGTTTGCCAATTAGTTACCAGTTGGGCACCAATGTAACTGCCTGTCAGTTGGTTGCTTACCCGGGTGTTGGTACCTTTGTGCGCTACCTAAGCGCTGGTTTGTGTGAGATCACTGCAACCCAGGCTGGCAATGCCACGTACCTGCCTGCTCCTCCGGTTACCCGCCTGTTTGAGATTGCTCCAGACCTTGCCGGTAAGCCAAAGGTCACCTCAATCTCAACCGGTAACCAGTGGTACACCGTGTCCTTCCGTGCACCTAGCTACCTAGGTGGCAGCTCAGTTCTTGGTTACCTTTTTGAGATCACCGCTCCAAACGGAGATGTCTACACCAACGCTGCGTGTTCGGCAGACGCACCAGCAAATGGTGCTGACCTAAGCTGTACCATCACCGGTGTTCCTAACGGTGTGGCCTACACCGCCAAGGTCGCAGCCATTACCCGCGCCGGCCTAGGTTTGTTCTCTGATGTGGCTGGTCCGCTAACTCCAGCGGCCCAAACTCAGGGTGTTACCAACTTGATTTCTTACGTTGACATTGTTGATGCATCTGACCGCTCGCTCGATGAGTTGGTCATCAACTTCAACGAGCCGATGGCAACCGACAGCTCGGTGATTGGCTACCAGGTTTACATCGCGCCGGCCGGAACCACTAACTATGGTGACCCAATCATGGTCTCGCCAAGCGCCAACCTAAACACGAGTGTCTTGGTCAGCTCGATTGATGGCTCTGTTTCGAGCGGTAGCGGTGGCGGCACCGACACTGCCTCATTCCGATCTGCCTCTGTGGCCTTCCGCACTGCCAGCTTTAGAACTGCCAATGTCACACCAAGCCCGACTCCTAGCCCGAGCGCTACCGCCGAGCCTCTGACCGGATACAGCGTGAAGGTTGTTACCGTAACTTCAGCGCCAGAGTTTGCCCCTACCGCAACCGACTACATCACCGAGGGTGTTCACCTCGGTTTGGCAACCCCATCAGAGCCACGTGCCTTGGATTCAGAGGTTGACGACGCCAACGGTAAGAAGATCAAGTTGGCTTGGGTTACCCCAGAGTCCGATGGCGGTGCCGAGGTCACTGGTTACCGCGTGCGTATTGAGGGTGGTGCCGAGGCTGTCGAGCTAGAGCTTGATGAGGCCGAGTTGAACTACACCGTTGACAACGTTCAGCTGGGCCGCACCTACGTAATGAAGATCGCGGCGTTGAACGTAAACGGTGTTGGTGCCGAGGCAACCGTCACCGAGATTATCCCGGCGCCACCTGCACCACCGGTTGACCCAACCCCAACCCCAACCCCGAGCCCGACTCCGGGCCCAGAAGAGACCACAGAGCCGACCCCTAAGCCGACTCCAAAGCCAACCGCTCCGGTTGATGGCGGCGAGACCGGCGCCGGCGGTCAAAAGCCGGTTGACACTGATAACGATGGCATCGAGAACAACGAAGACTCAGACATCGACGGCGACGGCATTCCTAACGGAGAAGACTCTGACATGGATGGCGATGGTATTCCGAACGACGAAGACCCAGACCCAACCGGCACCACCGGAGCCACCGACCCAGAGACCAACGAGGGTGAAAACTCAGCTGAGGGCAACGGTGGGGTAGTGCCTGAGGTCATGTCTAATTTCGCAAAATTTGTTGAGTCAACTTGGCCTTGGTTGCTAGCCTGCGTGCTGATTTTGTTGGCGCTGATTGGCTGGATCAAACGCCGCCAGTTTCTAGACCGCGGCTAGTTTGCATCCATGTTCTACGAATTGTAGAATTGAAGTATGAAGAAGATTACCGCGGCTCTTGCTGCTGCCCTATTTCTGACCACCCTGACCGGTTGCGCTGCGGCCGAGACCAACACCGATCAAGCGGATGTAATCGTTGCAGATGGCTGGGTGCGAATCTATGAGGGCACTGAGGCAGCCGGCGGTATGACCGGTGGTTTTGCAACCATCACCAACAACCTAGACACCGAAATCACGTTGGTTGGCGCCAGCTCTGCTGTGGCCATGATGGCTGAGGTGCACGAGGTTGCCATGGTTGATGGCAAGATGCAGATGCAGGCAAAAGACGGCGGAATCACAATTGCTCCGGGTGAGACAGTGACCCTTGAGCCGGGTGGCCTGCACGTGATGTTGATGGGTCTCAAGGAGCCACTTGTTGACGGTCAAGAGATTCCGATCACCCTCGATTTTGATGGCGTTGAAGACGTTGATGTGGTTTGGCCAGGCAAAACATCGCTGGCCGGCGATGAAGAATACGTTTCTGGCGAATAGCTGATTTCGAACAGGCGCGCGTTTGAGCAAATTATCTAGAAGAGGTTTTCTGGCCGGGGCTTCTGCTTCGGCAGGGGCAATCGTTGGCGCGTCTGCCGGCGCCTGGTTTGGTTCCGATCAGGCGGCAACGGCTGCCGAGCTCAAGGCCCAAACCGCTGTTCTAAAGCGCAAAGAAAAATTCACCGGCCCGCACCAAAACGGCATCGAAGTTGAATTACAAACTTTTACCAACTTTGTGGCTTTTGATCTGGCGCCCGGCACCGATAAAGCTGCGGCCCTGCGCTGGATGACCCTGCTCACCGATGATATTGCGCGGCTTACCCAGGGTGACCCAACCTTGGCAGACGCCCAACCGCAGCTGGTTCTAGGCCCGGCTCGACTAACCGTTACGGTTGGTTTTGGCCCTTCACTTTTCTCCAAACTTGGCCTTGAAAGTCAGATGCCAGAGTCATTCAAAGACCTGCCGGCGTTCAAGATTGATGCGCTCAAGCCAGAATTTAGCGGCGGAGATGTCTTGCTGCACATATCTGCTGATGACCCGATTGTGCTTTCGCACGCGGTTCGCCGGCTAATCACTGACAGCCTCACTTTTGCCTCGGTGCGTTGGTCTCAGCAGGGTTTTTCTAATGCTCAGGGCGTTGTTCCTCACGGTGTTCGCCAGCGTAATTTGATGGGTCAGGTTGACGGCACCGATAACCCGGCCTTCAACACCGATGACTTCAACAATTTGGTTTGGATACAAGACGGTCCAAGTTGGATTCAAGGCGGCACCATCATGGTCTTTAGGCGCATTGCGATGCAGCTGAATACCTGGGATCAACTTGGCCGCACTGAAAAAGAGCAGGTTATTGGCCGCACGCTTGACACCGGTGCTCCGCTTGGTAAGGTCAACGAAACTGACCCGATTGATTTTGATGCACGCGATAAGAATGGCCTAAAGGTAATTCCTGATTTTGCTCACATTCGTCGCGCTCACGCGCACGCTCCGGGCGAGCGTTTCTTTAGGCGCCCGTTCAACTATGAGGTTGGGGTTTCGGCCGACGGCAACCCTGATGTTGGTCTGCTTTGGACTGCCTACCAACGCAATCTGGATACCCAATTCATTCCGGTTCAGCGCCGCCTAGAGCAATTTGATCTACTGAATAAGTGGACCACCCCGATCGGTTCTGCTGTGTTTGCCATCGCCAAAGGTGTTCAGCCAGGGCAGGTTTTGGCCGCCGAACTATTCGCCTAAGTTACCGTTTGTTATGGCCTTAGTGGCCGCAAAACGGGCAAGCGTTTAGATTATTTTTATGGCAAGAATTTTGATCATGCATGGCTGGACCAACCGCCGTCAAGAGGGCGTTTGGCAGCGCAAGTTGGCTAGTGCTCTGCGCCAGCAGGGTCACCAGGTGCTCTACCCGCAGTTTCCTAACACCGATGCCCCGGTGCTAGAGGAGTGGCAGGAGCTGCTACTGGCCGAGTTGGATTTGCTAGCTGAGGCTGGTGCTGGCGAGACCATCGTTATTGGACACTCGCTTGGCTGTGTCAACTGGATTCAGGCCGCCGCCGAGGGCAAAATCAAGACACCGGTAGACCGCTTGCTGCTGGTGGCGCCTGCCGACCCTGGCCTTCTGGGTGAAGTCAAAGGCCTCAAGGTAAATCTCAAAAAGCGCCAGGTGGTTGACGCCGCTTTGGCCTCCTCCGCATCTCTGACATTGGTCGGCAGTGACCTAGATCCTTGGCTTCCAGATGGTGTTCAGGCAACCTACGGAGACCCGCTTGGAGTGCACGCAGTGATTCTCGAGGGAGTAAAGCATTTCTCTCTTACCGATGGTTTTAGCGATTGGCAGGGCGTTCTCAACTGGGTTAATGACCCAGCCGCAGACCTACGTATTCGCTAGGTAGGCTGGTTCTATGAGAATCCTTTTGGTTGGCGCCGGCGGTGTTGGCGATGCAATTGCAAAGATTGCCGCAACCCGCAATTTTTACGACATTTTTATCGTTTCTGACTACGATTTTGCCCGCGCTGAAGCCACTATCGCTTGGATTCGGTCTCGCCACGGCGACCGCGTGGCATCGAAGTTTTTAGCAGCCAAGATTGACGCCAGCCAGGCGGCTGTAGTTGCCGAGCTTTGCCTAAATCACAAGGTCACTCACCTGATCAATGCGGTTGAACCTAAGTTTGTACCAACCATCTTTTCGGCCGCCTACACCGCGGGTGTCAACTACATCGATATGGCCCTGAGTATTTCAGAGCCTCACGAGACCGATCCATTCCACAAGACCGGAATCAAGCTTGGCGATGGCCAGTTTGCTTTGCACGACCAGTGGGAGCGCTCTGGCAAGTTGGCACTCATCGGATGCGGCGCCCAGCCTGGTCTATCGAATGTTTTTGCGCGCTATGCCGCTGAGAATATGTTCAGCGAGATCGATGAGATCAGTGTCAAAGACGGCGGAAACCTAACCGTGCGCGATGCCGATGGTAACGAGATTTTCGCTCCGCATTCATCAATCTGGACGACCATCGAAGAGTGCCTAAACCCTCCTGTGGTTTATGAGCGCAGCCGCGGTTGGTACACCACTGAGCCGTTCAGTGAGCCAGAGATTTTTGAGTTCCCAGAGGGCATCGGGTCACTCGAGTGCGTGAATGTTGAGCACGAAGAAGTAACCATGTTGCCGCGTTTCATCCGTGCCAACCGGGTCAGTTTCAAATACGGCTTGGGCCGCGAGTTCATCGAAGTTTTGAAAACCCTGCAAAAACTTGGGCTTGACCAAACCAAGCCGCATCGTGTGCGCTCGGCGCAGGGTCCGGTTGATGTTTCGCCACGCGATATTGTGGCTGCCGTACTGCCAGACCCAGCCAAAATTGGGCCACAGATGACCGGCAAGAGCTGTGTGGGTATTTTGGTCACCGGTAAAGACCTTGATGGCAAGGACCGCGCAACTTTCTTGTATCACGTTGCCGATAATTCTGAGACGATGGCTGAGTTGGATGCCCAGTGTGTGGTTGCTCAAACTGCTTATGCACCGGTTATTGCACTTGAGCTCATGGCTACCGGTGCGTGGCGAGGAGCAGGCGTGGTTGGCCCAGAAGCCTTCGACGCAGTGCCGTTCCTTGACCTAATGGCTTCTAACTTTGGATTCAGCCAAAAGTGGGTTGCTCAAGAGCGCCTACCAGCCAGCCCTCTGCGCCACCCTTAATTCCTTAGTAAAAGAAAACCCGGTCGATTGCTCGACCGGGTTTTCTTGCTGTGGCATGAAGCCTCGAATTAGTGGGTGCTTGGAGCCTGTTCAACCTCTGAGCGGTCGCCTGACCAAAGGGTGTGGAAGGTTCCATCCATGTCAACGCGCTTGTAGGTGTGAGCACCAAAGAAGTCGCGCTGACCCTGAACCAAAGCGGCTGACAAGCGTGGTGAACGCAGGCCATCGTAGTAAGAAAGTGACGATGCAAAAGCCGGAACCGGAATACCAGCCAGTGAAGCCTTTGAAACCACGGTGCGCCATGATGAAACTGACTCAGCAACTGCCTGCTTGAAGTAAGGGTCGAAGATCAGTGACTGAAGTTCAGCGTTCTTACCGTAGGCGTCAGCAATGCGGTTCAAGAACTGGGCACGGATGATGCAGCCGCCGCGCCAGATCTTTGAAACTGCACCTAGGTTGATGTCCCAGTTGTACTCCTTGGCGCCGGCGCGAATTGCGTCGAAGCCCTGAGCGTAGGCAACCAACTTTGAAGCGTAAAGCGCACGACGAACGTCTTCAACAAACGCAGCCTTGTCTTCTACTGACCACTCGGTTGCGTCGGCTGGCAGGCCGTCAACTGCGGCACGCTGTGATGCCTGAGATGAAAGTGAGCGCGCGAATACTGCCTCGGCAATACCTGAAACCGGGGTTCCAAGGTTCAATGCGGTCTGAACTGTCCAAACACCGGTTCCCTTTGAGCCAGCCTGGTCAAGAATTACATCAACCAATGGCTTGCCGGTCTTGGCATCAACCTGCTTTAGAACCTCAGCGGTGATCTCGATTAGGAATGACTCCAGGTCACCCTTGTTCCACTCGGTGAAAATCTCTGCGATCTCGGCTGGGCTGTAGGCGCCGGCCTGACGAAGGATGTCGTAGGCCTCAGCAATTAGCTGCATGTCGGCGTACTCGATGCCGTTGTGGATCATCTTTACAAAGTGGCCAGCACCATCGGTGCCAACGTGGGTAACACATGGCTCACCCTCAGCAATTGCTGCGATTGAAGCCAGGATTGGGCCAAGAGTCTTGTACGCCTCGGCTGAACCACCAGGCATGATTGATGGACCCTTTAGAGCGCCTTCTTCACCGCCTGAGATACCTGCGCCAACAAAGTTGATGCCCTTGTCTGAAACTTCTTTTTCACGACGGATGGTGTCGGTGAATAGTGCGTTACCACCGTCAACGATGATGTCGCCTGGCTCAAAACGCTCGGTTAGCTGTGAAATAACTGCATCGGTGCCCTTGCCTGCCTGAACCATGATGATGGCAGTGCGTGGCTTGGCCAATGAGGCAACAAACTCATCGATGGTCTCTGATGCAATGAAGCCTGCTTCTGGGTGCTCGTTGATAAGCAGCTCAGTGCGCTCGAATGAGCGGTTGTAAACGGCAACGGTGTTGCCCTCGCGGCTTGCAAGGTTGCGAGCCAAGTTTGAACCCATTACTGCGAGTCCAACGACTCCGATGTTTGCCTGTGCGGTCATGTTTTCCTTTAGATGGTTGTTTGCTTCAACAATATCAAAGAATGGCAGCAGATTCGCGTGCTTTATCGGCGTATCGCTTGACGTGCCAGCTGTGGGTAACAACGTGGGCGACTGATGCCGCTTGACCGCAGGTTCGGGCGGCAAATCGGGCCGCCTCGTTCGTGGTTTCTCGTGCCGCGGCGTGAGCAGCAAAAGCCGCATCTCGCACTGGTCCAACTGCCAATTCGCCACGCATCCAAAGCCGCAGCGCAGCTAGGGCTTCTCGCGGTCGCAAGTCATGTGGTTCGGCTCGTTCAAAAATTTTCAACACCGATTCAGCCTCGGCCAAAGACTCCTCGGCCGCGATGAGGTGATCGGTGTCTGGAAGTTTCATGAACTGCAGTCTAAGTCAGTGTGAATCTGGGATGCCGTTGGGAATACCGGCTTAATCAGAGCGGTTGGCTAACCCTTGTAAGCCCGAGAATCAAATAGTTGAGGTTGTAAATGTCTTCAGAAGCAAAGTGCCCATACACCGGAGCGACCAACGAGCCAGTTGGAACATCAAATAACGATTGGTGGCCAGCGTCTTTTAAGACCGACGCACTGCTTCACAACTCTCCACAGAGCGACCCAATGGGTGCTGACTTTGACTACGGTCAGGAATTTTTGTCGTTGGACTTGGCAGAGCTCAAGGCTGAAATCAACGACCTGATGACCACCTCGCAGGACTGGTGGCCAGCCGACTACGGACACTACGGCCCATTCTTCATTCGCATGGCTTGGCACTCAGCCGGAACCTACCGCGTGACCGATGGTCGCGGTGGCGCCGGACAGGGCCTTCAGCGATTTGCACCACTGAACAGCTGGCCTGACAACGTAAACCTAGACAAGGCCCGCCGTTTGCTATGGCCAATCAAGCAAAAGTACGGCAAGAAAATCTCATGGGCTGACCTAATGATTTTGGCCGGTAACTGCGCACTCGAATCTATGGGACTGAAGACCTTTGGTTTTGGTGGCGGCCGCGCAGATGTTTGGGAGCCAGACAACACTTACTGGGGTTCAGAGACCGAGTGGTTGGCCAATAAGCGCTACGACTCAACCCGCGACGCAGGGACTCTAGAAAACCCACTTGCTGCGGTTCAGATGGGTCTGATCTACGTCAATCCAGAGGGCCCAGACGGCAACCCTGACATCCATGCTTCAGCCAACGACATCCGCGAGACCTTTGGCCGCATGGCCATGAACGACGAAGAAACCGTTGCTTTGATTGCCGGTGGCCACACCTTCGGAAAAGCGCACGGTGCCGCCAACCCTGAGGGCAATGTTGGCCCAGAGCCAGAGGCTGCCCCGCTTGAGGCAATGGGTCTTGGCTGGAACAACAGCTTCGGAACTGGCAACGGCGCAGACACCATCAGCAGTGGTCTTGAAGGCGCCTGGACGCCAACCCCGACCAAGTGGGACAACAGCTATTTTGAAACGCTGTTTGGATACGAGTGGGAGCAGCAGAAGAGCCCAGCCGGCGCCATTCAGTGGGTTCCAAAAGACGGCGCTGCTGCAGACGCAGTAGTTGATGCGCACGATCCATCAAAGCGCCACGCACCAATCATGTTCACTACCGACCTAGCTCTGCGTTACGACGCCGAGTACGAAAAAATCTCGCGCCGATTCCTTGAAGACGCTGACGCATTTGCCGACGCATTTGCTCGTGCTTGGTTCAAGTTGACTCACCGTGACATGGGTCCGCGCGCTCGCTACCTAGGTTCCGAGGTTCCTGCAGAGGTTCTAATTTGGCAAGATGCAGTGCCTGCGCCGGCCGGCAAGGCACCTAGCGCCGAAGACCTAAAGTCGCTCAAGGCTTTGGTCCTGGCCTCAGGTCTTTCAGTTGCTCAGTTGGTCTCGACCGCATGGGCATCGGCATCAAGCTACCGCGATTCAGACAAGCGCGGTGGCGCCAACGGTGCTCGCGTTCGCCTTCTACCTCAGCGCAACTGGGAGGCCAACTCACCAGCTGAGCTAGATGCAGTACTGACCAAGCTAGAGGGGATCCAAGCCGCATTCGTAGGTTCACACCCGGGTGTTGAGCTATCGCTGGCAGACCTAATCGTGTTTGCCGGTGGCGTTGCAGTTGAGAAGGCTGCGGCAAATGCTGGCGTTGAGGTAGAGGTCCCATTTGTTGGTGGCCGCACCGATGCAACCCAAGAGATGACCGACGTTGCCTCATTCGAGTACCTCCGTCCATACGCAGACGGATTCCGCAACTACGCCAGCAAGGGCCACGGCCCAATCGCTGATCGCCTACTGGTCGAGAAGGCAAACCTACTTGCTCTAACCCCTCCTGAGATGACAGTTCTCATCGGTGGTCTCCGAGTGCTCGGAGCCAACACTGGCGGATCAAAGGTCGGAGTTTTCACTGACAAGTCAGAGACTCTGTCAAACGACTTCTTTGTGAACCTGCTTGACCTAGACAACACCTGGCACGCGCAGTCACCTGCAGGAGAATTGTTTGATGCACGTGATCGCAAGACTGGTGCGGTGAAGTTCACCGGTAGCCGAGTTGACCTAGTGTTCGGTTCGAACTCAGTGCTGCGTGCGCTCGCCGAAGTTTATGCAGCTAACGACGCCAAAGAAAAGCTGGTTCACGACTTTGTGGCCGCATGGTTCAAGGTCATGATGCTAGACCGCTTTGACGTGGCTGCGCGTTAATGGCTGAACTGTTATACCGACTCGGTCGGTTCTCAGCCAAGCGCGCCTGGCTCATTGTGGTTTCATGGTTGCTAATTTTGGCATCGGTGGGTGGCTTAGCGGTTGCCGCCAACGCCAAGCTCTCAACCAGCCTTTCTATCGCAGGCATTGAATCTCAGCTGGTTATCGACGAGCTCAAAAAGTCGTTCCCTGAGGCAAGTCGTGGCTCTGGTCAGGTGGTCTTTCACGCAGCTGATGGGGTGGCTTTCACGCAGGCTGAAAAAGACGCAATCACGGACGTGCTGGCCGAGGTAGCCAAGCTGCCTAGCGTGGCCGACACTTTGAACCCCTTTGAGACCCAGGCTTCACTTGATGCCAGCCGTCAAGAAATCATCGATGGCTACGCCGAAATTGATGCTGCACGCGTTGAGCTAGAAAAGGCGCAAACCGCAATCGATGAAGGACTAGCCGGCCTTGAAGCGGCTAAGGCTATGTTGCCGCCGGCTCAAGTTGAAATGATGGCCGCCAAATTGGCTGCCGGGCAACAGCAGATTGACAATGGCTTGGCCGAAATTGAAAAGAATCTGCCAAAACTTGAGTTTGGTGAGCAACTGCTTGATGCCGCCGAGAACTTTGGCACCGTTTCGGCAGACGGCCAGGTTGCTTTGGCTTCAATCTATTTTGACGCCCCACTCTCACAAATTGAAAAGCCGCAGATTACAGCCGCGACAGACTTGCTGGCTAATGCCGATCTGGGTTCTGTTCAGGTAGAAGTTTCGCAAGACCTCAGCCAGTCGCTGTCCGGAATTCTGGGTGTCGGCGAAGTTGTTGGCTTGCTGATTGCAGCAATCGTGTTGTTCGTAATGCTCGGCACATTTATCGGTGCGGGTTTGCCGGTGTTGTCGGCCATCTTGGGTGTTGGCATTTCTGCTGCGCTGACTCTTGCGCTTGCCTCGCAAATTGAAATGACTTCAACCACACCGATTCTGGGTGTGATGTTGGGTCTTGCTGTGGGCATCGATTACTCGCTCTTTGTTTTGAACCGCCACCGCCGTCAGCTGAAGACGGGTATGCCGCTAGTCGACTCAATCGCGCTCGCTAACGGAACATCGGGTAACGCGGTTTTGTTTGCCGGGCTAACCGTGGTTATTGCTCTAGTTGCGCTGAATCTCACAGGTATTGGGTTCCTCGGAATGATGGGCTCGATGGGTGCCATCGCGATTCTGATTTCAGTTGCCGCTGCACTCACCTTTACCCCGGCGATGCTGCGCTTGGTTGGCATGCGAATCTTGAGCAAAAAAGAGCGTCTGACGCTTGAGAGCGTAAAGCCGGCGCACAGTGCCGAGGATCTTCACGCTGCGATGGAGAGCGGTGCTTCGAAGAAGTCGGTATGGGCGGCTAAACACCCTTGGCTGGCTCTGCTGTTTGCCGGCGTGATTTTGGCCGTGGTTGCCTTGCCTTCATCGAGTATGCGACTGGGTTTGCCTGACGGAGGTTCTGAGCCGACTGACAGCACTGCCTACCGCGCTTACACCCTCACCACTGAGGCTTTCGGTGAAGGTGCCAACGGTCAAATCATCAGCGTGGCAACCGTAGATTTTGCCCTTGATGACGACGCGCAGCTTGAGCTGCAGGCCGCAATTGCTGGCGACCTAATCGCTCTCGAAAACGTATCGGCTGTGGTTCCGGGTGGGGTTTCAGATGATGCAAAGACTCTGATTTTCTCGGTGGTGCCGAGTGAAGGCCCGTCCACTATCGAGACTGAAAACCTGGTTCGCGACATCCGTGGGCTTGAGGCAGATTTTGCTGCGAAGTACGATGCTGAACTCGGTGTTACCGGAATTACCGCCACCAACATCGATATTTCCCAGAAGCTCAATGACGCTTTGCCGATTTACCTCGGTACGGTTTTGTTGCTCTCGATTCTGCTAATGACTTTGGTTTTCAGGTCAATCGCAGTGCCAATCATTGCTAGCCTCGGCTTCTTGCTAACTGTGTTTGCAACACTCGGTGCTGTAGTCGCTGTTCACCAATGGGGTTGGCTCGGGTTCCTGTTCGACATTCACAACCCAGGTCCAATCCTGAGCTTCTTGCCAACCATGCTGATCGGTATTTTGTTTGGCCTAGCCATGGATTACCAGTTGTTCCTAGTTTCAGGAATGCGTGAGGCCTACGTGCACGGCAAGTCTGCGCGCGAGGCGATCGATCAGGGAATTCACCTGGGTCGTGCCGTGGTCGTTGCCGCTGCAATCATCATGATCACCGTATTCGGAGGCTTCGCGTTCTCGCACGTAACCTCGGTCCGACCAATCGGGTTTGGCTTGGCAGTCGGTGTCTTGATTGATGCATTCCTAGTGCGCCTAATCCTGGTTCCGGCAGTAATGTCCTTGCTGGGAGACAAAGCCTGGTGGCTACCAAAGTGGCTTGACCGCATCATGCCCGATGTTGACGTAGAGGGCGCAAAGCTCGAGCGCAGTCACATTCACTAACCGGCCTCCGCCGGTGCGGTAATTAGACTGAAAGCATGATCTCACCTCGCAGCCTTTTTCGCGCCTTTGCACTGAGCGAAGGTGTTACTTGGACCCTACTTCTATCTGGTTTGGCAGCAAAGGCCTGGCTCGGTGCCCCGGATCCGGTGGTGACAGTGGTCGGTGGCATTCACGGAGCTGTGTTCTTGGGCTACGCATTTGTTTCTGCACTTGTCGGTGTAAACCAGCGATGGGGTCTGGCGAGAACTGTCTTGGCAGTTGCACTAGCGATTGTGCCGTACGCGACCATCCCGTTTGAAAAGCAGGTTGAACGCACCGGAAGGTTGAAGGGTGACTGGCGTCGCGAACATTCAGGTGATGCCCGTGATGACCACTGGTTTGACCGCCTCTACCGCTGGTTTATTTTGCGCCCGTTTGTGCTTACCGCGACTCTGCTTTTGGGAGTGGTCGTTATCTTTGCGATGTTGCTTTTGATCGGCCCGCCCGGTGGCTGGACCGCTAATGACTAATGGTTGAGCTGCAAATTAGCTACCCGGCTGACCTACCGGTTAGTCAGCGCAGAGATGAAATTCTTGAGGCCATTCGCAATCATCAGGTTGTGGTTATTGCCGGCGCAACCGGTTCGGGTAAGACCACCCAGATTCCAAAAATGTGTCTCGAGCTTGGCCGCACCAGCATTGCCCACACTCAGCCGCGAAGAATTGCAGCACGTGCGGTAGCCGAGCGCATAGCCGAAGAGCTCAAAGTTGACTTGGGTGGCGTGGTTGGCTATCAGGTTAGGTTTACCGACAAAGTAAGCGCAGAGACCAAAGTCAAGGTAATGACCGATGGCATTTTGCTCAACTCAATGCAGCGTCACCGCAAGCTTGAGCAGTACGACACCATCATCATTGATGAGGCCCACGAGCGCAGCCTGAACATCGACTTTCTGCTCGGCTACATCAAGCAGTTGCTGCCAAAGCGGCCCGACCTCAAAGTCATCATTACGTCGGCCACAATTGATCCTGAGTCTTTTAGTAATCACTTTGGCGGAGCTCCGATTATCGAAGTTTCTGGCCGCACCTACCCCATCGAGGTGCGCTATCGGCCGACCGCTCGCGAGGCACACGATGACACTGACCCGGATGAAGAAACCACGGCATCTGATTACATCGATGGCATCATCCGTGGGCTAAAAGAGCTTCAGGCTGAGCCCGAGGGAGACACGCTTGTTTTCTTGTCGGGAGAGTCTGAGATTCGCGATGCGCAGGATGCAATCGAGGGCAGCATCACCAACGGAACTTTGGTCAAGGGAACCGAAGTTCTGCCGCTCTATGGTCGACTCAGCGCCGCCGAGCAGCATCGCGTGTTTGAAAAAAGCAAGTTGGTTGGCTTGCGCCGCCGAATTATTTTGGCCACGAACGTTGCCGAGACCAGCCTCACGATTCCGAACATCAAGTACGTGATTGATGCCGGTACTGCCCGAATCTCCAGGTACAGCCCAAAAGCTAAGGTGCAGCGACTGCCAATTGAGGCAATCTCGCAAGCCAGCGCCAATCAGCGTGCCGGTCGTGCCGGCCGCACCAGCCCGGGTGTGGTTATCCGTCTGTACGGCGAGGATGATTTTGAATCCCGACCAGCGTTTACTGACCCAGAGATTTTGCGCACCAATCTTGCCTCAGTAATTTTGCAGGCGGCCAATCTGGGTCTTGGCGACATCACTCAATTTCCGTTTTTGCAACCCCCTGACCCAAGGGGTATTAAAGATGGTCTTGGTTTATTGGCAGAGTTGGGTGCGGTTGATGATGCCAAGGGCAAGAATATCCGGCTTACCCCGATTGGCCGCAGCCTTGCCCGCCTGCCAATGGAGCCAAGGTTTGCCCGCATGCTTTTGGAGTCTAAAAACTTTGGCTTGGTGCGTGAGGTCATGATTATCGTGGCCGGGTTAACCATCCAAGACCCGCGTGAGCGCCCGCTGGCAAAGCGGCCGCAAGCAGATTTGGCGCACGCCAGATTTGCCGACCCAACCAGCGATTTTTTGAGCCTGCTAAACCTTTGGAACTACCTAGAGGAACAGCAGCAGAAACTGTCTTCATCGGCGTTTAGGCGGCTTTGTAAAAATGAGTACCTCAACTACCTTCGAGTGCGCGAGTGGCAAGACCTGATTCGTCAGCTCAAGTCAATTGCCAAGCCTCTTGATCTAGTTGTCGGTAGTCCAAAAGTTGACCCAGATGGCATTCATAAGAGTTTGCTTGCCGGCCTGTTGAGCCAGATTGGTTTGCGCCAGCTCACCGAGAAAAAGGGTGCCGACCTTGCAAAGGGTGGCGCGTCAAAGCCCGCGAAGGGGTCGAGTGAATACCTAGGGTCTAACGGCAAGAAATTCGTGATCTTCCCGGGGTCCACCGTTGCCAAAAAAGCACCGGCTGCCATCATGAGCGCTGAGTTGGTTGAAACCAGCCGTCTTTTTGCCCGGATGAACGCGGCGATTGATCCGGCTTGGGCTGAGCCGTTGGCCGGAAATTTGGTTCGGAGAAGTTACAGCGAACCGCATTGGGAAAAATCTCAAGGCTCGGTAGTTGCCTACGAGCGTGTGATGCTGTTTGGTGTGCCAATCGTGGTGTCTCGGCGCATGCAGTATTCACGAATCGACGCTTCGCTCTGCCACGAATTATTTATTCGGCACGCATTGGTTTTGGGGGAGTGGGACTCAAAGCAGGCATTTGACCGAAATAATCGCGCGCTTATTAAGCAGCTTGAAGCCAATGCAGATCGGGCCCGCAAGCCGCAGTTGGCACCGGACGAAGACGACATTTACCGTTTCTATCTCGAGCGGATCCCGGCAGAGGTTTTCTCGACTCGCAATTTTGAGGGTTGGTGGCGCAAGGCCAAGCACGAGACCCCAGAGCTTTTGACTATGACCCGAGAACTGCTTTTGGGTGAAGATTCTGCCAAACCTGATGAGAATGAGCACCCTCGTGAGTGGCTGCACAATGGTCAGCAGTTGAAGTTGCGCTACCGGTTTGAGCCCGGTGCCACCGATGATGGAGTCACGGTTGATGTGCCGCTGCCGCTGTTGGCTAGCCTAAGGTCAGACGAATTTGATTGGCTGGTGCCGGGCATGCGTGCCGAATTGGTGACAGAGTTGCTGAGGTCGCTGCCAAAGGCTATTCGCCGCAACGTTGTGCCGGCAGCTGACTGGGCGGCAAAAGCCCTGGCTGTCTTGCCAGCTGAGCCCACCGGAAGTTTGCTGACTACGCTAGCCAAAACGCTTCAGCAACTGAGTGGCACCAAGATTGACGCAACCGATTTTGACTTTAGCAAACTGCCTACTGCGCTCAAAATGACATATCGCGTGGTTGATGCTGGTGGGCGAACCTTGGGTCTCGGAACAGATCTCTTGGCGCTCCAGGACAAGCACGCTGAAAGTGGTCGCGGAGCCGTGGCCCAGGTCGTTGAGAAAGTCCACTCGCCAATTGAGCGAGATGGTCTCAAGGCTTGGGACTTTGAATCTCTCGAGAAAAGCATCGAGTCGAAGCACGGCAATAATGTTGTTCGAGCTTTTCCGGCGCTGGTTGCCGCACACGATGGCGTGAATATCAGGCTCTTTTCAACCGAATCAGAGCAGTCGTTGCACCACATCCGTGGAGTTGTTGCATTGGTTGTTGGCGCAATTGCCAGCCCAGCAAAATACGTTGAATCTCACCTGGCGCAAAATGAAAAGCTGGCGATTTCCGGATTGCCGTACCCAAACTTCAACGCATTCATCGATGACGTGATTGCTGCTGTTGCTGAGCGAGAAATTCGGCGGTTTGAGCCAACTGGGCGAATCTTTACCAAACGAGAATTTGAGCAGATCAGAGATGCGGTTTCGGCAATTATTGTCGAGCAGGCATTCGAGGTTTCTGCGCTGGTTACCAAGATTGCTGTCGCAGCGCGCGAGGCAAATAAGGCCATCGGTGAAGTCAAGTCGTTTGATTTCTTGTCAGTGCTCACAGCTGAAAAGGCCCATGTTGCCGAGCTCATTCAGCCAAAGTTTGTCAGTTCAGTTGGGCTTGATCGGTTGCCGCGCCTGGTGGTCTACCTGCAGGCAATCAAACAGCGCATGGATAAATTGATCGAGAATTCGGTTCGCGATCGACAGGCCACGGCCGAATTGGACCAAGCTGTTGGCCTTTACGTTTTTGCCGGTGGAACCTTTCCGCTAAAGGCAGGTGCGTCAGAAAAGTTGGTGGCAGCCCGTTGGCTCATCGAAGAGTTTAGAATTAGCCTCTTTGCTCAATCTCTGGGCACAGCCGAATCTGCATCGGTGCAAAGAATTAAAAAAGTTTTGTCTTAACGGAATAAAACTGTCAATTGAATGGTTTTAACACGAATGCCTGCGATAAAAAAGCGTCAAGCCGCGACCATGGGTCTTATTTCAGCCCTAGGTCCGTTTCAATTTGACATGTATCTTCCGGCGCTTCCGGCCCTAATTCTTTACTTCAGCACCACCGAAACCATGGTTCAACTGACCATTACTGCCAGCCTTCTGGGCATGGCATTTGGTCAGGTCCTGGTTGGTCCAATCACTGATGCACTCGGTCGCAGGCGCCCGCTAATAATTGCACTTTCAGTTTTCATCGTGGCCTCATTGGCCTGTCTTTCTGCAGCTGACGTCACCTGGATGGTCATAGCCAGATTCATTCTTGGATTCTCGGCGGCTGCCGGCTTTGTGATTGTCAACGCATTTATTCGCGATATGGCCACCGGTGATAACGCGGCAAAGCTTTACTCAACGCAGGCGGCAATATCTAGTCTTGCTCCGGTGGTAGCGCCTTTGGTTGGCGGCCAACTCTTGCTATTCGGCGACTGGCACATCGTCTTTATTTTCTTGGCTTTCATGGGAGCGGCGGTCATGGCCTTCGTAGCGGCCTACCTGCCTGAGAGTTTGCCGATCGAGTCACGCAGTGAGCTCAGTTTCAAAGCAACCTTCACCGCGTGGGGGCACGTGCTTCGTGACTCGCGCTTTGTGGTTTTGATTCTGCTCGGTGGGTTGCTGTTCGGTTCAGTAGCCAGTTTCATCGCTGGCGCACCTTTTGCACTTCAGCAGGGGTTTGGGCTTACACCAACTGAATACACTTATGCCTTTGCCATGGTCACGGTCATCATGTTTGGTGCAAACTCTCTAAACCGCTACCTCTTGAAGTACGTCTCGAGTATCAGCCTGATGCGCTACGGCTTGGCGCAAGCTTTGCTAGCTGCGGCTGTAATGATCACCATCAACGTGTTCGAGATTCACAGCTTGGTGCTCACCATCGTTGGTTACGCCCTTGCGGTTTCAGTGATGGGCTTCACCATGGCAAACATCATGGGGATGGCCATGCGTGAGCATGCCGAGCGAGCTGGCGTTGCTGCCGGCCTCAATGGTTTTGCGACGTCACTGTTTGGCGCAATGGCCGCCCCGCTAACCAGCATCGTATTTGGTGCCGATGTTCAGGGTGTCGGAACCTTTATGTCAATCTTGCTGATTGCTGCTGCGCTACTCGGATTCTTTGGCCTTCGCAACGAGGTCCCGGTTCGCCACTAGGAGACTGAGCGCTTAATCAGCTCGGTAATCTGCTTTTCGATGGCTGGGGTAATCTCATTCACCGCATAGGAGGTTGGCCACATTGAGCCTTCATCAAGCTGCGCCGCATCCTGAAAACCAAGGGTGCAGTAGCGAGTTTTGAATTTTCCGCTGTCTTGAAAGAACACCACGGTTTTGCCCTCAGCGTTGCAGTAGGCCTGCATTCCGTACCAGGTTTTGGCCTGGAGCGATGGAGCGTGAGTTTTGACCAGCCCGTGTACCTTTTCGGCAATCGCGCGGTCAGCCGGCGCCATGGCTGCAACTTTCTCAAGCACTTCGGCTTCAAGTTGCTCGGGAGTCATCTTTTTGCGAGCCTTTGAGCGCTCAGCCATAGTCTCTTTGAGCGCTTGTTTTTCTTCTTCGGTCATTGCCATTAGTGCTCTCCCTTGCTCGTGACGTGCACGGCTCTAGCGTAATCTCATCTAATGAGCGATTTGAATGAAGTTGGCGAGCGCGATGGTTGGCGCTGTTGGTTGTGTGACGCTGCGGTTGACCCAGATGCCTCAACTAACTCTGATCTTGGCCCGAGCGTAGATAGCTATTCAGCCGCCAAAGCTAAAAAGGGTGCTGCTGTGGTCGAGCGTTTGGCTCACCGTGCTTGCAACACTATGAAGGGCAAGATTGCCCCAGTCGTCCCATGGTCTGCTGATCTTTTTGTGGTCGACCCATCACCGATTTTTGAATCTGTCGAGCGCCTGAAGGCAAAGGGCGGCCGAGAAATCGTGGCACGTTGCCCAGATGAACGCGATGCCACCCAAGCTTCAGAGTGGTTGCTTGATCGTCTTTCGCGATTGGCACCTGGAGTGCGTTTCAGTACTGAGCTAAAGCCCGGCGGTGGCCAATACATGTTGGCCCTTCGCGTCGACTAGATAGCTAAAATTCCGCGAGCTGCCTTGAGCGCAGTTTCTGCGGCCCGGGCCGGCGAGAAGTCATCGGTGTTTAGGTCAGTGACCTTGAGTCCTAGAACAATTTGTTGAGAGAACCAAGCAAAACCTTCGATGTCGGCACTGGCTGGCAGTATGCCTTGTGATTTAAGGTCTGAAAATACTGATGCAATGCGGATTGCTGTATCGCGTTGGGCAGTTGCGATGGCGTTTTGCAATTCGGGTCTATTTAGGCTTGCGGCAAACACCCCTAGTTGTCGGTTTCGGGTAGTCATGCCCATCTCGGTTAGCGCGTTGTCGAGGCCAGCCCTAATGAGTTTGACAACATCATCGCTGCTGCTGGCATGCTTTGCCGCTTGTAGAAAGGCATCTACGTCAAGGTCAACCTGAGCCTGAAAGCTTGATACTAGTGCCGCGGTAATCAAACCGTCACGGTTTTTGTAGTGGTGGTAGAGAGAGCTAAATGAGGCCCCGGTGGCGCCGAGGATAGCCTCAATCCTGAATCCCTCGATTCCGCTCAAGCCAAGTTCATGCTGCGCTGCATCGAGCAGCAACTGCTTGGTGTCTGGTTTGATAACAATCTCGTCCACGTGTCGAGTCTATGGTCTCGGTTGGGTTATAGTCTGTCTAACTGGATAAATTATCCAATTAACGAATAGAGGCACAATGACTCGCCCAATCCGTCGCCTGGTCACAACTCTTGCACTAGTAACGGCCAGTGCGCTGATGATGTCAGGCTGCACACCGCAGCCTTCTGAAGAAAATTTGGGCAGCATTAGAATCCGAACCTTCAACTTGGTCGGCGCTATCAACAAGGGATTGGGTGAGGCATCGGGAGCTGTTGAGGGCATGGCCGACGATGTGGGCGGCGCTATCAACTCTGGCTTCAAAGAGGCCAAGAATGAGGCTGGCATAGTCGGTAGAACCGCGATGAGCTCGGTAACCGAAGAGTATCGAAATGCAGCCGGCGAGATTGTTGATGCTGTTGGAACTGTTATTTCATACCTGCCGACCTCATGGCCAACGGAGCTTGGTTCAGGATCATATAAAACCATCGTCAAGAGCCTAGATGGTGCTATCAAGCAGGGGATCAAAGCTGTCAATGGCATTGCCAAAAAAGTGAAGAACATGAGTGCCGAAGAGGCTGAGGAAGCCATCAACACAGTGCTTGGCAACGTTGGGACTCCAAACCCGAAGATTGAGGTTCCGGGTATCTCTAACCCGCCAGTTCCAGTGGCTTCTCACCTTTACGTGAAGATCCGCCCGAGCCAATGGGAGGAGTCCAACGCGGTGAATCTCCAAATCGACATGGACTTCCTCGGTCTCAAAAAGTATCGAATCGGTTTTGGTTGCCTAGGTTTCCCAGAAGGGTTTGAGCACGCTCCAAAGGTTAGTTTTAACGGAGGTTGCGACAACCCTTGGAAGTTGATGCAGCAGGCTAACGTGATGGCTAATGCCGTAAAGGGTATCGCCTCAAAAGTCGGCAATGAGATTAAGGGTCTTGAGTCTCAAATTATCAAGACCTTAAAGAGCGTTGCTGGTGATGCTGATAACCCTCGACTAATTCCTGCCATGCTTCTAGATATTCCGGTGAATCAAATTCTTGGGATGCTGAGCCCGGGCTACTCATCATCTGAGTCATCCAAAACCCCGAGCAAAAACACATCTGATGCCGACGCTGAAGAAAACTCAGCTGCGATGGATGCCATGCAAGAGATGGGCAGTAGTGCCGCGATTGCATTTACCGTTCCTGAGTTAGCGGGCCTTACTTTTCAGCTTTCATCAGATCTCTCACCAGTTGCCTACTTTGACAACTGGAACTCAGATGGCCAAATGGACATCGGTGTTGAACTTGGTCTCTTTGGTGTTGTTGTTGCCGGAGTAAAAATGGGCTGCGTCACCTTCGGCACCAAGTGGGAAGAAACGCCATCATTTAGTTTTGATGGCGGCTGTGACAAATCTTGGAATGTTGACTTTGCGGCCGGAGGGTACACCTCGAGCAGTTACCGCGTAGATAGCCGTACGGCATCTGGTGCGTCAGGCGACATCCCGGTTGCAACACCTACAGTGAGCGTTGCGGCGACACCAGACAAGTCAACCGGCGCATCTGGGGGAACTGTAAGTGTGATCACAGTTGGTTCAAGGACTTATAAGGTGCACACCTTCACCTACGAGTCCGACTCGGATTTCTACATTCCAGACTCCATGTCTGAAACCCCAATCGAGTACTTGCTAATCGGTGGTGGCGGTTCTGGTGCATCGAATAACACCAACAAAGAAACCGGTGTTGGCGGTGGTGGCGCCGGCGGCGTCGTCACAAACCTTGGTCGACCTGTCAAGTTTGCCCCTGGCACCTACCGAGTTGTCGTCGGTGCCGGCGGAACCAGCAGCTACCGTGAGGGCAACGGACTCAATGGCGGAAACTCGTCGATCAACGGAGCCGGCCTAGTTGCTCTGGGCGGTGGCGGTGGCGGTCGTCTTGACGCCAACGGAAACTCTGGTGGCTCGGGCGGTGGTGCGGGCTATCGCGAAGGCTTCGATAACCCTGGTTTGTCACTTGAGCGCCAAGGAAACTCTGGCGGTTATGGTTGGCGCGGATGTTCGTCGGACGCATGTAGTGCCGGCGGTGGCGGTGGCGGTGCCGGTAGCGCTGGACTTCCTGCTAGCCAGGGTAACGGCGGTATCGGTGGCGATGGAATTATTAACAACATCACCGGTAAGTCTGTTTGGTACGCAGCCGGCGGTGGCGGTGGCGGAATCGGCATCGGTGTTGGTCGTCGCGGAATCAGCGGCGACGGTGGTTATCCGCGCAGCTCTGGTAAAAACGGTAAAAACGGCACCGGTTCAGGTGGTGGCGGTGCTGCATCTGGCAGTAACACCAAGACTCAGGGCGGTCTCGGTGGCAGTGGAATCGTAATTATTCGCTACGAAATCAACAACTCAGGCACGCTATCAACCACGGCTCCGGGCAGCACCTTCACCCCAGGAAAGTTTTAATCATGAAGAAGATTTCGATCAAAATAGCATTATTACTGGCTGTAACGGTTGCGCTAACGGGGTGTGCGACTAATGCCCCTGATCACAGTTACATCGGCAAAGCAGTTGCTACCGACTTTGATCCGGCAGTGGATGGTTTTTCTTTTGCAAACTTCAACTCGCGGCAGTACGCGCAAGAGTTTGACATCGAAGACCTAACTGCAATGGTAGGGACTCGCGACACCGTATGCGTTGATGGAGTGGCAGACCCGTGTGTTCCAACTGAGGGTGCACTCAAAGTGATTGGCATTGTGAATTCTTCGCGGCAACTTGGTCACTGCGAGGGAATGGTTGTCCTTGCGGCAGCTAGGTATGACCTTGGCACCAAAGTAAAGACGGCCGAACTTGATGATGACCCTGCGGTTATCTCGGCCATCATTAGATCTTTTGCAACGATGTTTTTTCCTGAGGTTCAACAGCAGACTCGTGATTGGGTTTCAAACTCATTGACCGACACCATTGCTGTCTTGGCAAAGTCTCTCGAGACCGGCAAGTTGGAGTACGGCCTTGGCCTTTACACACCAAATGGAGGCCACGAGGTTTTGCCATTTGCAATTGAGTACCCGAGCAAAGACCTAGCTCTAGTGTTGGTTTACGACTCGAACTGGCCCGGAAAGACCCGTTATGTCGAGATTGATTTGGCAGCACAGACTTGGCGTTTCTCGTTTTCAGGCAGTGACCAGGCTTCGGATGCAAATGCTTGGACAGGCACACACACCGATCTGGACCTGAATTCAAACAAGGTTCGGTTGGCTGCCATTGAGAGCCGCACCGGAGAAGTTGAGTTGCCATCAGGAGAAATCTGGGGCGTCGAGTAGTCGCTCGTTACTATGTAGGCATGACTCTTCCTGTAGATATCCGTGCCTATAACGATGCACAGAGTTCTGAGTACCTAGCAATTTGTGATTCCGTTGCTGATCTGATTGCCAAGGTTTTGCCTCAGGCCGAGGGTAAAGTCTGGCATGGCCACCCGGTTTGGTTTATTGACCAAAATCCGGTGGTTGGCTACAGCATCAAAAAGGCTGGCGTGCAGGCGTTGTTCTGGAGCGGCCAGTCGTTTAGTAAGGCCGGTTTGTCTGCGCTCGGCAAGTTCAAGGCCGCCAGTTTTGATGTCAAAAATACCGATGCTCTCGCGGCTGTAGGTTTTGAAGATTGGTTGCTAGAGGCAGCTGCAATTCAGTGGAATTACAAAGACCTGCCAAAGAAGAAGGCTCTCGAGCCACTTTTTGTAATCTAAAAAAGAGGGCCGGCAAATTCCAAGAGCTGACCGGTTGGGTCGAGCACAGGGATTTACAAGTCAGAATGCCCGTGTTTTTTCAGGGGAATTTCTATAAGCCGTTTTTCTGGCGATAAACCGCAACCAACGCGTTCGCGTGCCCGTGGCCGATGCCGAACTCATCCTTTAGATAGGCAACCTGTTCCATGTGCTTGGCTTCTGGAACGTTGGCTAGTTGGGTCATCCAGTGTTCGATGGGGTGTCCGTACTTCTTCTCAATCGAAGGAAAGTAGCTTGCTGGGCCGGAAACTTTTTCAGTCATGAGAACAGATTAGGAGCATAAACAAAAAGACCGCCACATAGGCGGTCGTTTTGTTGGCGGAGAATATGGGATTCGAACCCATGAGGGCTTGCACCCAACCAACTTTCCAAGCTGGCGCCATAGGCCACTAGGCGAATTCTCCTTGGATTGTTACTTAGGCCAGTTTACCGGTTGCTTAGAAACCAAGAACATCCAATTGAACTTTGACCGCTGACCCCTCATCGATGTTGTTCTTTTTTCGCACCTCAGCTTTGAGAGGCAGGTCAAAGCAGCCGGTCTTGGAATCAGGAAATATTGACGTGCGCCAAACAACTGACCCCAGCCTGGCCTCCACTTTCAGAGACCCCCAACCGTTGGTCATGCCCTCTGAAATTTCTTTGATCTCATCTGACAAATCCTTGGGCAAACTGACCAGAAAAATACCCTCGTTATTTCGCCACCGATGAACCGTGCCTTCAAACTCAATATTCATCGGTGCACCGAATTATTTAGTTCTTGGCTAGTGGGCGAGTGACGCCGCTCAGAGCGGCAGATAGCAACATCATCACCAGCGGAATGCCGAAGGCAACGTAAAGCCCGGCAACCTGACCGACTGCGCCGAGAGCTGGGCCCACTGTGATGCCAGAAATGTAAACCACGCTGATAATCATGTTGATTCGCGCTGGTGCCATTGTTGGCTCGTCGCTCATTGAGGCGATAGCCATAGGGAAGCCGATCGCCATGCCCAAGCCCCACAGAACCAGACCCAAATACGGCAGTGCCACGATCTCGACCGCCATGAACACCAAAATACCTGATGAGGTAATTAACGCCGATAGCAGAACAGCCATTCGGCGGCCCATCAGGTCAACAATGCTTCCGCCGATCAGGCGGCCAATTGTGATTACGATCCAGAAAACACCAAATGCAAAAGCAGCTTCAGATCCGCTAAAACCGGTCTGGGTAAGGGCAATCGGCACCCAAACGCCGGCGGCACCCTCAGCCAAGATGAATGAGAAACCGATGACAGCAATCAACAAGCTGCGCTTCTCAGTCCATACCTTCAGTGAGCTCTTTTTCTCCTCAGAAATACCTGATGAGGTAATTTGCTGCCGCGGGTTGGTGTTGAAGGTCAGGCCGGCCAGCACAGAAATCACACCCGCGAAAACACCAACTGCGATGAACGAAACGTCTAGTCCAACTCCGGTAGCAATCAACCAGCTCGCCAAGGTGGCGCCGGTCAGCATGCCTACGCCAAATAATCCGTGAATTGCTGGGAATAGCGAGCGCTTGGATGCCTTGTCTACTGCGGTGCCCTCAATATTGCCAACGAAGTCGCTAATGGCCATTGGGAGGCCGACAAAAAATAGTGCTACCGAAGCCAAGAAAACGTTGCCCGAAACCACGGCCGGGCCCAGAGCAACAAAACTCAAGCCGGCCAGTATGTAAGTAGCCGCGTTTACCCTGCGAGTGCCAAACCTGTTGACCAAAAGCCCAGCAAACATGATTCCGGCCAGTCCACCAGCCGGAAAAACCATGCTGAGCAAGCCCATCTCGGCAGTGTTTAGATTCAGAGCTTCCTGTACCTCAGGACCGCGACTCACAAAAGTAGAGAACAAAAGTGCACGAGTGAAAAAGATTGCAGATGTTCCGGCGAACCAAAGTCCTAGGCGCTTTTGTTTACTCATTCCTTTAGGCTAACAAACCCATTCAACCGATTGGTGCACACCGAGAATCACAACAATTTACGGGGGAGCGCATAGCCGGTAAACTAGGAGTGGACTCCCCGTGCGGCGTCACCTCGGCCAACTCCCCCAGGATCGAAAGATAGCAAGGGTAACTGGGCTCTGACGGGTGTGCGGGGAGTCTTTTTATTTGGGCAAATTGTCAGTCGAGGAGGCTAGGCTCTAAACGTGGTTACCGCTCTGTACAGACGTTATCGTCCTGAATCTTTTGCCGAACTAATCGGCCAGTCGCAGGTGACTGCGCCGTTGATGACGGCATTGCGCACCGACCGCGTAAACCACGCATACCTTTTCTCAGGCCCACGCGGTTGTGGCAAGACCACATCTGCCCGCATTTTGGCCCGCTGCCTCAACTGTGCCGAAGGGCCAACAGACACCCCATGTGGAGTTTGCCCAAGCTGCATCGAGTTGTCTCGTGACGGTGGCGGCTCGCTTGACGTCGTAGAAATTGACGCCGCCTCACACAACGGTGTTGACGATGCTCGTGACCTCCGTGAACGCGCAATTTTTGCCCCAGCCCGTGATCGCTTCAAAATCTTCATCCTCGACGAAGCTCACATGGTTACGCCCCAGGGCTTCAATGCTCTGCTAAAAATCGTTGAAGAACCACCTGCCCACGTCAAGTTCATTTTTGCTACTACCGAGCCAGACAAAGTCATCGGCACAATCCGCTCCCGCACCCATCACTACCCATTCCGGTTGGTGCCACCAGCTCAAATGCTTGAGTACCTTGAGCAACTTTGCGCCAGCGAGGGTGTCGACGTAGCCCCCGGTGTGCTCTCATTGGTAGTTCGCTCTGGTGGCGGATCTGTCCGTGACTCACTTTCTCTTCTAGACCAACTAATTGCCGGTTCAGAAGGCGTTGACGGCGCGGCACCGAAGGTTGAATACGAACGCGCAGCTGCGCTACTTGGCTTCACTCACGCGGCCTTGCTTGATGAGGTCGTTGACGCATTTGCGGCGCACGACTCAGCGTCGGTGTTTGCCAGCGTTGACAAAGTGATCCAGACCGGTCAGGACCCTCGCCGCTTTGTTGAAGACCTGCTCGAGCACCTTCGTGACCTAATTGTGGTGTTGTCAGTCGGAGACGGCGCAAAGGCAGTTTTGCGCGGAATTGCAGACGACGAACTAGACAAAATGGGCACCCAAGCAGCGCGCTTTGGCCTGGCTGAGCTAACCCATGCGGCTGAAACCGTAAACCATGCCCTAACCGAGATGTCCGGTGCAACCTCGCCGAAGCTGCATCTTGAGCTCATGTGCGCCAAGGTTTTGGTTCCATCAAGTGACCAAACCGAGATTGGCTCACTGGCCCGCATCGAACGCCTTGAGCGCCGAATCGGTGTTGGTGGGGCAGCTGCGCCGGCACCGGTTGCGGCCACTCCGGTAGCTGCCACTTCGGTTACTGCGGCCCCAACATCTGCGCCGGCTCAAGAAGCACCTGTCCAAAATTCAATGCCGGCAGCTGCACCGGTCACCGCACCAGCTGCTCCGGCTGCGCCTGTACTTGGCGCTATCAGCACTCAGCAGTTCCGCGACTCTTGGCCAAACATCCTGACCAAAGTTAATAAGGCTTCTAAAGCAGCCTGGATGGTCGCGTTCTCACTCAGCGTTGTTGACTTCAGCGAAGATGTTTTGACCCTGAAGTTCCTAAGTCAAAAAGACCTCGAATCGTTCAAGAACTCAAACGGTGCCAGCGACATCCTGCGAACCGCGATTCTTGACGTGCTTGGTGTCCAGGTCAAATTCCGCGCCCAGATCGATGACGCAAATAAGCCAGCAGTTCAAGAGGCACAGGTCCAGGCAGCACCGGCCCAGGTCGCTCCAGTTCAGGCTCCGGCGCCGGTTCGGGCACCTGCAGTTGCTCCGGCCTCGGCGCCAATCGCCGAAGAAGTTCCACCTCCGCTAGATGAGCCTGAACCTGAAGAGCAGTTTGAAGCTGCACCGATTAAATCGCGCAACTCAAGCATGGTCGACGAGTCGGCACGATACGGCGAATCACTTCTTCGCGAAATGCTGGGTGCAGAGCCGATCATCGATAAAAACGGTGGCAAGTAATGTACGAGGGCGTAGTTCAAGAACTAATTGATGAGCTGGGCAGGTTGCCGGGTGTTGGTCCAAAGTCGGCTCAGCGAATTGCCTTCTATCTGCTGCAGGCTGAGGACGAGCAGGCTCAAACCCTCGCCCGCGTGCTTACTGAGGTAAAAGAGCGCGTCCGCTTTTGCGAGATCTGCGGAAACGTAACCGAAGAAACTCGTTGCAACATCTGCCGCGATGCTCGACGCAACCGCACCGCAATCTGTGTGGTTGAAGAGTCAAAAGATGTTCAGGCAATCGAGCGCACGCGCGAGTTCCGCGGCCTGTATCACGTGCTTGGCGGCGCCATCAGCCCGATCGAAGGAGTTGGCCCAGACCAGCTCAGAATCAAAGAGCTCATGAGTCGACTGAGTGACCCAGAAATTCAAGAGGTAATCATCGCAACCGACCCAAACCTTGAGGGTGAAGCGACGGCAACCTACCTAACCCGTATGCTCAGCCCGCTGGGTATCACTGTCTCTCGATTGGCATCGGGTCTGCCGGTGGGTGGAGACCTCGAGTACGCCGATGAAGTTACGCTTGGTCGCGCTTTTGAAGGTCGCCGAACAGTCAGTTAATTCATCACAGTAATCCAGGGTTAGGCCTTTTGACCGGTCCTGGAGTCCGCTAGAATTGTGAGTTCTGGCGTTATCCGCCTGCAATCACCCCGAAATCTGAGGAGACCTACCTTGGCCCTTATCGTGCAGAAGTTTGGCGGTTCATCCGTTGGCGATGCCGACAAGATTAAGCACGTTGCTCGTCGCGTAATCGAAACCCAAAAAGCCGGCAACCAGGTTGTCGTCGTTGTCTCAGCCATGGGTGACACCACCGACGAACTTCTGGACCTTGCCAATTCGGTAGCCGACGATCCAAATGACAGCCCTCGTGAGCTAGACATGCTGCTTACCTCGGGTGAGCGCATCTCGATGTCATTGCTGGCCATCGCCATCAATGCCCAGGGCGGTAAGTCACAGTCTTTCACCGGTTCACAGGCCGGTATCGTCACCGACAGCGTCCACGGAAATGCCCGTATTGCCGAGGTCACCCCAGAGCGCATCCGTGAGTCAGTTGACGCTGGCAACATTGCAATCGTGGCCGGTTTCCAGGGCTTCAACCGCGAGACTCGTGACATCACAACCCTTGGTCGCGGTGGTTCTGACACCACTGCAGTTGCACTGGCGGCCGGCCTAAAAGCTGACCTTTGTGAGATCTACTCTGACGTTGACGGTGTCTACACCTCAGACCCACGAGTTATTAAGGGTGCCAAGAAGCTTGAGTCCATCGATGTTGAATCAATGCTTGAGCTTGCAGCAGCCGGAGCAAAGATTCTGCACATTCGCGCGGTTGAGTTTGCTCGCCGCCACAACGTAGACCTACGCGTTCGTTCAACTTTTAGCACCGACCCAGGAACCATCGTTTATTCAGGAAAAGCAGGAGCAGGCATGGAAGAGTCAGTCGTATCGGGTGTAGCAATCGACAAGGGCCAGACCAAGATTATGGTCATCGGTATTCCAGATGTTCCAGGCAAGGCTGCTGAGCTTTTCACATTGGTTGCCGACGCTGGTGCCAACATCGACATGATTGTTCAGAACACCCCAACCGGTTCTGACGTAACCGATGCGGTTAGCGACATCGGCTTCACCTGCCCAAAGGCTGAGTCAAAGAAGGTCGCTGCAGCGCTAGAGGCAGCCAAGGCAACTCTTGGTTTCCGCACCGTCGAGATCGACGATGAAATTGGCAAGCTTTCTGTAGTCGGTGCCGGTATGCGCACCCACTCAGGTGTTTCTGCAACCATGTTCCGCGCTCTTGCCGAGGCGGGCATCAACATTGAGATGATCTCAACCTCAGAGATCCGCATCTCAGTTATCACCAGCGATGACCAGGTAGATGCAGCCGCTCGCGCTGTTCACACCGCATTCGGCCTAGACAGCGACATCGAAGCTGTTGTCTACGCCGGTACCGGTCGCTAAAACTCACAAACTTTTCAGACTCTAGAAATCAGGGGAAATCATGTCTAAGCCATCACTAGCTCTTGTCGGTGCAACCGGTGCTGTTGGTACCGTAATGATCGGCATCATCAACAGTCGTCCAAACATCTGGGGCGAGATCCGCTTGATCGCGAGCCCTCGCTCCGCTGGCAAGAAGATCACCGTTCACGGCGAAGAACTAACTGTGGTTGCACTTTCTCCTGAGGCTTTCGACGGCATCGACATCGCAATGTTCGACGTTCCTGATGAGGTTTCTGAGGTTTGGGCTCCGATTGCCGCCGAGCGCGGTGCGGTTGCCGTTGACAACTCGGGTGCCTTCCGCATGGACGCCGATGTACCACTGGTTGTTCCTGAGGTAAACCCAGAGCAGGCCAAGAACCGCCCTCGCGGAATCATCTCTAACCCAAACTGCACCACCCTCACCATGATGGCTGCGATGGGTGCACTGCACGACAAGTGGAAGCTGACCGAGCTGGTTGTTTCTAGCTACCAGGCTGTATCTGGCGCCGGCGCTGCCGGTATCGATGAGCTTGCATCAGAGCTTGCTGTTGTTGGCAAGGATGCATCACTGGGCACCGCAACTGAAGACGTTCGCGCTGCACTTGCTGCCGCCGGCAACGACCTCAGCAACTCGCCTTGGGCACACCCAATCGCCCTAAACATAATTCCATTTGCAGGTTCGCTAAAGGCCGGCGGCCACACCTCAGAAGAGCTGAAGGTTCGCGACGAGTCTCGCAAGATTCTTGGTATCTCAGACCTGAAGGTTGCCGCAAGCTGCGTGCGCGTTCCAGTTCAGGTTGCTCACTCACTAACCGTTCACGCAACTTTTGCTAACCCGCTTACTGCCGATGAGGTTCGCGAAGTTCTGGGCCAGCAGCCAACCATCCGTGTTGTTGACGAACCAGAAAACCACCTTTACCCAACCCCAGCCATGGTCGTTGGACAGGACCCAACTTTTGTTGGCCGCATTCGTCAGTCACTAGACTTCCCGAACTCAATCGAGTTGTTCGTCGTTGGCGACAACCTTCGCAAGGGCGCCGCGCTTAACACCTACGAAATCGCCGAGCTTGTTGCTCGCGAGTTCTAGTAACTAAAACTGCGTCGTTGAGTTCCACGGTTTCTGGCAAGCCAAAGAGTAGCCTGTGATTATGTCGCGCGTTTTGGCCGTTTCTGTCTTGCTGGGGTTGTCACTCACCCTCGGCGCATGTGCTGCTGCTCCGGTTGATGAACCAACCAATGGTGGCACAACTCAGTCTCGCCCAACACCTACGCCTGACCAGGCGCTGGTTCCTACCGAAATGCCATCGGCAGTGGTGGCAATTGACCCAGAAGAG
The DNA here is from genome assembly GCF_005845365.1 of Rhodoluna limnophila. Taxonomy (GTDB): domain Bacteria; phylum Actinomycetota; class Actinomycetes; order Actinomycetales; family Microbacteriaceae; genus Rhodoluna; species Rhodoluna limnophila. Next base: position 1,120,288 of record NZ_CP040509.1, on the reverse strand, counting down.
TTCAACAACGGTTTTGACGAGTATGTCTTCAAGGTCGGCGAAGGACCAACCTGGTGCACAATTAGCCCGGTCAGCCAGTTCACGCTCTGCGAGCAGAATGAAGCGGCCGCGGTTTACCAGCCAATCCCAGCCCCAGAATCTTGTGTTTACAGTTACGGCTACCAAGTGCGCCTATGGTCATCAAAACCTGAGTCTGGCGAAACTGCAGAATTTGCTTGCTCGGGTGGTTTTTACTCAGACGCTAGCCAGGCCAAGACCCTGCTAACCGGTCAGAGTGTTTCAGCCGCTGGCTTTACTTGTTTTGTAGAGAACGTCACGGCTCGCTGTGACAACGCCTCTGGCCAGTGGATTGCCCTTGGCCCTCAGGTTTGGTCGCTAAACAACTAGCAGCCCCTAGGGCTTTGCCACGAGAGTAATAAGTCGCACCTCAGGTCGGCAGGCAAACCTCACCGGCGCAAATATTGAATGCCCCAAACCAGCAACAACATTCAGAATCAGCTTTCGATCGCCAAATTTCCAAGCACTCAAGCCCTTGGCGTTTTTTGCTGGCAAATCGCAGTTGGTAACCAGTGCACCGAAGCCCGGTAAACAAACCTGACCGCCGTGGGTGTGCCCGGCAAAAAGAACTTCGGCGCCGGCATTTGCCATGGCCTCTAGAACTCGCATGTAAGGCGCATGGCTTACGCCCAAAATAACACCGCAGTTTTTCAAGGCGGTTGCTTGGCCGGGCAGGCTGCCGATGTCGTCAAGTTCGTCGTGGGCATCATCAACACCGATAAACCCCAGCTGCACCCCGCGAATCGAAAGTTGGCCACCTCGATTATTTAGGTTTAGCCAGCCAGCTGATTGGAATCCGCTGAGGAGCCGGGCAGTGTCTAGTTTTTGCCCATTGCTGCGCTCAGATGGTTTGGCCAGGTACCCAAGCGGATTGCGCAAAACCGGTGCGTAATAGTCGTTTGATCCGTTCACGAATACGCCAGGTCGTTCGGTTAGCGGAGCAAGAGCCGTCAAAACCGGGCCAATAGCTTGCGTGTGACCCAGGTTATCGCCGGTGTTGATTACCAAATCTGGTTTTAGCTGGCCGAGCGCATGAACCCATCGCTGCTTGCGCTTTTGCCACGGTGCCATGTGAATGTCGCCGATGTGCAGCACGGTGATTTCAGGTGATCCGGTAGGCAACACCGCAACAGTTTCGCGGCGAATTACAAATAGGTGCCGCTCAATAGCAATACCCCAGATAGCCGCGGCTAAGCCGAGGCCGACCAGGGCTGCCAAATACTCCAACTACGGACCCGTACTCAGTATCAGCAGAATGGCGCCGGTTGCGGTGGCGCTGGTTCCAGCGGCCGGTGTGGTGCCAACCACAAAGCCTGCAGGAATTGTGTCTGACTGAACAAAGAACTGAGTTTGCGAAGGCTGTGGTTCGCTCACCGCAGCAAATCCGGCGGCCAACAGGGTTGATTTGGCGTCAACCACCGACATTCCGGCAACGTCCGGAACCTTGAGGGTTCCACCCTTGCTGATGTAAATCAAGATCTGGCTACCGCGTGGCACGCTTCGTCCGGCACCCGGCACAGTGCGGGCAACGGTGCCCTCTGGCTGGTTCGAGACAATGGTGCGGGTCTGAATTTTGGCATTCAAGTCAGAAGCGTTGATTAGCTCTTCAGCTGCTGCTGGGTCTTGCCCACCGGTTGCCGGAACGGTAATCATTGTGGCTGCAACCATCTCAGCTGGTGGGGCGTCAAACGCAGACCCTGGGTACAACTTGTTGATTGCCTTCATGGTGGTTCGCCAAATGTCGTGACGAACTGTGTTGGCAGCTTTGTTGTTTAGCCGGTAGGCGCCCAAAGACTTATTTCCGACTACGTTACCCACCCAGGTTGCGGTTCCAACGGCAGATGAGAAACCGGTCATCCAGGTGTGAACACCAGAGTCGGTGGTTCCGGTCTTGCCGGCTAGGGGAGTGCCGTCTCCGGTTGCTGAAGCACCACCGGTACCGCCAGAGATTACGCGCTGCATCGCGTAGGTCATTCCAGCAGCCACCTCAGGGGTAACCGCTGCTGAACAATCGCTGGTTGGCACCTTTAGGTCGGCCTGGGTTTCGCGCACCACGATGCGGTCGATTGCAACTGGTGAGCAGTACACGCCCTTGTTGGCAATTCCGGCCATCGCGGCTGCCATGGTTAGCGGCGCAATTTCGTTTACACCAATCACCGATGAAGGCACGTAGCTAAGCTCGGCGCCATCGGCTCGGTGCACACCAAACCGTGCCGCGGTGTCGCGAATGTCACACAGGTCAAGCTGGCTGGCCATGTCAACGTAGGCAGTGTTCACCGACATTGTGGTTGCCTGAACCACAGTTAGGTCCTCTGGCTCCTTGACAATGTTGTTTGGCTTCCAGGTGCCGCCAACTCCGCCACAGCGTGCCGAGAAGTCACCAGGACCCCACTCTTTGACGCGACCGTCAACGTGGTCGTTCAGGTGGAAGCCAGCTGTCAGCCACTGTGCCAAGGTGAATACCTTGTAGGTAGATCCGGTTTGGAAGCCTGACGAACCGCCGTATTCGCGGTCAGTTGCATAGTTCACCGAGGTGTGGCCAAGGTCCTCGCTCTGGGTCTGGTCAAAAACTCGGTTTTCGGCCATGGCCAGGATGCGCCCGGTGCCGGCCTGAACCGAAACAGTCGCCGAACCAATCTGGCTTGGGTCATCGTAAGGCGCCCAGGTCATTGTTGCCTCATGTGCGGCAGTTTGAGCGTCTAGGTCGAGTGTGCTGTAAATCTGAAGGCCACCGCGGCGAAGCAGGTTCTCGCGGTCTTCTGGGGTGGCGCCAAACTCAACATTGTTGCGGATAGTCCAGACGGTGAAGTCACAGAAAAACGCGGTGGTTTGGTTGGCCTCACAACCGCTAGGGGTGTGGGTCAGGTTGACCTCAATCGGGGTGGCCTTGGCGGCGTCAGCCTCGGCGCCAGTGATGTAGCCCTCAGCGGCCATGTTGTCGATAACGTAGTCGCGGCGGCCCTTGGCGCGCTCGAGGTTGCCTTCTTCATCCGGCTTGTAGTCGTTCGGGGACTTCAACATACCCGCCAGCAGTGCTGCCTGCGGAATGTTTAGTTCACTTGCCTTGATGCCAAAGTAGTAGTTTGAAGCGGCTTCAATACCGTTGATCTGGTTTCCAAAGAATGACAGGTTCAAATACCCAGCAAGGATGTCCTGCTTGCTCGAAATGCCTTCCAGCGCAATCGCCATCCGGATCTCTTTGAACTTTCTTGCGATACCTTCAAGGCCGCTGGCTGTGGTTGCGGCTGCGATGGCCTCTTTGTCGCCAGCGAGGTTTGCTGCCTCTACCAACGAGTTCTTGACGTACTGCATCGTGATGGTTGAACCACCAGGGCCGTTTCCGGCTGAGATTGCGTTGGTTGCTGTAGCGCGAGCGAGTGAAAGCCAGTCAACGCCGCCGTGCTCAAAGAATCGAGGATCTTCGGTGGCCACAACCGCATTGCGGATGTTGGTTGACATATCGTTGTACGAGATCGAAATTCGGTTCTCGTGGTAGAAATTTGCCACCACGACTTTTTCATCGCCGTCATTGGCATAAAGGGTAGACGCCTGCGAGCCAGTAACTGGCTTTAGGTAGGTTGGCAGGTTCTCAAAGAGGTTGAGGCCGGTGGTGGCAGCAGAGCCCCCAACAAGGCCAATTGGGGCCAAAAGAAGCACTCCGAGTACGCCAACGAGGGCTGACAAACCGGTAAATTTTAGGATGCCGCTCGCTTTAGACGCGGACTTGTTCTGTGAACCAGACATAAACTCTAGGTTACCGGACATCACCTGAGAGGACTCTGTAAATGTTGAAGTGGGAGTACATCACCACCCCTTTGTTGCTACACAAAGAAACTGCGATTTTGAACACCTGGGGTTCTGAAGGCTGGGAGCTAGTTCAGATCGTCGCCAACAACATGGGCGGCAACATCGCGTTTTTCAAGCGCCCAATTGCCGAGGAGTCAAACTAATGTCACGTATTGAGGCTCGACTAATCGAACTTGGCTACCCGCTGCCTGCCGTTGCGTTGCCAGTGGCAGCCTATGTGCCGTCAGTTGTGACCGGAAACCTGTGCTTCACCTCAGGTCAATTGCCTTTTGTCGATGGCAAATTGCCTGCTGCCGGCAAGGTCGGAGAGTCCGAAGGGCTGGTTGATCCAGCTGTTGCTAAGGACCTTGCCCGTTTGTGCGCACTCAACGCGCTTGCCGCACTTAAGCTCTCAATCGGCGACCTTGACCGCGTGACTCGCATCGTCAAGGTAGTCGGCTTTGTGGCATCTATTCCTGAATTCACCGGACAGCCTGGCGTAATTAATGGCGCCAGCGAGTTCTTGGGTGAGGTATTCGGTGATGCCGGCGTGCACGCTCGATCAGCGGTTGGGGTGCCAGTGTTGCCGCTTGATTCAGCCGTTGAAGTAGAGCTAATCGCCGAATTTAAGTAATGCAAGCTTTCAAAACCATCACCCGATTGCTTCGGCTCTCGGTCAAGCTGGAGCTCGACGGCTGGCGCAGCCTCTACTTGCTTGCAAGGAGACAGACGGTCGCTCCGGCCGGGGCTCGGGTTTTTTCTTACTACCTTGAAATGCGAACCATTTTGTTCGTGTTTATCGGGCTGTCAGCAGTGGAAATTCCGATTTTTGATGTGGTGCTCAGCCGTTGGCCTGCCATTCGCTGGCCGATTCTGATTTTAGGTATTTGGGGTTTCTTATTCATGGTCGGCGTTTACGCCGGCCTGAAAGCGCACCCACATTTTGTGATTCAGGAGCTGCTAGTTGTTCATTCGGGCCCAAATTTCAAGGTGACCATTCCGAAGAGCCAGATTGACGCAGCTTTTGTCGACGAACGCACCTTCGAGACTTCAAAGGGTTTTCAAATCGATGACGTTGAAGGGCAGACCCGAGTGAACTTGGTGACCATGAGTCAGACCAATGTTTCTCTCGAATTGAAGTACCCCGTTCTTGTCACTAAAGGCTCAAAAGCCTTTGAGGTCACCAGGCTCGATTTCTTCGCTGACGATCCGCGTGGACTAGTCGACGCACTTTAGGCCTAAGCAAGAAACAAAGCGAAACCCCCAGCACAGAGAGAGTGAGCTGGGGGCTTCGACATTTATTGTAGCGACTTGCTAGTCGTTCGCGCCTCCGGCAATCTTGCCGCTGATGATGTCCATAACACTGGTGTCAGCCAGTGTGGTTACGTCACCGATAGGGCGGTCTTCAGCAACATCGCGAAGTAGTCGGCGCATGATCTTGCCCGAGCGCGTCTTTGGCAATTCTGAAACCACCATGATGGTTCGAGGCCGTGCGATCGGCCCAATTTCGTGAGTCACGTGGTCGCGCAAAATCTTGCTCACGTCAGCATCTGAACCGGCGTTTTCTAATTGGTTTTGTCGCAGAATTACAAAAGCGACTACGGCCTGGCCGGTGGTCTCATCTTTGGCGCCAACCACAGCTGCCTCAGCCACAAACGGGTGCGAGACCAAGGCTGATTCAATTTCAGCTGTAGACAAACGGTGGCCAGAGACGTTCATAACGTCATCAACTCGACCAAGAAGCCAGAGGTCGCCCTCCTCATCAAACTTCGCGCCGTCGCCGGCAAAGTAGATGTTCTTGAACTTGGACCAATAAGTTTCCTTGTAGCGGTCTGGGTCGCCCCAGATCCCGCGCAGCATTGATGGCCACGGTTCGGTGATGGTGAGCAGACCGGCGTGACCGTTTCCGAGTCCGTTACCGTCGTCATCCAAAATCGCAATGTTTACACCCGGCAGAGCGCGCTGGGCAGAACCCGGTTTTAGGGTTGTAATGCCCGGTAGCGGAGAGATCATGATCGCGCCGGTTTCGGTCTGCCACCAGGTGTCAACAATTGGTGCACTACCGCCACCAATTACGTTGCGGTACCACATCCATGCCTCAGGGTTGATTGGTTCACCAACCGAGCCCAGAACCCTGATGCTGCTGAGGTCATGCTGCTTCGGAATTTGGCTGCCGAGCTTCATAAAGCTGCGAATAGCGGTTGGGGCGGTGTACAAAATCGAGACCTTGTATTTTTCGACGATGCTCCACCAGCGTCCCCAGTCAGGGCTCTCGGGGGTGCCTTCGTAAATTACCTGGGTTGCTCCATTGGCTAGTGGGCCGTAGGTCACATAGCTGTGACCAGTAATCCAGCCGATGTCTGCTGTGCACCAGTAAACATCGCTGTCAGCGTGCAGGTCGAAGACATTCTTGTGCGTGTAGGCGGCTTGGGTTAGGTAGCCACCGGTGGTGTGCAAAATACCCTTGGGCTTGCCGGTCGTACCAGAGGTGTAAAGAATAAAGAGCGGGTGCTCGGCCTCAAACCCTTGAGCCTCGTGCTCTGGGTTTTCGCTGGCAAGGGCCTCGGCCCAGTCAAGATCGCGGCCTTCAACCCAGCCAACCTCTTGGCCGGTGCGCTTGACGACCAAAACATTTTTCACCGATGGACACTTGCCCCCACCGAGAGCTTCGTCGACCGCCGGCTTTAGCGCGCTAGCGCGGCCCTTGCGGTACCCGCCGTCGGCGGTGATAACCAGCTTGGCCTGTGCGTCTTCGATGCGCGTGTGAAGTGATTCTGCAGAGAAGCCACCGAAAATAACTGAGTGCACGGCGCCGATTCGGGCAACTGCCTGCATCGCGATAATTGCCTCGGGAATCATCGGCATGTAGATGGCCACGCGGTCACCAGGATTGATTCCCAAACCGATAAGGACGTTTGCGGCCCTCTTGACCTCTTCAGTTAGCTGGGCGTAGGTGAATTCCTTGGTGTCGCCTGGTTCGCCCTCAAAGTAGAGGGCAACGCGGTCTCCGTGCCCAGCAATCACGTGACGGTCGAGGCAGTTATAAGAGATGTTGATTTTGCCGTCGTAAAACCACCGGGCAAATGGCGGGTTGGTCCAGTCAAGTACCTGAGTGAATGGTTGGTGCCAGTGAAGGCTATTAGCCTGCTCGGCCCAAAAACCTAGTCGGTCATTTTTGGCTTGTTCATAGAGTTCAGGCTGGGCGTTGGCTTGCTTTTTGAACTCTGCGGTCGGAGCAAAGTGCCGAGTTTCGTGGAGCAGGTTATCTAGTTCTTGAGACATCTTTGTCCTTTGGTTTGAAATACCTTGTTGTGTATCTTGCCATAAAAAATAAAATTTTCTGTTTCGATGGGAATGAAACCCCAATGAAAGCGCTTATTATTTATTCGTTAGGTCTTGAACCTAACCTGCGATACCGATTCCCCCAATCAGGTATCGCCTGGCCCCAGGAACTTCCCCCAAGATCCTGGGGCCCCCTAATTTAACGGTTATGCACAGATTTGCCGCCACCACCCAATAAACCAGGTTGGCAAATCAGGCTGTTGCCATGACCTTTCAAAGCCTTGGGCCCCAACTTGATTCGCTACTGACTATGCCTGGGGTCACCGACATTTTGGTCAACGGTTATCAACAGGTCTGGGTTCAGAGGTCATCGCGGTCTCTTGAATCAGTGGTCAGCCCCTTTCAATCTGAAGGCCAGCTGGCGGCCCTAGCTCAGCAAATTATCGGTCTCGGTGGGCGCCACGTAGACCAAGCAAACCCCTTTGCCGACGTCGTGATTGACGGCATTCGTGTGCACGCAGCCATTGGATCGGTTTGCAATCCCAAAACGCACCTATCGATTCGTATTCATCGCGAGCGGTTGTTTGGCCTCGATCAGTTAGCCGACTTTGGCATGTTTGGCTTACGTGAGCTCGGATTTTTTCGGCAAATGCTGGCTGCTAGGCAAAATTTTCTTATTGCCGGGCCCACCGGTAGCGGCAAAACCACCCTGCTACGAGCCCTTTTGGCCGAATGCGTCGCCGAGCGCGTGATTGCGCTCGAAGACGTCGCCGAGATTGGCCTACCCACCCCAAACTTTGTCTCGCTTCAAACTCGGCAGGCCAACATTGAGGGCAAGGGTGAGGTCAACCTCGATCGGTTGGTTCGTGAAGCGCTGCGCATGCGCCCAGATCGGTTGGCCATCGGTGAGGTGCGTGGCATTGAACTGCTGACTCTGCTGCAGGCCATGAACACCGGGCACAGTGGCGCCGGCGCTACCATCCATGCAAATTCCCTCGCAGATGTCCCTTCTCGCCTGCAGTCGATTGTCTCGGCTAGTGGTTTGGCGGGCGGTGCTGCAAGCACGCTTGACCGCGAAGGGTTTGCTCAATCGGTTCAATCGGCATTCTCGTGGGTAATTCAGGTCAATTCCAGGGTTGTGTCGGCCATCGGCTCATTTTTTATCGATGCCAGCGGTAACCTCAAGGTGGTCACTCGTGATTTCTAAATTCTTGGGCAAACCAATCCCGCCGGCATCTGGGACGCTCGAGCACCAGTCTGATCGCACAACTGTGGTCATTCGAAAGCTGGCCAGCCTTTTGGCGGCGGGTGTGCCGGGGCTTCAAGCGCGTGGGCATCTCGAGCAAGATATCGCCAAATTCCACCCCGATGTTGCCGAGCGTTTTGAACTTACCTGGGAACTGGCGAATCGTCTCGGTGGGTCACCCACACCTACCCTGCTGCGGCTGGCCGAGGTGCTTGAGTCTCAACAGTCGCAGTCGGCTAGCATTCAATTGGCCTATGCGGCGCCCAGGGCAACCGCCAAGCTGATCATGGGTTTGCCTTTTGCGGCTTTGGTAATCGGCCAGCTGATCGGACTAAATCCAATTGGCTCCATCACCGGATCAATTCTTGGGTTTCTGTCGTTTCTGGTCGGAATTGCCCTTTTGATAGTTGGGCAGATGTGGGTGCAAAACATTCTCGAAAAGGCTCGCCCGCAATTCAGCGATCCGGGGGCTTTTCTCGATGCCGTTGCCATCGGGCTGAGCGCTGGGCTGAGCCCCGAGCGCGCCGAATCCGAAGCTCGTTCACTCAAGGGAATCGGAACCCCAGACCCAGAGGCCGAGGCTTCACTCGAGGAATGCCGTGCGCTTTCCCATAAGACCGGAAGTTCAATTAGGGGCCTGCTGCTTGATGCAGCGCAAGCAATTCGGGCAGCTCACCGAAACCATCAGGCGCAAGCCATTAGCAAATTACAAATTCGCCTGATGCTGCCACTTGGTTTGCTTACGCTGCCGGCATTTGTCTTACTGGCCGTTGCTCCAATGGCAATCGGCATGCTCACCCACACATAAATAAAGGAGAAGAAATGAAAGCACTAATTCGGGTCCTGAAGGACGAAACCGGAGCCGCAACCGCTGAGTATGCAATCGCCACTATGGCGGCGGTTGGGTTTGCGGGAATGCTGGTTGTCATCATGCGGAGTGAAGAGGTGAAAACCATCCTTTTTGATTTGGTTAGAAGCGCCCTTACCTTCACCAATCCAAATGGTCAGCCAGTCGAATGATCGAGGCTCGGTTACCGCGGAGTTTGCACTGGCGTTGCCGGCACTTGCACTGGTGATGTCGGTCACCATCGGTGGCCTGGGGCTTCAAATGGAGCGCATAAATTTGGTTTCACTGGCCGCCACGGCATCCAGGGCCTTGGCGCGCGGAGAAGATCCGGCGCAACTCATCGAAGCCTTTGATCAAAGCGGTGTCCGCATCGAACCGAGCGAGGCGGGGGAGCTGCTCTGTATGACCGCCTATAAAGAGGTCAAGTTGATGGATATCCCCGAATCGATGTTCAGCCTTTCTGAAACGCAGTGTGCCCGAAGGAATGGATTGTGAGAACCGATCGCGGGTCAGGAACAATACTGGCGTTGGCTGCCGTGGTTGCTTCGACCGCTCTGTTTGGCGGGATGCAAATTGTTGCCCACAACGTGCTAAATCAGCACCGACTGCAGGCTGCAACTGAGGCGATGGCCCTGGCAGCAACTGACTCACTGAGGGGTTTAACCACCGGTTTTCCTTGCGTTGAAGCAAACGAGATTGCGCTAAAGAATATGGCGATTGTTGATGAGTGTCGTATTGTCGGACTCGAGGTAATGATTTCTGCCCACCTTGATGGGTTAGGTATAGTTCTAACCGCAAAGGCAAGAGCGGGTCCAAGTTATTGAACCTGATCTGCATATAAAGAGGAGCATCATTTGGCTGCTAGCCACAAATTGGTAATCGTTGAGTCGCCGGCTAAGGCCAAAACGATTTCGAAGTATCTAGGCAACGACTACACGGTCTTGGCTTCAATCGGCCACATCCGTGATCTTGTTGACCCTAAGGACTTGCCAGCAGACAAAAAGAAAGGCTCCCTAGCCAAGTTTTCGATTGACATTGAAAACGACTTTGAGCCGTACTACGCAATTTCACCGGGCAAAAGCAAAACTGTCTCAGACCTAAAAAAGGCTCTCGTTGGCGCTGAGGAGCTCTATCTCGCTACCGATGAGGACCGCGAGGGTGAGGCCATCGCGTGGCATTTGCTTCAAATTTTGAAACCAAAAGTTCCTGTCAAGCGCATGGTGTTTCACGAAATCACCAAAGAGGCTATTCAGTCGGCACTGGAACACACCCGCGCTGTAGATGACAACCTGGTTCAGGCCCAAGAAACCCGTCGTGTAGTTGACCGCCTCTACGGTTATGAGATTTCACCGATTCTTTGGCGCAAGATCAACCGTGGCCTAAGTGCCGGTCGAGTTCAATCGCCGGCCATGCGTTTGGTGGTTGAGCGCGAACGCGAGCGTATGGCTTTTGTCTCGGCTTCGTATAACGACGTTGAGGCAACCTTTGACTCACAGGTGTCCGGAGAACCTCAATTTGTCGCGAAACTTCAAAGTATCGATGGAAAGCGTATTGCCACGGGTCAGAGCTTTAACGATGCCGGTCAGTTAACTGCTGATGTACTTCTCTTGGGTGCTGAGCAAGCTCAGGCGCTCGCCGAATCGGTCAAGGCCGGTACCGCCAAAATCTCAGTTTCTTCGGTTGAATCAAAGGCCAGCACACGTCGTCCGGCAGCGCCGTTCACCACCTCGACACTGCAGCAGGAGGCATCCCGCAAACTCCGTATGTCGGCCAAGCAGACCATGGACACTGCTCAGTCTCTCTACCAAGACGGTCACATCACTTATATGCGTACCGACTCTCCAACGCTTTCGACCCAGGCCATCAATGCCGCTCGCAGCCAGGCCTCAAAAATGTTTGGCGCTGAGTACGTGCCAGACAAGCCGCGCGTCTACCAGGGCAAATCTAAAAATGCTCAAGAGGCCCACGAGGCTATTCGCCCTGCCGGTGAGGTTTTCAAGCACCCATCTGAGCTAGCCAGCGTTTTGAGTGGACGTGCTTTTGACCTATACGACCTGATCTGGAAGCGCACTGTGGCATCACAGATGCAAGACGCCAAGGTCTCGACCACTACCGCAAAAATTGGCGTCTCACCAATTTCGGGTGGCACCGCGGCTGAATTTACCGCCTCGGGAACCGTTGTAATTTTCCGCGGATTCATGGCTGCATACGAGGAAAGCCAGGATGAATCTCGCGATGGCGACGGCGATGAAAAAGAGTCGAAGCTGCCGAACCTAACGGTTGGTCAGGCTTTGAAGGCTATCGATGTTGTGGCTAAAGACCACCAAACTTCACCTCCACCTCGCTTCACTGAAGCATCTTTGGTTAAGGCGCTTGAAGAAGACGGAATCGGTAGGCCGTCAACTTATGCCGCGATCCTTTCGACCATCATCAACAAGGGATACGTTTCAAAGCGCGGCCAGGCGTTGGTTCCCGAGTGGATCGCGTTCACTGTTACCCGCTTTCTGGAAGAGAACTTTGGCAACCTGGTTGACTATGCCTTCACCGCCCAGATGGAAGAAGACCTGGACCGCATTGCGTCGGGTGAACTTGATCGAAGTGACTGGCTCAAGCAGTTCTACTTCGGTGGCGGATCGACTGAAGGCTTGCGCCCAACGGTTGAGAACCTTGGCGATAGCGACCCTAGAGCCATCAACTCAATCTCAATCGGCCCAGACATCACGCTTCGAACCGGCAAGTACGGTCCATACATCGAGGTCATGGGCTCGCCAGAAGCCGAAGGCGCCGACGAAAACGGTCGCCGTATCGTGAACATCCCAGAGGGTCTAGCGCCTGATGAGCTAACCCCAGCCAAAGCACAGCAGCTCATCGATGCACCGGTGATCACCGACCGCGTAATGGGTGTTGACCCTTCTACCGGTTTCAATATTTTGTTCAAGGATGGCCGCTACGGTCCATACGTAACACTGGACGACGAGCACGCTGCAAAGCCAAAAACCGCATCGCTGTTCAAGACGATGAGTCCAGAGACCTTGACGCTTGAAGATGCAATTGCGCTGCTATCGCTGCCTCGCACTATCGGGGTAGACCCAGAATCTGGAACCGAAATCACGGCTCAAAACGGAAAATTTGGCCCGTATCTAATGAAGGGCAAGGACTCGCGTTCGCTGGCCTCTGAAGATCAGCTATTTTCTCTCGACCTAGCCGTAGCGCTCGAGATTTTTGCCCAGCCTAAGTACGGAGGCCGTCGTACCGCGGCAACACCTCTCAAGGAGTTTGGCGAAGACCCAGCCTCGGGCCTGCCAGTAGTCGCCAAGACTGGCCAATTCGGTCTTTACGTTACCGACGGAGCTGTGAACGCAACCGTTCCGAAGGATGAAAATCTCGAAGAGATGTCTGCAGATACCGCGTTTGAGCTGTTGGCAATTCGTCGCGAAAAGCTTGGCCTCGAGCCGGGTGAGGCACCAGCCAAGGCTGGCAAGCCAAAGAAAAAGATTGCGAGCACAACCAAGGTTGTAAAGGCCGGAACGCGAAAGAAGAAGTAATGCCTGGTTGGTTTATTTCTTTCGAGGGCATTGACGGGGTCGGCAAGTCCACTCAGGCTGACCTACTTGAACAGCACTTGCGTGACCTCGGTCATGAAATTGTTCGAACTTTTGAACCTGGTGGCACCGAACTTGGCCAGGAGATTCGTCACCTTCTGCTGCACCGCAAGGGTGACGTTGCTCCACGAGCGGAGGCTCTGCTTTACGCAGCTGACCGTGCCCACCACGTGGCAACCAAAGTGCGTCCAGCACTAGAAGCCGGGCAGGTAGTCATCACAGATCGGTATCTAGACTCATCGGTTGCCTATCAGGGTGCCGGCCGCGATCTAAAGTCTCAGCAGGTTCGCGATCTTTCACTTTTTGCCACCGATGGCCTACTGCCGAACCTGACAATTTTGCTAGATCTTGATGCCAGCGCTGCCGGCCAACGCCGCAACCAAACCGGCCAGGAGCCAGATCGACTCGAGCGCGAAAAAATCGAGTTCTTTGAAGCTGTTCGCCAGTCGTTTCTTGACCTAGCTGCGGCTGAGCCGGAGCGATTCTTTGTGGTTGATGCCAGCAAAACCGTTGAGCAAATGCAAACCAGTATCCGTGCCCGCGTAGATGAACTATTGGCTAGATAGATGACCCAAACTCAAGAATTTAAGCCGGTCTGGCGTGATCTCTTGGGTCAGCCTGAGGCGGTCGGTCAACTTCAGCAGGCAGTCGAGCACAAGAGTCAGGGTGTTCACCACGCCTGGTTGATGACGGGCCCACCGGGATCCGGCCGATCAAATCTGGCCCACGCCTTTGCTGCTGCTCTGCTGTGCCCCGATGACGGTTGCGGCCAGTGCAAGAGTTGCGTCATGGCTGCTGCGGGTAGCCACCCAGATATTTCTGTACTAGCCACTGAGCGCGTGGTCATCTCGATTGACGAAGTACGTGAGCTTGTTGCTAATTCGCAGTTTGGTGGTTCGCTCGGAAAACTTCGAATCATGTTGATTGAAGATGCCGACCGCATGCAGGAGCGTTCCTCCAACGTGCTATTGAAAGCCCTCGAAGAGCCACCTGCCGGAACCATCTGGCTGCTTTGCGCGCCATCAGAGGCAGACATGCTACCTACCATTCGTTCGCGCGTGCGCCGGGTTGGGCTCAAAGTTCCAGCGATCGAGGAGGTTGCTCGCCTGCTAATCGAGGGCAATGGAATCGATGCCAAGTTAGCGCATCAGGTTGCTGCTGAGGCTCAAAGCCACATCGGTATGGCTCGCCGTCTGGCAACCAGCAGCGAGGCAAGAAGCCGGCGTCGCGAAACACTGATGGCTGCACTGGCTATTACCGGTGTTACATCGGCAGTCAACACTGCCGAGCGATGGCTTGAAATTGCCAAAAAAGATGCCGAGGCGTTAACGGTCGAGAGAGATGCCGAAGAAAAGGCCGCGATGCTCAAGTCGCTTGGATTGCAGCCGGGCGATGCTATTCCTAACAACCTAAAGTCTGACCTCAAGGCCATGGAAGAAAGCCAAAAGCGTCGAGCGACTCGAAGTGTGCGCGATGGCCTGGACCGTATTTTGGTAGACCTAATGTCGCTATACCGCGACATTCTGACGATGCAGATTTCAGCAAACGTTCCGCTAGTGAATGAAGAGATGCGCCCGGGTGCGACCGAAGTCGCAAACTCGACTACGAGTGCCGAAACTATAAAAAAACTCGAGGCTATCGCTACCGCGAGAATTCGCATCGACTCGAATGTTCGCGACTTGATGGCGCTTGAGGCGCTGGCGGTTGCTCTCCGCCGAAAGGTCGCCTAGTGCAAAGGTTCGGAAAGTTGCTCGCCGCCGCAGTTGCCTCGGTGATGTTGCTGACCGGCTGTGCCGCTCCGGTCCAAGGCCCCGAGCCGCTGGAAGACCCATCGATATCTGCAGATCTAAAGAGTTTCTATACCCAATCGGTCAGTTGGTCAGCGTGCGGTGGCGAGCAAACCTATTGCGGAGAGGTTGAGGTTCCGCTTAACTGGCAAGACCCATCTGCGGGTTCACTAACTCTGGCAGTTGCCTACCGTAAAGCAGACCAAGCCGAATCGCTCGGTTCCATCATCTTCAACCCGGGTGGGCCGGGTGGTTCTGGCTACAGCTGGATCATGAATTCAGCAGAGCAGCTGGGCACCGATACCCTACGCAACAGTTACAACCTCGTGGGTTTTGACCCGCGTGGTGTAGGCGCCAGCGAGCCCACGGTCAAGTGCCTAAATGCAAAAGACACCGATGACCTCTTGTACGGCCAAAATGATGCCGAACTCAATAGTGCCGAGGACATCGCTCTAACTCGTCAGGCTTACCGGGTCTTTGCCGACGCGTGCTTGGCTAACACCGGCCCAGAGTTGGCTTACATCGATACTGTTTCGGCGGCTCGTGACATGGACATTCTGCGAGCGGTTTTTGGCGAAGAGCAAATCAACTATCTGGGCTTCAGCTACGGAACCTTTTTGGGGGCCACCTATGCCGAACTGTATCCAGCCAGGGTTGGTCGGATGGTCCTTGACGGAGCCATCGACCCAACAAAGTCAGATGAAGAGCAGAGCATCGGGCAACTCGTTGGTTTTGATCAAGCCCTAAAGAACTTCCTCGCCGATTGCCTCGAAACCTCGGACTGCCCTTTTACCGGGAGCATGAGTTCGGCACTGAGTCAGATTTCGGCTCTTTTGCTGAAGCTTGAGAAGAATCCGGTTGCAACTCAAGACGGCAGAGAGCTGACCATCTGGGGAGCTATCACGGGCATGATTATGCCCCTCTACAGTCAGGGTTACTGGCCCTACTTGAGTCAGGCATTTAGCGAGCTCAAATCTGGTGACGGTACGACCTTCATCCTGTTGGCTGACACCTATAACGAGCGCGATGAGACTGGTAAGTACGGCTCCAACCAGATGGAGGCCAACGTTGCCATCTCATGCCTGGATTCCCGATCTGCCAGTGATGCAGTGTCAATGGCCGCTCAAAACGCAATTGCCCTCGAAGCCAGCAGCGTGTTCGGAAGATACTGGCAAAACGGCGCCCTCGGCTGCGAGATGTGGCCTTTTCCGGTTGCCGAACGACCAGAAAGTTACGCGGCTTCAGGTTCCAAGACGATTCTTGTTATCGGCACCACCGGTGACCCTGCAACCCCTTATGCAGACGCAGTTGCGCTGGCTAATGAGGTTCTAGAAAACGCGCAGTTAGTCACTTGGAACGGCGAGGGGCACACCGCTTACGGCCAGGGTAGCAAGTGCATCGAGCAGGTAGTTGACGACTATTTCATCAAGGATGTAGTGCCAACCGAAGACCCGAATTGCTAGTCCATAACGAAATCGTTACCTATCTATTTTTTGTAAAAATCTTTTCCAGTTTTGGATAGGCTCAGGCTAGAGTGCCCCAGCACCCTACGCTTCGGCAAAGATGCCCCAGCGTGATTTCTTGGACATTGGAGTTCAATTGGGATCTTCAGAGAATGAAAGGGTGTGGGCCGAAACTCAGGCCAGCCCCGAATTCCAGGATCTAAAGCGTCGGTTCCGCGGCTTCGCGTTTCCGGTGACCGTAGCTTTCCTGGTTTGGTATTTCGGTTACATCCTCCTCACTGCTTTTGCCCGTGATTGGGTAAGCACTGAGGTGGCACCCAACATAAACATCGCCATCATCCTTGGCGTTTTGCAGTTTGCATCAACCTTTTTTATTGCTTGGCTTTACGAGCGCCATTCCAGTAAGCACCTCGATGCTGCTTCTGACTCGCTGAGAGACAAGATCAACGAGCAGATTGGGCACAAAGCATGAACTCGACAACTCTCTCCACCATTCTGTTTGTTGTTTTCGTACTCTTCACCCTGGTCCTGGTTATTCGGGCGGGTAAGTCAAACAAGAAAAACTCCTCGGACTTTTATGACGGCGGAGCCTCGTTCTCAGGTTTCCAAAATGGCCTAGCCATCGCCGGTGACTACATGTCGGCAGCCTCATTCCTCGGAATCGCCGGAATGATCGCGCTCGCCGGATACGACGGTTTCTTGTATTCAATCGGCTTCTTGGTTGCTTGGCTGGTGGCGTTGCTACTCGTTGCTGAGCCGCTTAGAAACTCTGGGCGTTTCACCATGGGTGACGTGGTTGCGTTCCGAATGAAGCAGCGCCCGGTCCGCTCAGCAGCATCGGCATCTACCGTTGTGGTCTCAATCTTCTACCTACTGGCCCAAATGGTCGGTGCCGGAAGCCTCGTTGCGCTCCTGCTTGGAATTGACCCAACCGACACTGCAGCTAAGAACCTGATTATCGGTGTGGTTGGCATTTTGATGATTGTTTACGTAACTGTGGGTGGCATGAAGGGCACCACGTACGTGCAAATTGTCAAAGCTTTCTTGCTGATGATTGGTGCCACGGTCTTGACCATCATGGTGCTGGCCCGATTTGGGTTCGACATCAGCGCGATGCTTGGTCAGGCGCAAAAACTCAGCGGCAACCCAGAGTTCTTGAACCCGGGCAACAAGTATGGCGTTGAGGTTGAGGGTGACCCATTCAAGACCCTGATGAACAAGCTGGACCTAATTTCACTTGGTTTGGCTTTAGTTCTCGGAACCGCGGGTCTGCCTCACATCCTGATCCGCTTCTACACAGTGCCAACCGCAAAAGCCGCCCGAACCTCGGTGAACTGGGCTATCGGAAACATCGGTGTGTTCTATCTGATGACTATTGCCCTTGGATTTGGCGCCGCTGCTTTGGTGGGGTCAACGGCAATTAAAGAGGCTGACAAGGGCGGCAACCTGGCGGCTCCGCTGCTGGCCAAAGAGCTGGGCACAAACATTGCCGGCGAAACCGGCGGTGCGACGATGCTTGCGATTATCGGTGCGATTGCCTTTGCGACCATCCTGGCCGTAGTTGCAGGTTTGACTCTGGCTAGCTCGTCATCGTTTGCGCACGACTTCTATGCCAACGTGATCAAGAAGGGCAATGTTGACCCTAAAAAAGAGGTCAACGTGGCTCGAATTGCTGCCATTTTGATTGGTGCGGTTTCAATCGTGCTGGCTATTGGGGCCCAGGGTCTAAACGTTGCCTTCCTTGTGGCAATTGCCTTTGCCATCGCAGCATCGGCTAACCTGCCCGCCGTGCTGTTCTCGCTGTTCTGGAAGCGCTTCAACACTCGCGGAGCAGTCTGGGCTATCTACGGCGGCCTTGGCATGGCATTGGTGCTGTTGGTGTTCTCAGGCAACGTATCGGGTGCCGAGACCAGCTTTATCAAGTGCTTGCCAGAGGCTGTTGACTGTGTGAAGTTCAACTACTTTCCATTGAATAACCCGGGTATCGTCTCAATCCCATTTGGATTCTTTATGGGCTGGTTGGGTACCGTTACCTCTAACGAGAACAACACCGCTAAGTACGCCGAACTTGAGGTTCGCTCAATGACCGGCGCCGCAATTGGCAAGGCGGTCCAGCACTAAGACAAAAAGAAACCCCCGACTTGTGCTCCTTAGAACCAAGGTCGGGGGTTTCTGTCGTTTTGATTAGTAGCGCATGTAGCCCAAGAAAAGCTGCATCAAAATTGCGATGTAGGTGAGGGTGAAGATTGCCGGGGTACCAAACTTGACGATTACCAGCCATGGAGCAGTCGCGGCAATCCGTGCTGAAACAGCAGACATTGAATCGAGGTTGCGCAGGTCTTGGGCAATCGCGGTGGCTTCATTGGCCGAAGAAATCTGAGCTGCTGCACCCAGCACACCACTCGAAAGCAACACCAAGATGAAGGCCATCTGGTGGGTGAGCGACGCCATGGTCATACTTGGCAAAATTGCAATTGCAAAAATTAGCAGAGCAGTTGGCGCAAGTTGAGAAACAATGATGTGATTGCGGGCTTTTACCCAAAGCTGGATTAGATCTAGTTCTTTCATGGTTGCTCTTTCTCGAGATGTCGTAAATAAGGTTAGGCGCAACTACTTGTCAAACAATGCATTACAAGAAAACCTTTCCAAACGGTTTCGGCGCCTGCTCTCGGGTGACCCAGATGGTGTTCCGCCATGGCTTGAGGTAATCGCCGCTGGTGACGAACCCGGATTCTTTGTGCCGTCTGATGCACCCTGGGTGGTCCATGCAGATTTCGGAACGCTCGTCGGTGGAATTCGAGCGCTTTTGATGCAGGCGCTACACCCTGGCTCCCTCACCGGAGTCAAGGATCACTCGCGTTACGAACAGGATCCACTAGGTAGGTTGGCCGGAACCATTCGATGGCTAACCGTTACCACCTTTGGCTCAAGGGCTGCGGTTATGAATGAAGCCGGGCGCGTAAATCGGCTTCACAAAACCGTGACCGGAAGTTATCAGACCGGCTCGGGCGAGGTGCGCGATTATCGGGCAGCAGATAAAGACTTGCTGCTGTGGGTTCACATTGCGTTCATGGAGTCATTTCTGGTGGCGCACGAAATGTTTGCTTCACGACCGATTCCAAAGGGTCAGGCACCTTCGGGTGCCGATAACTACATCTCGCAGTGGAGTGTTTCAGTTGCTCCTCTAGGTCTAAAAACCACACCGATGACCCAGGTTGAGCTAACGGCTGCGATAGACGAAATCAGAGATGCCGGCATTTTGGCGGCAACTGAAGACACCATCGATGTTGTGAAATTCATCAAGAATCCGCCCCTACCCGGTCTGGCCAAGCCAATCTACAACCTGCTGTTCGATGCGGCAGTGGTGTCGATGAGGCCAGAATTTAGATCTGAACTGGGGCTCAAGGCCAAACCGCGATGGATTATTCAGCCTCTAACTCGATTTGTGCTGCGTGCCATGCGAGTTGCAATTGGTCCTGAAAGCCCGATCGAAGATGGCGCAATCGCGCGACTAAAACGCATCGGAGTGCTGCCGCAGCAGTAAACTTTTTCAGTTGCTATTAGCAGCACGCCGCCTTAGCTCAGTTGGTAGAGCAGCTCCCTCGTAAAGAGCAGGTCTGGGGTTCAATTCCCCAAGGTGGCTCTGAGGCTCTTTAGGCGCTCCAAAGGAGTAGGCTTTTGGATGTCTCCGGAAGAGGTATCTGAATGTCCAGTCGCCAAGGACTGCACCCAAGCCAGCTCGTGGCTGTGGCGTTCACCGCAATCATTCTCGCGGGCACATTTTTGCTATGCCTGCCAATTGCCACAAACTCGGGCGAGCAAACGCCATTTCTAGATTCGCTTTTCACAGCGACCTCAGCGACCACGGTAACTGGGCTTTCAACTCTCGACGTTGAGACGCATTGGAATCTTTTTGGACACGTCGTGATTGCGCTCCTAATTCAAGTGGGAGGCTTCGGAATCGTCAGTTTTGCCACCTTAGTTGCGTTGCTCCTAGACGGCCGAGTGTCACTCAAAAATAGAATGTCCACCAGCTCAGAAGTCGGCACTGCTGGCGCTGACGTTAAAGCCATGTTGCGAAACGTTCTAAAGATCATGCTTTTTTTCCAGGGACTGCTCTTTGTGTTCCTGACCGTTCGGTTTTTGACCCACTATGACTACGACCTAGCCAAAGCCCTAGGGCACGGCGCCTTTCACGCCCTGTCGGCTTTCAACAACGCGGGTTTCGCTCTCTACTCAGACAGCATGATTCAGTTTGCGCGAGATGGTTGGATCCTGGTTCCGATATTTGTCACAGTGTTCTTGGCCAGTGTCGGTTTCCCTACAATCGTTGAGATTCGCGACCGCTCCAAACTATGGCTTGCCGAGAAATTCAATCGCGAATTGAACTACACCATGCCTGCCCAGTGGTCTCTCAATAGCAGAATCGTTTTGTGGGGCAGTTTCGTGCTGCTAATTGTTGGCACCATTGCGGTCGGATTCTTGGAATGGAATAACCCCAAAACCTTTGGGCCGCTAACTCCTTTGGACAAAGTTCTCGACAGTATCTTTGCTTCAGTAATGCCTCGCACGGCTGGCTTTAATTCGGTGGACTACCTGAACATGACCCCGAGCACTCTGTTGGTGACTGACATCCTGATGTTTATCGGTGGTGCCAGCGTGTCTACCTCGGGCGGTATCAAAATTGGCACTGCGGTGGTTTTGTTCTTCATTATCTATACCGAGATTCGTGGTGAGGCTGCGGTCAACATCGGAAACCGCAGGCTTCCACGTTCGATGCAGCGCCAAGCTTTGACCATTGTGGGTATTACTGCATTTGTGATTGTTGGAGCAACAATCCTGATGCGCCTGACCACCAACTTCACACTCGACCAAATCCTGCTTGAGGTATTTTCTGCCGTCGGAACTGTGGGTCTGACCGCTGGAGTGACCCCAAATTTGCCCGAAGCAGATAAGTTCCTAGTGACTCTTTTGATGTTGTTTGGTCGCCTCGGTCCAATCGTCGTGGCTACCTCACTTGCACTTCGCAGGACAAAACGACACTTTGAATATCCGCGCGAGAGGCCACTAATTGGCTAGCGCAGTTACAGTAATCATTGAAAAGAAGGTGGCCTCATGCCTAAGTCAAACAAACCAACTCGCAAGCGCGGCTTTCACGCGGCGAACGTTGCCGTAATCGGCCTCGGCCGATTCGGTTCGGCACTGGCGCTTGAGCTGGTCGCCAGCGGTCACCAGGTGCTGGGCATCGACACGGATGAGCGTCTTGTGCAGTCGCTAGCTGGCGAGCTGACCCACGTGGTTACGGCAGACACCACTGACGAAGAAACACTTAGAGAGCTCGGTTTAGCCGATGTTGATTCAGCGGTGGTGGCCATCGGTGCTGATCTTGAATCAAGCATTTTGACCACATCGCTTTTGCTGCAGCTGGGCATCAAGCAGGTTTGGGCCAAGGCAAACTCAAAGTCTCACGGCAAGATTCTGCAGCAGCTTGGTGCGCATCACGTGATCTTCCCAGAGTATGAGATGGGTCGCCGCGTGGCCCACATGGTCTCGGGTGAATCTCTTGACTACGTGCACATCGATGAAGATTTTGTGATGGTCAAGGCGGTTTGCCCTGAGTCATTCAGCGGTCAGACCCTTGCCGACCTAAAGATTCGCAGCACCTACGGTGTGACCGTTGTGGCCACCAGCCACGGTGACAGTGAGTACTCTCCGGCTTTCCCAGACACCGTTTTGAACACCGGTGACTTCTTGGTTGTGGCCGGGCGCAAGGCCCCGCTAGACGAGTTCGTCCAGCTGGACTAAACGCGCTTTTTGGGTGGCACTAGGGCCCACATAATTGCGGCAACGTCAATAGCTTCTTGGCTCACTGCGCTGCCGGTTGCATTGATTAGCCCAAAGGCCGCAGCAAACATAGCCACCACGGCTAGGCCCATTCCAACACCAGCCGCCTGAAGCGCGCGTTTTCTGGCTCCTTGGGCCGCATCAATCGCTAGTGCCAGGTGCCTGATCGAATCCTCAACAATCACGACATCGGCTGCCTCACTGGCTGCAGTGGCTCCGCGAGCGCCCATCGCCACACCAACGTGTGCAGCGGCAAGTGCCGGAGCATCATTTATCCCGTCACCGACAGCAATAACGGCGCCTTTGGAGTTGGACATTTCGCTCCGCAGAATTACAAGTTTTTGCTCTGGGCTGCAAGCTCCGTAGGCCTCGTCTGCTCCAACCGCCTGGCCGACATCGGTCGCTGTTGTCTGGCGGTCGCCCGAAACCAAAATAACGCGGTCAACACCAAGTTTGCGAAGGTTTTGAACCGTGGTTTTTGATTCATCTCTGAGCGGGTCATCGAGGCCGATGATGGCCGATAGTTTGCCGTCTACGGTCACTGCCACCAAAAGGGCGTTATCGATGTTTGCCCATTCAGGCAGTGCACCACTCGGCTGACCAACCGTGACGTGGTGTCCGTTCACGGTTCCGCTGAGGCCGTGCCCGTGCACCTCGCTGACCTCGGTGGCATGGCTCAGGCTGAGGCCGCGGCGCTTGGCCTCGGTGACCAAAGCGCGTGCCACAACGTGAGGGCTGCTCTGGTCGAGAGAGGCTGCCAGATTCAGAACCAAATCAACGTCTGCGCCTTCGGCAAATCGAATTGTGCTGATTTCAGGGCCGCCCTGGGTCAGGGTTCCAGTTTTATCGAGCAACACGGTTTTAGCTCGGGCCAACTGCTCAAGCGCTGCACCGCCCTTGATAATTGCGCCCAGGCTGGCTGCGCGTGACATGCCAGAAATAACAGCAACCGGCACAGCCAAGATGAGCGGGCACGGGGTTGCCGCAACAATTACAGCAACGGCCGTAGCGAGTTCTCCGGTAATGATCCAGGTCAAGAGGGCAAGGCCTATTGCAAACGGAACAAAGGCCACCGCCCAGCGATTTGCCACGCGGACGCCGTTGGCGGTGTTTGCCTGAGCCTGTTGAACCAGACGAATCAGGTTCGAATATGTTGAATTAGCAGAGGTGGCCGTAGTGATTAATTCGACTTGGCCATCCGAGTTTAAAACTCCCGATTGAACTGCTTCTTGAGCGGCCCGGTAAACCGGCAGGGGTTCACCGGTCAGCGCTGACTCATCGAATGTGCCTGCATTGACGAGCGTGCCGTCAATCGGAACAACTTCTCCCGAGCGAACCAAAAGGCGGTCTCCGACTTTGACTTCGTTGATGCCGATGTCAATAATTTCTGAATCTGCACGAATTACGTGGGCTACCCGTGGTGCTCGATCAAGTAGCGCCTTGAGTTGGTTTTGTGCCCGGCCCTCAGCCCAGGTCTCTAGGGCCCGCCCCGAGGCCAGCATCACCGAAACCACACTTGCCGCCAGCCATTCGCCGGTGAGCATTGTGGCCAGGATCGAAATCAATGCCAGTACATCGCTGCCCATCTCGCGATTTTTGATGGCTCTAACCAGCAGCCATGACGACAGGTAAAGACCAATTGAAGCGCCTACACCAAATGCAACTAGTCCTGAGAATTCGCTGCCTAAATATTGGAGGGTCAGTCCGATGGCAAGGCTGAGCAGGGTCGCACCCACCAAGAAATAGTTGTTCCTAAAAACCTTGCTCATAATTCAAGTGTGCCACTTAAGGGTGGTCAGACTTAGACTCAGGCTATGAGCAAAGTTTCGATTCGATTTTTGGGGGCGGCCGGAACAGTAACCGGTAGCCGATTCTTACTTTCTTGCGGGCAGACCAAAGTAATGGTTGACGCCGGATTATTTCAGGGCCTAAAAGAGCTGCGGCTAAAAAACTGGAGCCCGCTGCCAATTGACCCGGCTGAACTGAGCGCCGTAATTTTGACTCATGCGCACTTGGATCACTGTGGCTACATTCCAAAGCTGGTCAAGGATGGTTTCCGCGGAAAGATTCACCTATCGAAGTACACCGGAAAATTGGCTGAGGTGGTTCTGCGAGACTCTGCGCGCATTCAAACGGAGGACGCCAAGTACGCGGCTAAAAAAGGATTCTCAAAGCACAACCCACCGCAGGCGCTCTACGAAGAGAAAGACGCTGCACAGGCTGTTGAGCAGTTTGCTGTTCACCCGTTTCGCGAACGCGTCAAGGTAGCCGAAGAAACCTACGTGACTTTTTACCCTGCCGGCCACATCCTTGGCGCAGCATTTGTGGTGGTTGAGTTCTTTGGTAAAAAGTTGCTGTTCACCGGCGACATGGGGCGCGAACACCACCCGCTGCTTGCGCCACCTGAAGACATTCCCCAGCAGCGATACGACGCGGTAATCACCGAGTCAACCTACGGTGACCGTGAGCACGTGCAGCCAAGCACAAACTTTGAGCAGGCAATCTCTCAGACCATCCAGCGCGGGGGCTCGGTCTTAATTCCTGCATTTGCGGTGGACCGCACCGAGGTAATCTTGGTGGAAATTCGCGAACTGATGGAAGCCGGGCGTATACCTAGGGTTCCGGTTTATGCCGATTCACCGATGGCCCTCAAGGCACTCCGGTTTTACCGCGAGGCCATTGATGAGGGCTCTGCCGAGATTCGCCCTGAGATTGTTGCCGAGTGGCGAGGTAAAGATCCGTTCAATCCGGGCACCCTTGTCGAGTTGGAAACGGTTGAGCAATCCAAGACCATCAACAACCCAAAGTCGCCTTGCATCATCATCTCTGCATCGGGCATGGCTACCGGCGGGCGCGTTGTGCATCACCTCAGAGACATGCTTCCAAATCAGCTCCACACGGTGATTCTGGTTGGTTTTCAGGCCATGGGTACTCGAGGCCGTCGATTGGCAGATGGCGAGCAAGAGGTCAAAATGCACGGCGTCTTTGTTCCAGTCAAAGCTCAGATCGAACAGATGGGCTCGTTCTCAGTGCACGCCGATGCAGACGAATTGGTCGATTGGCTCAAGACAATCTCGGAGGAGCCTGGTCAGGTACTGGTGGTCCACGGTGAGGCCGGCGCGGCTGACGTGTTTAGCAACCGAATTCGGTCGCAACTCGGCTGGAAGAGCCATGCGCCTGAGGACGGCGAGGCAGTCGAACTTTAGGCTTGTGGTTGGGCAAACTGGAATCAAATGGTTAAGTTCAGCAGAGCAATAGCAGGGGTCGCTGTCTCAGCGGCCCTAGTTGTGGCTGCCGTGGCGGGGCCGGCGGTGGCCGTTGATGAGGCATCGCCAAGCCCTAGTGCATCGCCCACCGCAACGCCAACGCCTTCGGCTTCGGCAACTTCTCAGCCCTGTTCGGCAAATACCGCGATGGCTAACCCAGATCTAGCAAAGCTGTACGCATACGTTGTGAACGTTGAAACCGGCGAGGTCTTGATCAACGAGCGGGGAACCTATCAAACGCCGTCGGCATCGGTGTTAAAGGTTTTGAGTGTTTCGGCCGCACTGACCTATTTGCCGGTGGACTATAAGGCCACCACCAAAGTGTTTACCGTGCCCGGCGAGCCCGGCACAATTGTGCTCAAGGGTGGGGGAGACCACACGTTGAGTCAGGTTACCAAAGATGGGTTTACGACCTACGAACGGGCCACCCGAATGTTCACGCTGGCCAATAAGGTCTATAGCAATTGGACAGCCGAGGTTCCGATCAGCAAGATAATTTTGGACAGCAGTTTCTTCTCGGGGCCAAGCTACAACCCAGCATGGAAGGCCTCGGACCGCACCAACGGATACATTTCAAAAATTACTGCTCTTCAGACCGATGCCGACCGCGCTAGTCCTGATCTTTCGAAAACCGATTACAGCGGTTATCGAAGCAACGACCCGATTGGCCGAACCGGCAACCTGTTCAAAACCGCACTTGGCGGTCTGGCCAAAAAGGCCAAAATAGTCGAGGGCAAGACTCCTGCCGGCGCTGTACTGCTGACTTCCATTGAGAGCCAACCAATTACCACCTGGATGGATCACGCAACCGTGGTTTCAGACAACACCGAAACGGAATTCATCGCGCGTCACGCGGCAAAAGCCACTGGGCTGCCGGCTGCCTTTTCCTCGATCGAACCGATGGTAAAAGAGATGCTCACCGACCTCGGTATCGATTCATCGAAGTTGATCATGAAAGATGGCTCGGGCTTGGCGCAGGCAAACCGAGTTACGCCCAAGCTCATCACTGAGTTGATGGTTAGCGTTGCCAACGGGCATCCAACTCTTGCACCACTGGAAAGCTACTTGCCGGTAGCTGGAGTCAAGGGCGGATTGGCCTATCGGTTTACCGGTAAAAACATCTCTGCGCGCGGTGCCGTCAAGGGTAAAACCGGATTTATCCCGGGGCTTTACAGCCTGGCTGGTGTGATTGATGCGGCCGATGGTTCGCGATTGGCCTACTCAATTTTTGCTAGAACCGCTGATGGCAAGTACGTCAACGGAGCCACTCGCGGAGCCATTGATACGTTGGCAACCAGGTTTTACACCTGCGGTGCAAACCTAACTGAATAGCGGCCTAGGCCTTCTTTCGGCGAATCAAAACCACGATGATGCCCAGGATGGCCACCAGTGGTAGGGCAATCGCCAATACGGTTAGGAATCCAGCTAGGCCGTCTACTTCAGCGTCATCCGCTTGGCTGATAACCGATGGGTCATCCACATCAGTCGGCTCACCCTCCGGGCACATCAGATTGGTGTTTGCTGGCACCTCAAAATCTGGCACCGCACGCACTTGAAAAGCAAAGCTGCCAGAAACCGGGTGGCCGTCCTCTGATACTGAGCGCCAGGCCACGGTGTGCTGGCCTTCCACGTTGCTGGCAATGGTGGTGGTCATAGAGTCAACGCCGGTGCGAATTGCACACTGCAGCTTTACGACATCACCGTTTGGGTCGGTAACTGCAATCTCATGCCCAGAGCCGTCTTCCATGATCATGAGCGGCTCTGCAAAGGTCATTTCAATCGGGATGTACCCGCCGTCGACAATTGAGTCCGCCTCAGGATAGGTGACCAGTTCATCGGTGTGTGCATTTGCCACCAATTGAGTGCCAAAAATGGTCACGACTGTTAGGGCAAGCGCGGCAATAAACTTCAAAAGACGGTTCATACTAGAAGTGTACAGAACGATTTTTTGGAGAATAATTGGCAGATTCAAAGGGCGGCTTCCCTTATCTAAAGCAGGCTCTGATCGGTGCTGGCGCCGGAGTTGGTGTTTTGGCAATAATCATCGGCGGCTTTACCTTTACTGGGTTCGGTGCCCAACCAACCGCAAGCAGCACTCCAACAGTTTCATCCTCTGCTTCAGCAAGCCCTAGCCCGTCGCCAAGTGATGTTCGTGCCTGTTCAGTAGCTGAGTTGGCAACCGATCCTCGGCTAGCAACGCTCTCGGCAACAGTTTTGAATGCCGAAACCAAAGAAGTTCTTTTTGACCGCAACGGAGATACTCCGGCGGCAACAGCCTCGGTGATGAAAACCGTAACCGCCGCTGCAGCGCTGTTGACCCTTGGGCCAAACTATCGCGTTGAAACCCGGGTTTATCAAGATGCCAGCGACCCTGGCACCATTATTTTGGTGGGTGGCGGTGACGTGACTTTGTCCCGCACGGCAGCTGGCTCGCAGTCTGTTTATCGAGATGCACCAAAGCTTTCGACACTCGCTGTAGCCGTGAAGCAAAAAATGGCCGGAGTGCCAATCACCAAAATCATCCTTGACTCCACCCTTTTCACTGGTCCCAAGTGGGATTCCAGCTGGGAGCGCAGCGAACAAACTGAGGGCTACATGTCTGAGGTAACCGCGTTACAGGTAGACGGTGACCGCTCCAATCCGGCAGCCGAAACTTCTTGGCGCAGCGCCAAGCCGGTTGCTAATGCCGGCAA
This sequence comes from Rhodoluna limnophila, assembly GCF_005845365.1. Lineage (GTDB taxonomy): Bacteria > Actinomycetota > Actinomycetes > Actinomycetales > Microbacteriaceae > Rhodoluna > Rhodoluna limnophila. Next base: position 1,092,415 of record NZ_CP040509.1, on the reverse strand, counting down.
GTACTTCAAGCAAGCACTAGGCAGCGCGGCAACTGGCGCCACTGTTGTTGAAGGCGCGATGACCGCCGGTGCCACTCAAATTGCCAAGGTTTCATCGCAGCCAATAAGTAAGTGGATTACCCACATGCTGCAGGTTTCGGACAATACCCAGGCTGAAGCGCTGGCTCGCCTGGTGTCTCTGGACCTAGGTTTTGACGGCTCATTCTCGTCAATTAACACCGCCTTTAAAAAAGCCCTCGCGGGCACCGAACTTGATGCCACGAGCATGACTTTTAGAGACGGATCCGGTCTTAGCGACTTGAACTCTGTTTCACCAAAGTACATCGCTGATCTAATGCTCTTTGTCCAAAAGGGCGAGGGTGTTTTCTCGCTAATCAATCAGTCGCTACCGGTGTCCGGAGAATCGGGATCACTCGCGAGCCGCTTCAAGGGCGAAAACTCTGATGCCATCGGCAAGGTTCATGCCAAAACCGGATGGATTAAGCGCGGCTACACGCTGGCAGGATTTATCGATGCCAAAGATGGCACCAGCCTGACCTTCGCGGTGTATGCCCTGGGTAACGTCACCTCGGAGGCCAAGCAAGCTATTGACGACCTAGTTACAGGTTTTTATCGATGCGGAGATCAACTCTCGAACGAGTAGTTGAAGAAGAAGGAAAAGCAATGACGCTATCTGAAGCAGAACTACTCGCTAAAGTCCCAACTGGGCTATACATCGATGGGCAGTGGGTCGAAGGGCGTGGCGAGAACGCCATCGCAGTTGAAGACCCTGCCACCGGCAAAGTACTGCTTGAAATAGCCAATGCCAATGCTCAAGACGGACTCGCGGCGCTTGCCGCCGCCGACGCAGCTCAGGCCAAGTGGGCCAGGACAGCGCCACGTGAGCGAGCCGAGATCTTGCGCCGAACTTTTGATTTGGTTCGTGAGCGCGCTGAAGAGTTTGCCATGCTGATTTCACTCGAAATGGGAAAGCCAATTGCCGAGGCGCGCGGCGAGGTGACTTACGGCAACGAGTTTTTGCGCTGGTTCAGCGAAGAGGCCGTTCGCATTACTGGGCGCTACGGCTCTTCTCCTGAAGGAACCGGTCGCATGCTGGTGGCTAAGCGACCGGTTGGCCCGGCCTTCGCAATTACGCCGTGGAACTTTCCGCTGGCAATGGCAACGCGCAAAATCGGTCCGGCCTTGGCCGCCGGTTGCACCATCGTTGTTAAGCCGGCCGAACTAACCCCGCTGACCACGCTGCTTTTGGTCAAGACTTTTGAAGAAGCAGGGGTGCCAGCCGGCGTCATCAACGTAATCACCACCTCCACTTCGGCAGCTACTTCAGCACCGATAATTTCGGACCGCCGACTACGGAAAATCACCTTCACCGGGTCTACAGCTGTGGGTCGAAAGTTGCTGGAACAGTCTGCCGAGCGGGTGCTGCGGACATCAATGGAGCTTGGCGGCAACGCACCGTTTCTGGTCTTTGCCGACGCTGATCTGGATGCTGCGGTCAACGGCGCGATGTTGGCCAAAATGCGCAATATCGGCCAAGCCTGCACCGCAGCCAACCGGTTTATTGTTCACGAATCAGTTGCTGAGGAATTTGCTCACCGGTTCGCCGCTCGTATGGGTCAACTTCAGCTTGGCCGCGGTATCGATGCTGACACCACCTGTGGACCGGTCATTGATCAGCGTGCGCGGGCAAACATGGAGCGCCTTGTTGAGGCCACTGTTCGTGAGGGTGGCCAGGTGATTACCGGTGGTCAGTCAGTTGCCGGTGACGGATATTTCTTTACGCCTACCGTTCTCGATAACGTTCAGCCTGGCTCGACGATTTTGAAAGAAGAAATCTTTGGCCCAGTGGCACCAATCGTGCGCTTCAAAACTGAAGACGAGGCAGTAGCGCTGGCCAATGACACCGAATACGGTTTGATCAGCTACGCCTTTACGCAGGACCTAAAGCGCGGCTTGCGTTTGGTTGAGTCGCTTGACACCGGAATGACTGGTCTCAACACCGGTTTGGTCTCTAACGCAGCAGCACCATTCGGTGGCGTAAAAGAGTCAGGTACCGGCCGCGAGGGTGGCGTCGAGGGAATCCAAGAGTACCTAGAGACCAAGTACGTTATGACTCCGGATCCATTCCTCTAAATTTCGCGAATGGCTCCTGGTGCCGGTGATACGGCAAAAATGTCTGGCTTGGCATAACCCAAAGCTTCAAACTCGGCCATGACCGAAAGGGTGACCTCGCTAATTAGCTCTACCGGGGTTAGCGCAATTGCAGCACCGCCAAAGCCGCCGCCGGTCATTCGTGCACCGATGGCGCCGTGGCGCATAGCTGTCTCAACTGCGGTGTCTAGTTCATCGACCGAGACTTCAAAGTCGTCACGCAGTGAGACGTGCGAAGCATGCATAAGCTCACCAATAGCACGAGGGCCCTGGTTTGCAAGAGTGTCGATGGTGTCTAGAACACGCTGGTTCTCGGTCACTACGTGGCGAACTCGGCGAAAAGTGACGTCGTCGAGAAGTTCTTTGGCCTTGCTCAGGTCATCGGCGCTAAGTTCACGCAGGCTTGTTACACCCATGACCGCAGCTCCAGCCTCGCAGGCTGCGCGACGAGCCGCGTACCCGCCATCGACCAAGCGGTGAGCGACCTTTGTGTCGATAATCAGAAGTTCAAGTCCGGCTTCAGCAAATCCAAGTGCAATCGGCTTTGCCTCTAGGCTGCGGCAGTCCAAAAATACGCCGTGGTCGGTTTCACCGAGAAGTGAAGCTGACTGGTCCATGATTCCGGTAGGTGCGCCAACAATTTCGTTCTCGCCCATCTGTCCGGCCCGAGCCAAGGCCCGGCGGTCCAAACCGGCATTCCATAGGTCATTGAGTGCCGAAGAAACAGCGCATTCAATCGCAGCTGATGAAGACAGGCCGGCACCAACTGGAACATCAGACTCGATGTAGCAATCAAAACCCGTGGCAGTTACCTTCGACAACTGCTGGATTGACCAGGCCACACCGAATGGGTAGGCGGCCCAATCGTTGTCATCGGTTTTAGTGATATTGGTTACATCGGTTTCATGAATCACCGGTGAAAAGCTGGAGGAGACGCGCACTAGGTTGTCATCACGCAGAGCAATTGCCGCAAATGTGCGGCGGTTGATGGCAAACGGAAAGACAAAACCCTCGTTGTAATCAGTGTGCTCACCGATTAGGTTTACTCGCCCGGGTGCTGACCAAACGCCAGTCGGCTGGTAGCCAAAAAGCTCGGCAAAGCCCATCGATGTTTTTGAAACAAGTTCGTTGGTCACTTGAGTGCGCCCCTAATTAGCTCGGCTGATACTTCTGGCGGGAAGTCCGCAATAAATGCGCCCATCGCGCTCTCAGAGCCGGCCAAGTACTTGAGCTTGTCTTCTGCACGGCGAGGAGAGGTGATTTGAAGCTGCAGTCTGACGTTTTCTCCGCCAGGAACAGACGGAGCCTGGTGCCAAGCCGCAATGTATGGAGTTGGAGTGTCATAGATGCGGTCGAGGGCTCGAAGCAAACGTGAATAAATGACAGCTAGTTCGTCGCGTTCTTCATCGGTCAAGCCGGTGAAGTCGTTCACATGGCGGTGAGGTAGCAGGTGAATCTCAATCGGCCAGCGTGCTGCAAAAGGTACGTAGGCGGTGAAGTGTGATCCTGCAATCACCACTCGGTCACTCTTCTGTTCAAACGCCAGGGTGTCGGCAAACAGATCTGGCCCGTAGGCCTTGATTGAGTCAAGAACTTTGCGCGTGCGCGGTGTCACGTATGGGTAAGAGTAAATCTGCCCGTGTGGGTGGTGAAGCGTCACACCGATTTCTTGGCCGCGGTTTTCGAACGGGAACACCTGACGAACACCCGGTAGGGCTTTGAGTTCGGCGGTGCGATCGGTCCAGGCATCAATAACGGTCCGCACTCTAGAAACTGGCATCTGGCCAAGTGAACCAAGGTGCTCCGGGCTGAAAACTACAACTTCACAGCGGCCAATTGAATCGCGGGTGCTGCCAAGTTCGAGGTTTTCGATGACTGAATAGTTTGGTTCGTCAACCTCAAGTAGTGAAGGACCAAATGAAGGGCTCTTGTTTTCAAAAACCGCAACATCAAAGTTGTCTGGCAGTTCTGATTTATTGCTCTCGGTAGTTGGGCACAGTGGGCACTGGTTAGCCGGTGGCAAGAATGCTCGGTTGTGTCTTGCAGCGGCAACTGAGATCCATTCGCCGGTTAGCGAATCCAGTCGCATCTGGGCAACCGCTGGGCGCTCGCCGAGTTCACGAGAGTCTGGACTGCGATCAGCAGGCAGCGTGGAGTCGGCATCATCGAAGTAAAAAAGGTCACGGCCGTCAGCCAGTTTGGTTGAAAGCTTTCTTGAGCTGGTCATGCGCCCTTTGCCTAAAGTTTTATCTGCAGATTGACCCAGCTTGCTCGCTAGGCTAGAGGCATGCCATCTGCCTCTGGGGTACAGTTTAGCCTCAAAAAAACCAGCCCTAACGGAGAACTCTCTGCCGTTATTTCGAGTGTCGCAGCGGCATTGGTTTCACTTCAAATCGACGGCCGTGAGTTCTTGGTTCCAGGCCCAAATCGCTCCCGCACAGCTTTCCTCGAGGGAGTTGTTATGGCCCCGTGGGTCAATCGCCTGGATGAGGCGCGTTGGATGTCGAGCGCTGGACCGCAGCAGCTGCCCATCACAGACCCTATTAATCGATTGTCCAATCACGGACTGCTCTTGGATCACGAGTACGAAGTTCTGCGGAGGACTGAGGACGCGATTGTTCTGCAGGCTAAGCTACCTGCCGTTTCTGGTTACCCCTTCGAGCTAGAAATCCGGGTTACCTACGCGCTCACCGATGACGGCATGGCCGTTGAATTTGAGGCTCTAAACCAGTCAGCATCAGAGGCGCCATTTGCTATCGGTAGCCACCCGTACCTGCAAATTAGCCCATTTGATACCGCTGAATTGGTGTTGACCTCAACAGCCGTATCGGTGGTGCTCACCGATGAACGCATGCTGCCGGTGCATACAGTTGCCACCGCAGGCACCGAGTTTGACCTAACTTCTGGCCGACTCTTGAGTCAGGCCCACTTAGATAACTCATTCACTGATTTGGTAATTGATAAGGGTGGCAAGGCGCACACCTACCTTGAAGCCCCCGACGGCACGGTGGTTGACCTATGGCAATCCAATGAGCTGAAGCACACCTGCATTTTTAGCCCAGATAACTACCCGGCAGCCCACAGTTTGATCAAGGCCGTTGCCATTGAACCGCAGACGTCGGCGGCAAATTCTTTCAATACCGGGCAAGATCTGATTTGGCTGCAACCCGGTCAAATCTGGGGTGCCAGCTGGGGTATTACAGTATTCAGTAGGTAGCCGTTGTTCACCTTGCGTTAACCTTTAGTTTCTAAAGTAAACAGGATGTTTGGCTTCCGTTTGCTAAGCGTCAATCTCCCGGTCACTAAGTAGAAAGTATCCCGTGGATCCAATACTCGTAGTGGGGCTCGTTGTTGGCCTTGCGCTTTTCTTTGACTTCACCAACGGTTTTCACGACACCGCAAACTCGAGTGCCACCGCTATTGCGACTGGTGCACTTAAGCCTCGCACTGCCGTTCTAATCGCAGCGCTGATGAACTTTGCCGGTGCGTTCCTGTCAACCGCTGTTGCCAAGGCAATTTCGGTTTCGTTGATCAGCGAGGGCGTAAACATCGGCCCTGAAATGGTTTTTGCTGGTCTGACCGGCGCCATTCTTTGGAACCTAACCACTTGGTTGCTAGGTCTTCCTTCATCTTCATCACACGCTCTCTTCGGCGGCCTCATCGGTGCGGCTTTGGTTTACGGCGGTTTTGCTGCTGTCAACTACCCAGCTGTGCTCGAAAAGCTGGTCTTGCCATCGCTATTCGCTCCGGTGATTGCCGGTTTGGCAGCTTTCTTGGCTACCCGCGTGGCTTACTTCCTAACCGCTCGTTCACAAGAGGCCCGCAAGGCCACAGGCATTGGAACCGGTCGTACCAACTTCAAGGTTGGTCAGGTTTTCACTTCATCACTTGTTGCACTGTCGCACGGAACCAACGATGCACAGAAGACCATGGGTGTCATCACTTTGGTTCTAGTGGCCGCTGGCCTACAGTCCACCGGTGACCACGTTGAGTGGTGGGTAATCATCGGTGCTGCCGTTGCCATTGCAGCAGGCACCTACGCTGGTGGATGGCGAATCATCAAGACCATGGGCACCGGTCTTTCAGAGATCAAGCCGGCACAGGGTCTGGCATCAGAGGTTTCAACCGCAGCCACAATTTTGGCTTCAAGCAACCTCGGTTTTGCGCTTTCAACCACTCAGGTGGCTTCTGGTGGTGTGATGGGTGCTGGCCTTGGTCGCAAAGGTGGTCAGATCCGTTGGACCAAGGCTGGTCACATTGTGACCGGTTGGTTGCTAACGCTTCCTGCTGCAGGTGGTGTCGGTGCTCTTTCTGCACTTCTAGTGCTGTCTGGCCCGGTTGGTCTTTTGGCTGACACCGTTTTGGTGGTTGCCGGTTCAATCGCAATTTTCCAGATTTCACGTCGCAACCGAATCACTCACACCAATGTTTTGAGTGAAGTTGAAGGCGCATCTGAGGTAATTGCCTCACCGCGTGAGGTTCGTAAGGCAGCGGCAAAAGCCGCAGCAGCAGCTAAAAAGGCAGCAGCAAATGCAAAGGGTGGCAAATAATGATTAAGTGGGATTCCCTATTGCTAGTGGCTGGAGTAGCCATCGGTGCCAGCGTTTTTATCACCGCAGCATTTTCGTTGGGCATGCGTTGGTTGACCAACGCTCGCCACATTCTAGAAACCACTGAAAAGAGCCCATCGCTCGAGGTGCGCGATTCGACCAATCCACGCGAGGTGTTGTTCCGAATTGGCGCATACGTGATGTTCACCATTTGTGCAGCATCAGTGCTCTACGGAATTTACCTAATCGTTCCGTATTTCCACATGGGCTAATTAGCGTTTACTGATCAACCCCAGCCTTCAACTGGTCGGGGTTTTTCTTTATCCACTGTGGCAAACTTGAAGCATGACTGAACAAAATGACTCACAAGAGTGGGAGAGTTGCGCTTTGCCCTCGGCAAACGCTGAAGCCCCAGCAACCCCAGATTTCACCAAGCCTTACAAAATGCTTACCGGAATTGATAACTCAGAGTTTTGTTCGAAAGTTAGCTTGCACCTAGAAAACGGCTACAAACTTCACGGCTCGCCCGCTATGACTTTCAACGGTGAAAACGTAATTGTTGGCCAGGCAGTAGTTCACGTCTAATGGCTGATCAATTGCCTCCATGCCCCCAGTGCGCATGCGAGTACACCTATGAGATGGGTGCCCTTTTGGTCTGTCCAGAATGCGCTCATGAGTGGGTTGCTGCCGATGATAGCGATTCCGATTCACCTGAAACAGCACGCGTTGTGAAAGATTCTGTCGGCAATATTTTGTCTGATGGAGACACTGTTACCATCGCCAAGGACCTCAAGGTTAAGGGCGCATCGTCGGCAATCAAAGTTGGCACTAAGGTTCGCAACATTCGCCTCGTGAAAGGTGCTGATGGCCACGACATCGATGCGAAAGTCGATGGCTTTGGTCCAATGATGCTCAAGTCAAGCGTGGTTAAGAAAGTTCTCTAGGCATTCGATGGCCGATCAGATCGTCGTTATGGGCGTCTCGGGTTGCGGAAAGTCAACACTTGGCAAGGCGCTGGCTGAGGCTATTGGTGGTGACTTTATCGATGGGGATGACCTGCACCCTTTGGGTAATGTAGCCAAAATGACAGCCGGTGAACCGCTGACTGATGAGGACCGATTGCCATGGCTTGAAGCCGTAGGTCAAAAACTGGCCCAGGCTGCGGGCGCAAATGAGAATCTAGTGATCGCCTGCTCTGCGCTAAAGCGCAAGTATCGAGATCAAATCAGGTCAATCGCGCCAGAAGCGTTTTTTGTACACCCGCATGGCTCGCGAATCGCGCTTTTAGAGCGCCTGTCTAAGCGCACTGGTCACTTCATGCCGGTCAGGCTGCTTGACTCACAACTACTAGACCTTGAGCCACTTGAGTCCGACGAAACTGGAATCCAGTTGGACATGGCCCAATCGGTTAGTGATCAGGTTGACGCAGTAATCCACTAACGCTTCGAGGAGCTCTTTTTTGCTAGGGCGGCTGTTCTGGCCATAGACGGGAACACAAATCCGTGCATCGGCCAAACCGCCCACCAATAGGCGTGACCGAGCAGCCCCTTCGGAGCGTAGATAGCCACCTGAGTCAAAATTGATCCACCGGTCTCCGGGTCTTCTTCGATGCCAAATTCCAGCCAGGCAAGTCCTGGCATTTTCATTTCGGCACGCAAACGCAGCAGCTTTGGCTTGATAATCTCTTCGACCCGCCAAAAGTCCAAAGCATCGCCGACCTGAAGGGTGTTCGGGTCGCGCCTTCCGCGTCTCAGACCAACCCCGCCAAACATGCGGTCAATAAAACCTCGAAGTTGCCAGGCCCAGGTTGCTATCGAGTACCCGTTGTCTCCGCCGATGGCCTCAACTCGCTTCCAAACGTCCTCGACCGAGTCAGGTGAGTGAACCGTCCGGACATCTTTGTAGAGGGTTCCGCCGGCCCAGCTTGGGTCGGTAGGAAGTGGTTCAGATGGTGTTCCCGGAATCGATGCATCACTCCACCTGGTCTCTACGCGGGCATCCTTGATTTTGGTAAGCGCCAATTGCACCGCTCGTTTGAATGGCGTTAGGCCGCCGGGTGGGTCTGGCACTAGCCCGCGAATGCTGTCATCGGCAGCTACCACTTCATTCTTGAGGCTGGCTACTAGGCGTTTGGCTAAGGTGTAGGGCACCGGCGTCACAAGGCCAACCCACCCCGATGAAAGCCTTGGTGTCAGAACTGGAACAGGGATGATGATTCTTCGGCGAAGCCCAGCAGCCTCGGCATACTGCTGCATCATTTCTTTATACGTGAAGACCTGTGGGCCACCGATGTCGAATGCCCCACTAATAGTTGGGTTGATTGTCGCGGCGCCTACGAGGTAACGCAATACGTCTCTAACGGCAATCGGCTGGATTCGAACGTTGACCCACTTGGGTACGGTCATGATTGGCAGACGTTCGGTCAGATAGCGCAGCATTTCGAAAGAGGCCGAGCCAGAGCCGATCACAACGCCGGCACGAAGTTCGATTGTTGATACCCCCGAGGCTCGAAGAATCTCACCGGTATCAGCCCTGGCCTGAAGGTGCGGTGACATAACTTCATTTGGTGCAATGATTCCGCCGAGGTAAACGATGCGCCTCACGTTGCATTCTTTAGCCACTTCTCCGAAGCTTTCGGCCATCGTCCGTTCTTGAGACTCAAAATTGTCCTTGGACATCAGTGCGTGTAGCAAGTAGTAGGCAACATCAACGCCTGCAAGCGCACGGTCGAGGGCAGCTCGATCCTGAGCGTCTCCCTCTGCAACTTCGACCTGATCAATCCAAGGGTGGTACTTCAACCGCTCTGGGTTTCGCGCCAAAATCCGCACGCGGTATCCGTGTTTTAAGAGCTCAACAATCAATCGACCGCCAATGTAGCCGGTTGCCCCGGTCACCAAGCACAGGGCGGGCTTTCCATCTGCGGAGCGCAGTAATGGCAGGTCTTGGTTAGAAGCTTCCACTTGGCAGGTCCTTCTCGTCATCGAGCACTGCTTTGATTATGCGCCCAATCACCAGATCTACGGCCATGCCGACCCCAAAGTTAGGGGCGGTTCCGGCAATAGCCCGATTCGCTAACCCCGATTCGGTGTGCCCCGGACGAGCATCAAGCCACCTGATTCCAAGCTTTTGGTACTCACGCTGGGCGGCGGTGGCGTAGGCGTGTAGTGCGGCCTTGCTGGCTGAGTAAGCCGAAAGCCCGGCCATGGGCCGCTCTGCAATTACGCCGCTGATGGAAACCACAAATGGGGCTCGGCTTGCTGTCGCTGCCTGGACCAGTGCCGGGATCATTTGCTGAACCAAATCAATTTGCCCCAGAGCGTTAACTTGCATCAGGCGTTGCAAAACGGCCGGAGGTGTTTCGGTTACCGAGCCAAAAGCCACTAATCCAGACGCGAAGACAATTCCATCGATGCTGGTCTGGCTGGCATTCAGGTAGTTGGTGAGGGTCTGAATCGATTCAGGTTCCTCAAGATTCAACAACAAACGTTGTGCAAGTTGGGGCTGAAGTCTGGCGGCCGAATCTGCGTTCCGAGCCGTCCCGATCACTTTCGCGCCTGATGCCTCTAACTGAGTACAAAATTCGTTTCCAAAGGCGCCACTGGCACCAACCACCAATATTTGTCGCCCTTGTAGTTCACTCATTTAGGCCTCCTGTGCATGCCAACCGGCGGGGTTCACAAAAGATTTCCGTGGCAGGATTGGAGCGAGGAGTTTGAATTGAAGAAATCTTTTATTGCTTCGGCAATTTATCTTGTTTTGGGGCTATCTTCGGGTGTCTTTTACCGAGAATTCACCAAACTGAATGAGTTTGAGGCAGGTCAGTACACCCAACTGAGCGTGGTTCACACCCACCTACTTACCCTCGGTTTCTTAGTCTTTTTGATTGTGCTGTTGCTTGACAATGCCTTCAAACTCTCTGATGACTGGCGCTTCAAGACTTTCTTTTGGCTTTACAACGCGGGTTTGGTTTTGAGTACTTCGATCATGGTTCTCCGTGGAATTCAGTCCGTGCTGGGTACTGAGGTCGAGTCGGGTGCCATAGCCGGAATCGCCGGCCTGGGGCACATCATGTTGTCGCTGGCACTTGGCTTGCTGCTGATCATCCTCGGTATCAAAATCTGGGCAAAGGCTGAGAAGAGCTAGATTAAGCGGCAAACTCAACTAGTCTGAACTAGAGGTCAATCGGGCTTCCGAACGGAGTCCAAAATGGCAGAAAAATCGCAGCAAAAGAACGTTAAAAAAGTTGCCGCTAAGAGCTTGAAAGAAAAGCGCCTAGACAAGCAGACCAAAGCTGCAAACAAAAAATCTGATTAACTTTGTGGCCTGATGGCCTGAACAAAACTTCGCAACAGGGAGCATTTTGCCAACGCAATCGATTGGTCGACCTCCGGTAATACGCATCGACATTCAGGCGCTGAGGACGATCGCTGTGGGCTTGGTGGTGCTTTACCACCTTTGGCCCCAACGGCTCACCGGCGGCTTTATCGGCGTTGACGTTTTCTTTGTGATTTCTGGCTACCTGATCACTTCGCACATTTTGCGCGATGTTGCTAAATCAAAGTTTTCAATCACTAAATTCTGGGCAAAACGGGTTCGCCGCCTATTGCCGGCCTCATTCTTTGTGCTTTTAGTTACCGGTATTGCGGTCTATTTTTCAACACCGATGTCCCTGTGGGGTCAGTGGCTCGAAGAGATTCAGGCATCGGCGCTCTACTTTGAAAACTGGATTCTGGCGGCCGACTCAGTCGACTACCTGGCGCTTGGTAATGCCTCGTCACCAACCCAGCATTTTTGGTCGCTTTCGGTAGAAGAGCAGTTTTACCTAGCCTGGCCACTGATTATTGCCGGCACACTCTTTGTGGTCGGTAAATTCTCAAAGCGCTTCAGAAGGCGTTCGATATTCGCTGCACTGTTGCTGCTAACGGTTGCCTCCTTTGTTTACGGAGTTATTCAAACCCATTCAGAACCGGCAATTGCATACTTCTCGACCCCGGTGAGAGCTTGGGAGTTTGGTGTCGGTGCGCTGCTGGCATTTGCGCCGGTTGTGACCAAACAAAAAGTTGCCCAAACAATGGCGGTTACCGGGCTGCTTGCCGTTGCTGGTGCCGGAGTATTTTTTGACTCAAGCCTGCCATTTCCAGGTTCATGGGCGCTTATCCCGGTTCTCGGAACAGCTCTAGTCATTTGGGCCAATGTCAACGACGGATGGCTGGCAAGGGTAGCCGGCCTAGCTCCAATTCAATGGGTGGGCGATCGCTCCTATTCCATTTACCTCTGGCATTGGCCAATACTCATCCTGGCCCCATTTGTCTTGGGCCTAGACGCTTCGATGACTTCAAAATTGATTGTCCTCGGCATGACACTCTTGCTGGCCGCCTTCACATCCAAATTCATCGAGAAACCATTCTTAGTAGGTGGTGTTTTCGGGCGCAGCAATCGCAGAAAAACCTTTAGCGCATTGGCTCTGGCAACGGCCGCCTTGGTGGCCGTATCTGGGGCAGCCGCCGCTCAGGCTGAGCGTGTGATTGCCAATGATGTTTTGGTGTCAACGGCCGTCGAAGCAGAGGCTTGCTTTGGTGCCGCAGCTCGCGCGCCTGGGCAGAATCCTTGCTCTAATCCGGAGTTAAACCGGCTTTATCCATCGGTAATTTCGGCGCCTTCAGACACCAGTGCTGCCACCAAAGCTTGCGGCAGTTTGAGTCGCGGTGACTCGCAGCCTGGCGCGTGTGAATTGGTTGTCGGCACCAGTGATGTCTCTATTGCGTTGGTGGGTGACTCGCATGCCAATCACTACGCCGGTGCCTTCCAGCGCCTCGCCAAATCTCGCAACTGGAGCCTTACGGTTTACACCAAAGGCGGTTGCCCGTTTACCTTGGCGCAGCGCGTTCAAGATCAAGTTCTAACCTCCGCGTGCGCCAAGTGGGTAGCAAACGTGAAAGCGGAATTGATTGACCGAAAATTCTCGTTGTTGGTTACATCGCAGTGGAGCGGCGTTGACTGGGCTGAGCCGGCCGGTGCTGATGAGCAAAACTACGCAATCACCGGTACAGCCAAATTGTGGCGGCAACTGACGGCAGCGGGCATTCCCGTTTTGGCCATTAAGGACAGCCCAAAGCACATCGATGACGTCCTGGGTTGCCTCGCAAACAATCCAAATGCAGATTGTTCCATCAGTCGTGAGGACGCGTTTGATTTCGATGCTCAAATAGGTGCCGTAAACCGCATTGATTCAGAGCGTGTGGTTTTGGTGAACTTCGATGATGTTTATTGCACTGAAACCAAGTGCCTTCCGGTTATCGGAAACGCGGTGGTTTACCGCGGGGAGAACCATCTAACCGGTACATTTGCTCGCACACTCGCACCGTACTTTGAACCCCACGTCTTGCTACTGTTGGGCAATGATTAACCCTTGGACGCAAGGCGCCTTCCCTCGGTCGCCTTGGTCGGTCACGATTGTTTTGGTTTTTGGAACTATCGCACTAACTATTGAAAAGGTGCTGATTGCACAGTCACACTCTCTGCACCCATATTTCTTTATTGACATTGGGTTTTTTGTAGCCATTGTGGCGGTCGCGAGTTTGTTTCTGGAATGGACGCTGTCTCTGCTCAAAAGAACTGCATCTGCGTGGCTAATGGTGGGAATCTTCGGTTATTTCTCGCTGCAAACACTCCTCATTCTGTGGCTATCGGATTCGATGCCCAGAGTTCAGGTGGTTTTGGCCGAAGGCTTAAACAATCGGGTTGATTGGTTGGCGGTCTTCCTGGGTCTTGCGATTGCCGCTGCCCTGACCTGGTTTGTGGCTTGTAAATCAGTCGATTGATCTTCCCGAAAAGATCGCCTAGATATTTTGAATGCAAACTTTTTCGCGCGAGGCGCTAGGTTTAAGAATCACTAGGAGATTTTGCTAGTGGTTTGATTGCGCAAGGGGACGTGAGCGAATGAAACGAAGATTGCTGTTTGTCGCAACTCTGGCATGCATTGGGCTGGGCCTGGCCTCATGCACCTCAAACTCTGGTCAGCCCTCACCGAGTCCTTCGCAAAGCTCGCACCCGCTAGTCGATGCAGAGGCGCGCGCGGCACTGCCCGCCAGCATTAGAAACTCAGGGTTGATTAGAGTCGCAATCGATGCGACGTATCCGCCAAACGAATTCAAGGCCATCGACGGATCTTTTTCAGGTTGGGAAGTCGAACTCGTCGAGCAAATCGCAAACAAACTAGGCGTCAGCGTTCGATTTCAGAACTACAGGTTTGATTCAATCATTCCGGCCGTCGAGGCCAACCGTGTAGACACAGCTGTTTCTTCAATGTTTGATACCCCGGAACGCAGGATGTTAGTCGACATGGTCAATTATTATTCCGCGGGCAGCCTTTGGGCTCAAAAGTCTGGTCAACAGCAAATTGATCCGAGGAATGCCTGTGGTTTGAGAATCGCAGTTCAGTCCGGAATTTTTCAGGAGCAAGAGGAATTACCTGCTCGGAGCCAACAGTGCCTTGACCAGGGTCGCGCCGAGCTGAAGGTCTTGAGCTATGACAACCAGCAGGATGCCTCAGAGGCGTTGTTGATTGGTCGCGTGGATGCATTTGTTGCCGATTCGCCGGTTACGTTATACGCGGTTAAGCAATCTGGGAGCAAGCTAAAGGCTATTGAAGAGCCGTATGACCTTTTCGATTACAGTTTTCCAGTTGCGAAAGGTAGCTCGTTGGCAAAGGCTCTGCAGCTGGCCACACAAGCTTCGATTAATGACGGAACCTATCGCACAATTCTTGCCTCTTGGGGTGTTCAGGCGGGCGCCATGGCGCAGGCAACAGTGAACGGGGAAGAGTAGAGAATGTATCGGTCACTAATCGACATTTTTGTCACTAAAAAATTAATTTCTCGCGAGCAAATCGAGGAATTTCAGGGAATTGCTGACTCTGACGAGGAGTTGGCGAATCTCCTTCTAAAAAAAGGTCTAATTACTAGCCGCGATATGGCAGAGGCCGCAGCAGCTAGGAGTAACACTAAGTTTGTGAGCGTAAAGGATTACCCAGTCAACGCCACTACTATCGCCCTGATCCCGGCAGAACTTTGCAGACGACACACTTTGCTACCGCTGGAACAACAGGGCAACATTCTAACCCTTGCCGTGTCCGACCCGACCAATGTCGTCGCAATCGATGATGTGCGTGCGGCCACAAAAATGATTATTGAGCCGGTAGTAGCTTCCCGCGAGGAGATACTAACTGCGATCAACACATTCCTAAGATCTGACGAAGAGCTGACGAGTCTAAGTAGCGAAATTCAACAGGGGCATGCCAAGCAAGCAATCAAGATAATTGATGATGATTCTGAAAAAAATGCCCCAATTGTTCGTTTCGTGAACCTGCTCATTGCTCAGGCAATCCAAGATCGCGCCTCAGATATCCATTTGGAGCCGGGAGAGCATGATCTCAGGATCCGGTTCCGGATTGATGGAGTCTTACATGAGTCCCAGCGGCAACCAAAAAGTATTCAGGCTGAGATTCTGTCACGAATCAAAGTTATGAGTGACATGGATATCTCGGAACGACGAATTCCCCAAGATGGGCGCATGACCTTTACGTCTGGTTCAGAGACCCGTGATCTTCGCGTTGCAAGCCTTCCAACAGTTTGGGGCGAGAAGATAGTCCTCCGAATTTTGGACAGCCGCACCACCAACATGACTTTCGAGGAGCTTGGGTTGAGGCCCGAGAACCTAGAGGCCTATCGGAGTGCTGTCGAAAAACCTTGGGGTATGACTCTGGTTACTGGACCAACCGGCTCCGGAAAGACGACCACTTTATACGCCAGCCTGGGTGTCGTTTCTGGCCCCGAGGTTAATGTCATCACAATTGAAGATCCGATTGAGTATCGAATGCTCGGTATCAATCAAATGCAGGTAAACCAGCGGGCAGGTCTAACCTTCGCGAATGCACTTCGCTCCATCCTGCGCGCTGACCCAAACATCGTGATGGTGGGTGAGATTAGAGACCGCGAAACCGCGCAGATAGCCGTTGAGTCAGCCCTAACCGGTCACCTAGTGCTTTCCACACTTCACACCAATGACGCCCCTAGCGCCGTTACTCGGCTTATCGAATTGGGTGTCGAGCCTTTTCTCGTTGCTTCGGCACTTGACTGTGTAATGGCGCAGAGGCTCGCTAGGCGGCTTTGCGGTGAATGCAAAATTGAATTTGAGCCGAAGCAGTCACATCTAAAAGCTGCAGGTTTCTTGGATAGCCCCAAGCATAAAGATGCAACCTTCTTTGGGCCAGGAGGATGCAACCGGTGCTCAAAAACTGGGTACCGAGGCCGCCTGGCTATTCATGAAGTCATGCCCATTACCGAAGGTATAGAACGCCTTATTCTCGACCGTGCTTCAAGTTCGGAAATTGAGGCTCTTGCAATTAGCGAAGGAATGTCAACCCTGCGCGATGACGGATTTGCCAAGGTCGCCGAAGGTTTAACCAGCATCGAAGAAGTGCTAAGGGTGGTGGCCTAATTATGAGTAATCTACATCGCACCAGCGCACCGGAGCTTGCCATCCTCAGTGTGCTTGAAAGCCTCCCGAATCTTCGAGCATCCGATTTGCATGTAATTTGTGATGCTGTTCCGAAGATTCGCGTTGACGGTGCGCTAATGAATCTGCCGGGTGCAGGCGTTTGGTCCAAAGCGGATGTTGAAGCCTACTTAATGAGCCTTCTCAACGAGGAGCAACGCAATCGATTTGAAGCTGATCTGGAGTTAGATTTTTCATTCAAGCTCAATAACGCAATCAGGTTCAGGATAAATCTGTACCTCCAGCAGAACTGCATGGGCGCTGCCATCCGTGTAATTCCTGAGAAAATTTTGAGCCTAGAAGCGCTGGGTGTACCGGAAGTCTTGGCAAGTTTTACCGAGCTACCTCGTGGTTTGGTTTTGGTTACCGGGCCGACTGGGTCCGGAAAGTCCACCACCCTAGCCGCAATGATTGATCGGATCAATCATTCTCGTGCGGTGCACATTATGACGGTCGAAGACCCCATTGAGTTTGTTCATTCCAGCGACAAAGCCATGGTGAACCAACGCGAAGTTGGCTCAGACACCCATAGTTTTGCGGATGCTCTCCGACACGTGCTTCGGCAAGACCCGGACGTGATTTTGATTGGTGAACTGAGAGACTACGAGACTATCTCAGCCGCTTTGACTGCGGCTGAAACCGGGCACCTAGTGTTCGCCACCCTTCATACTCAGGATGCCGCACAGACAATCAATCGTATTGTCGACGTGTTTCCTGCGGATCAGCAAGCTCAGATACGAATTCAACTTGCCCTAACACTGCGGGGCATTGTCAGCCAGGTCCTGGTACCTCACATCAGCGGTAAGGGTAGGGTGGCCGCTTCTGAAATTCTTGTCGTCAATCCAGCTATTGCCAACATGATTCGAGAAAACAAAGCTTTCCAAATACCTACCACCATGATGGCCGGCAAGGATGAAGGTATGCAGGGTCTTGATCAAGACTTAGCGAACCGAGTGCAGTCCAGACTGATTTCCTTGCAGGCGGCGTATGACGTGGCACATGATCGTGAAGCCTTGATGAAGCTAATTGGCCGTGGTCATGGGTTCTTGGCAGTAGAGGCGGACTCGAAGATGAATCCCCACGGAAAAAAACCTAGGTAGGAGCGGCAGATGGCAAGGACTACTAGTTTCTCCTACAAGGCGAGGAACGATAAAGGGCAGTTGGTTAATGGCCGAATCGATGCTGATGCTCGTCTCACGGTGCTTGACCTCTTGCGATCTGAGGGTTTGACTCCGGTTGAAATCACCGAAGCCAGCGTTTTGACCGAGGTTAGAAATCCGTTCCGTCTACCCGAACTAAATCGGACGGTTTCACCAAAAGACCTTGCCGTTGCGACTCGGCAGTTGTCGACGATGGTGTCGTCGGGTCTACCGTTAACGAAGGCGCTTTCAATTTTGGCTTCACAAACTGAGAAACCTCGCCTGGCCAGAGCCCTGGTCGATGTTCGTGTTGATGTTCAATCGGGAATGACCCTATCCATGGCCCTAGAGCGGCACCAGGAAATATTTCCGCAAATTATGACTAGTTTGGTTCGAGCCGGCGAGACTGGTGGATTCCTTGACAAAGCATTGAATTCAATCGCAGATACCTTCGAATCTGAGGCCAGGCTCAGGGCATCAATTCGCTCGTCGATGACCTATCCTGTGGCAGTCCTTCTAATGGCAGTTGTTGGCGTTATTGCGATGCTAATTTTTATCGTGCCGGTCTTTGAAAATATGTTTAAAGACCTCGGTGGAGTGCTTCCTTGGCCAACCCAAGTTCTGGTTACTTTGTCGCCAATAGCGGCTTGGGGTTCACCCATCCTGCTGGTCGTTGGTCTTGCATTTTTTGCATGGTGGGGGAAAAACAAAAATAAGCCATGGATCCGCAAAATCATCGATCCAATCAAACTCAAAATTCCAGTGTTCGGGCCGCTCTTTAAGAAAATTGCCATTGCTAGATTTACTAGGAATTTTTCAAGCATGATCGGCGCGGGTGTTCCAATCATGCAGGCACTGGGTGTTGTTGCTAGCACTGCGGGCAATTGGCAAGTTGAGGGCTCGTTGGCTCGCGTACAAGAATCTGTGCGCCTTGGCACCACGGTTTCACAGCCTATGGCAAGTGAAAAAATGTTCCCACCAATGGTCACGCAAATGATTTCCGTGGGTGAAGACGCCGGTTCGCTCGAAGTCATGCTAGGCAAGATTGCTGATTTTTACGATCAAGAAATTCATGCCACAACAACTCAGCTAACTGCTCTTATCGAGCCGCTGATGATTGCATTTATTGGCATTGTGATTGGTGGCATGATCGTGACTTTGTACTTGCCAATCTTCACGATTTTTAACGTGATTCGTTGAGGCAAGCGATTAAGAGTTAATTCTTAAAGACGACACTCGAGATTTTCCTGGACAAGAGTATGTTTGGGGATAGCACCACAAAAATATAGGAGGTACAAAATGAACAACAAACTCATCAAACGCCTTGGGGGCCTTACTGAGACCAAGACCAAAAACCAGAAGGGCTTCTCGCTCATTGAACTTTTGGTAGTGGTCTTGATTATCGGAATCCTTTCGGCCATCGCCATCCCAATCTTTCTGGGTCAGCAGGACCAGGCCAAGGACTCAGCTGCAAAATCAGACTTGGCCAACGCCAAGGTCGCAATGATTTCGTACTCTGTGTCTAACTCTGGCAACTTCACATTGTCGACGACTGATCTAGAAACCTTCGGGTTCGTGCAGTCGGATGGTGTTACCGTGACCATCGATCAAACTCCACCGGCAGGTACCTTCTGCATCCAGTCATTGTCAGCGACTGGTGCCAATTTCCATGTTGGGCCTACCGGTGGCGTTGCTACTGGGGTTTGTCCATAGCCTGACCAATGTTCCCTGTGTGGGGTGTTGCATAGCTGACACCCCACACAGGTACTTACTTGAAAATTTTCGGGGCGGGGGTTGAAGATGCTAAGAAAAGTCAAGTCAAAGTCAACGGTCTCAAACCAGGGTTTCAGTCTCGTAGAAATTGTTGTGGCCATGTTTGTTTTGGCCACCCTTTCACTGGCTCTTGTCCCAGCGCTTCTAGCCGGAATTCAGCAATCAACGAATAATGCAGTGCTCTCGATGGCAACTCATCTCCTCTCATCGAGGCTGGATGCAGCTCGTCAGGCCGGATCCACCTGCGATTCCGTGGTGGCCTTCCTCGCCTCGACATTTCCTGATACAACGGATTCTCGAGGAATAACACTGCACGTCGCCGACGAGTTAGCCGCCTGCCCTACGTTCTATCCAGGCACTGTTGCCTTGACTGTTTCGGTAAGCCGTTTGGATAGAAATCAGGAACTCGTTAGAGCAACGACGCTCATCTATCTTCAAAGTGCAAACTAAAATGACCGGCTTATCGAGGTTCCTCAAAGCTTGTCCAAAATTTACATCGACTAAGGGTGTTGGCCTGATCGAGGTCTTGCTCTACTCAGCCTTAACGCTGATTGTGCTGACCATGCTTGCGGGAATGCTCTCCACGATGCTGAATGTCCAAAGAAATGTTGTAAATGGTTCAAGTGCCTCGCAACAAGCGCAGCTAATTGCAAAAAGCGTTGACACTGGCATTCGAAATGCGACCGCTGTTCGGCTTGACAGCGTCAACACCGCCGACCAGTTCGTTGTTGCAAGGAGTGCCACAGCAGGGGCAAATATTTCTTGGACTTGTTTAGCTTGGTATTTCGAGTCCCAAGGCGATGGGCGAGTACTTTTTCATCGATCTTCCACCGCGATTCCAGTTCCAACTGCTGAGGAGCGAGATCAATGGTTAGTTCTTGGCGAAGGCATTATCGCGAAAAACACGAGTGGAATTTTTAGTCTGAGCGGGTCCCGTTTGAGTTTATTTTTTGACTCAAAATTGGCGGGCACACCGCCAGTGAGTATTCGTAAAACAGTCTCTGCTGTTGCCGGCACTTGGGAGAGTGAGCCATGTTTCTGAACACCTTCAAGAAGCCCAAAAGGGCACCTGCATCAACTGGTTCTGCGCTTCTCGCCGTTGTGGGTGTGATGGCAGTCGGGTTAATAGTTGTCGCGCTGATTGCATCCGCCATTACATCGGCATTCACGTTTTCTACCATAGCGCGCGCAGAAATCCAATCTCAGGCGGCATCCGAGGGCGGAGTCGCAGTTGCAGTGGCTGGCTTGAATAGGTCGGGTAGCTGTGAAGCCGTGTCGGGAACGTACGAAAAATCTGGGACGCCAACTTTCCGGGCCACAGTATGGCGGTCAACGGACGGAGAAAACTGGGTGCGTGGCTGCCCACAGAGCACAACTACGTACGTGCGGATAATTTCTACTGGGTGGGCCGACTCGAAGGGAATCCTTGGTCGGGGTTCGGGAGACTCGAAAATTCTTGAGGCCATTTTTTCCTATGGCAGCGCCGGACCGGGCCCCTCATCCGCAGGAGCCGCGATGTACTTGTTTGGTGGTGGGCAACTCGACACGTACGAGGTGCTTTCACCTGGGGGTCAAGGGGGCGATATCGCTATCAGATCGGGTGACTTCGACTGCACTGGCCCAACGGTTATCGAGGGGACCCTTCGAGTGCCGTCCGGCAGCGCGATGCTAACGAATAGTTGTTGGGTCAAAGGGTCTGCAATAGCATCGGGTTCCATCTCAATGACTACACAATCGCGTGTCGATGGAGACGTAATTTCTTCAGGAGCCGGGGTCACCCTCTCAAACAGCACAGTGCGCGTAGGCGGAAGTCTGTATGCAAATGGCACAGCGACAATTCACGGGGCGGTCATTGGTCGTATTGAAGCAACGGGGGCCGTAACCATCGTTCAGGGCAGCAGCGTGGGTAGCACAATTGCTGCAGGCTCAACAGTTTCTGTGGCTTCCACGGTTGGCGGTTCGATTACTACTCCGGGAAACCTAAATTTTGTGGATACTGGCCGCGTTACGGGCAACATAAATATTGGGGGGACGCTATCGTTCGGGCGGTTGCGCAACGCTGCTGCGGCAAGCGAATTGCTGGCTCAGGGGTTGGTCACAGGAACAATTTCATTTGAGTCAGCTGGAATAGTTGCGCCGACGCCCAAACCTGCTCCCGAGGTTCCGGACTGGATCGATTTTGAGTACGATTTTGCCGATTGGCAGGCTACTGGGTTCCAGACCGAACTTGATTGGCCTGCAAATCTCGGTTGCAGACTAGGGGACTCGAGCAGTACAACGCCTTCGGGTGTCCTGTATCCGTTTTATCAACAGTTGAAAAATCTTTCTGCACCAACCGTTGTCGACGCACGTGGCTGTGCCACTGTCGCCGGTGATGTAGAACTGGCTCTAAAAACAGATGTTGCATTTATTGGAAATGATTTCAATTTCGATGTCGTGAACATTTCGTCAGCCGACGGTGCAACGCATCGGATGTGGTTCGTTATTCCTGATGCGCAGCCTACTGTAGAAGGCCCACAATGCGTTCGGCGTGCAGGTGACTTTCAGGTAAATACACCTTCGGTAATTGCAGATCACGTTGTTGCCATGGTCTACGCCTCATGCTCAATCGCAATCAACAACGGAACCCAATGGCAGGGCCAGCTTTACTCTGGTGACATGTCTGGCGGCGGTGGCACTAGAGTTCTCGAGTACATACCCATCGGTGTGCCAGGGACCAATATCGGCGGCGGGCCAATCTACCCAGCCACTTATAAGCTCGGGGCCTTAGTTTCACAACGCAACCGAAGTGACAGCGGCGAATGACGAATCTGTTGGTTGCGATCGCAACCTTGCTGGGACTTGCAATTGGTTCTTTTCTTGGGGTAGTGGTTACTCGAACCGTTTCGGGGCAATCAGATTTAGTTCGTGAACGTAGTCATTGCCCAGGCTGTCGAGCGAAAATTCGGTGGTTTGATAACGTACCGCTTCTCTCCTGGGTGTTGCTCGGTGGTCGCTGTAGGACATGTAGAGGACCTATTTCCACCCTGTACCCAACATTAGAAATGGTAACGGCCGCCTACTTTGGTGGTGTCACCTATTGGGCTTTTAGCGACTGGGCTTGGTTTTCAGAAGAACAAGCTGCCGCGGGGGTGCTTGTTCTGGTGGCAATGCTCTGGTTTGGTTCAGCAGGAATTGCCTTGGCTGCAATCGATGTCAAGACAATGGAGTTGCCAGATGCAATAGTCACATCAATTTATCTGGTTTGCCTTTCCAGTCTTGTAGCCGCATCCCTAATTTCAGGTGACAGTGATTCACTAATCCGTGGGGCAGTTGGCTGTCTGAGTTTTCTCGCCGTGTATGGCGTGTTGGTCTTTTTCTTTCCGCGTGCTATGGGCATGGGGGACTTTAAGCTCTCAGGATCTCTGGGGTTTATTCTCGCCTGGTTCGGCTGGGGCGAGGCCATACTTGGGGCACTATTTCCCTTTGCCTTGGCAAGCATCTTTGGTCTAGTTCTCATTTGGCTCGGCAAAGCGGGGCGTAAAACGGCTATCCCATTCGGTCCTTGGATGATTGTCGGTACCGTTTTGGGTCTGTGGTTTGGGGGCGCACTCTGGAATTCCTACCTTGAGTTTTTGCGCGTTCAGTTAAGTAGTGCCGTAGGCTGATTCGAAGGGGATGAAATTGTGGCACATAGAGTCGTAGGTATAGACGTAGGGTTTGCAACTTTACGAGCTGCCCAAGTGCGGCACGCATCCAGTGCCGAGGCCGAGGTCGAAAAGCTGGTAGAAATCTCGCTGCCCGAGGGTGTAATTGAAGCCGGCGAGGTTGTTGATCGTGCTGCTTTGACCAAGTTGCTAGTCGATTTGTGGAAGCAGGCTGGCTTCAAGACTCGCAAAGTGGTCGTGGCTGCCGGCAGCCTCCATGTCTTTGCACGAGAATTGACCGTTCCATTGATGAGTATGCAGAGAATTCGTGAATCTTTGCCTTTCATGATGGAAGGCATTCTTCCAGTGGAACCAAACCAATTATTTCTGGATTTCTATCCGGCCGAAGATACGCACGATGAGACTGGGCCAGCTATTCGCGGGTTGGCTGTTGCGGCGGAACGTGCCAGTGTTGATTCGTTAGTGGACTGCCTAATGGCAGCAAGGTTGAGGCCGATTGCGGTTGATTTTGTACCATTCGCCCTCCTGAGAGTGCACAAAATACCCAAGGACAAAAACCAGTTGCAAGCTCTAATCGATATCGGTGCCGGGGCAACAAATGTGGTTATCACAAAGGGAGGCATTCCTTTATTTGTCCGAGTAATCCCGGTTGGTGGGCTCGACGTAGATCACGCCCTCATGATTGATTTGAAACTGTCCGAGGCCGAAGCGCACTCTTTGAAGACCAAAGTCAAATTTGATTCAAAGAATAAGGATGAAGTCGAGGCCCTGACGAGCATTGAACGAGTAATCGGCGACTTTGTTGCTGGTATTAAAAACACACTCGACTACTTCGAACAATCGCACGATGAAAGCGGCCGCAAAGTCGGGCAGTTGATTTTATCCGGTGGTGGCGCAAAATTGACCGGCCTCGCTGATGCCCTAGCTAAAGTCGTGGACCTGCCTGTCATCATCGATGGCGATGTCCACCAGATTAAAACATCGTCAAAACTCGGGGCTTCAGACGAGAAAATTCGTCGTTTTGCCCTCGCAATTGGTTTAGCGATCGGAGGCAGTCACTAATGGCAAACAAGCTCTCCAGAATGCCTCGTGTCGGTCAAACACCGCGAGCAAATTTTCTGCCTCCAAGAATCAAGGCGCTCCATGAGGCAAGGCAGGCCCGTCATCGCCTGGCCCTGGTTAGCCTCTTAGTCCTAGTGGCTTGTGGGCTTGGCTACGCAGGCGTTCAGTCGCTCAAATTTACGAGTGAAGCCAACCTTTTCACTGCCAGAGATGAGACGACTGAAATCCTTACCGAGCAGGCTCAATACTCCGACATAGTCCTGCTAATCGATGAGTCCCGTCTTCTGAATTCGGCCGTCACCGTTGCGAAAGCAGCCCACGTCGACTGGTCTCACTTAATCGGCCACATACATGACGCCGTGCCTGACGGTGGCAGAATCTTGAGTCTTAATCTTTCGGCACCTTCATCGACTGAATCGCCGACTGTGGTGGAGCCACTTACAGGTAAGCCCATCATCGTAACCGCAAAGGTTTCGATGTTTACTCCTACTTTTGCGGGAATGGAGTACTTTTTGCTCGATGCCCGGCAGTGGCCAGGCTATTCAAATGCGCTCGTAACGGAACTGAATCAAAAATCCAACGGGTTTGAAGCCACACTGACAATTAGCCTTGGGGTTGAGGCTCTGTCACAGGCTTCCCAAGTGAATGGAGGGTGATCGTGAAATCTAAAAACTCTTGGACTATTGGTGCGGGTGCCCTGATGGTTGTCGTTGTTTTGGCCACTATTTTTCTGGGAATAATGCCAACGCTTGTGCAGGTGCGATCCCTCGATTCCGCCAGCGAGACAGTGCGGGATGAAAATGTGAACCATCGGCAATTTTTGGAAACTCTCAAGGAAAATGCCGCTGACAAAGTGAACCTACTAATTTCTGTCACCAAGCAAAGACTTCTGGTTCCCAATCAACTTCACATCGTTGAAGTAATGGCCGAACTCGATGGCGTAGCTAGCGAGAATTCGGTGGCAGTACAGAATTTAAGTGTTTCTGCTCCTCAGCAGTACGTCGCGCCGACTCAGTCGGTAGCAACTGCGGAATTCGATCAGGCTGTAGCCAAGCTGCCTTCTGGTTCATTCTTTGTTTCGGAGCTGTCAGTTTCTGTTTCCGGCACGCAGGCGGAAATTTCTGATTTTGTTGAGGCACTTGGCCAGGCTTCAAGATACATTTTGATCTCAAAATTTGTAATCGCCGAGGCTGTACCAGCAAAGGGCAACGATGTGACAGCTGACATCGCGGCCCAGCTATTCACCCTGGCCAACTAGAGGTCAGCAGTCTTTCGTCCTAATTACTAAATGAAATGGCGACCGGTCGGCGCATTCGTCGACGACCACCAAACGAAAATGCACCCCCTTTAATGGAGGTGCATTTTTGTTTGGTAGGCCCCGTCGGGATCGAACCGACGACCCACGGATTAAAAGTCCGTTGCTCTAACCAACTGAGCTAGAGGCCCATGTGCGTCACGAATGACAACGTCTACAAGTCTAACAAGCCGCAATCGGTCTGGGTTCAAGTTTTTAGGGTTGAATAGCACTATGCGACCAAACGTTTCCGCTCTGATGGCAGACAACCACGCCCAAGTGCTAATCATCGGTGGTGGCATCAACGGTTTGGCAACCTTTAGAGACCTCAGCTTGCAGGGCGTCAAGGTAGCCCTTGTCGAGCGCAATGACTTTGCCTCAGGGGCATCAGCAGCTAGTTCGCACATGATCCACGGCGGTATTCGGTACCTCGAAAATGGCGAGTTCCGACTGGTTCGCGAGTCGGTAACCGAGCGGAATGGACTGCTCAAGATCGCACCGCACTATGTCAAGCCACTGCAGACTACGATTCCAATCTTCACCACATTTTCGGGCATTCTTGCAGCGCCGATGCGGTTTTTGACTCACAAGCAGAGCAAACCAACCCAGCGCGGTGCTCTCCTGATTAAGCTCGGGCTGAGCATTTACGACTCGTTTTCAAGCGGCGGTGGCACCGTCCCACCGCATAGATTCCTCGGTCGCAAAAAGTCATTGCAAGAGTTGCCCGCGCTAGACCCAACAGTCAAATACACTGCTACTTACTTTGATGCTTCGGTTCACGAACCTGAGCGCCTAGCCCTTGATGTTTTGCTTGATGGCTTGGGTGAGGGTGCCCATGCCCGAGCTGCCAATTACGTTGAGGCGGTTGGTGTCTCTGCCAATCGAGTCGTGCTCAAGGACCGTGAAACCGGAACTAGTTTTGAGTTTTCTGCCGATTTGGTCATCAACGCCTCGGGTCCGTGGACGGACCTGACAAACCAAGCGCTGGGTGAGGCTTCGCAGTTTATGGGCGGAACCAAAGGCTCCCACATCGTGCTTGACCACCCAGAATTGCTGGCAGCTTGCGATGGCCGCGAGATGTTCTTCGAAAATGCCGATGGCCGCATTGTTTTGATTTACCCGCTAAAGGGTCGGGTGCTGGTTGGAACCAGTGATCTAGAGGCTGACATCAACGAACCGGCCGTTTGCACCGAAGAAGAAATTGACTATTTCTTTGGCTTAATTGGTGAGGTATTTCCGAACATTCGGGTTCATCGCAGCCAGATTGTTTATAAGTATTCGGGCGTCCGCCCGCTACCTCGCCACGAAGACACTGCTCCGGGGTTTGTCTCACGCGATTACCGAATCGTGGAGGGCGTCCTGCCTGGCACTGAGACACCATTATTGAGTCTGGTCGGCGGCAAATGGACAACTTTCAGGGCCCTGGCTGAGCACCTGGCCAAGGAGGCACTGGCTGCACTCGGGCTTGATCGCCGAATTTCGACCAAGAATTTGGCCATTGGTGGAGCCAAGGATTTCCCTAAAAATGACAAGGCCCGTGATGTATGGCTTGCCGAGCACGCCACCTTGGTTGGCCAAGACCGGGCGTTGCTCTTGCTGGAGCGCTATGGCATGCGAGCGGCAGAGGTAATCGAGTTTTTGAGCGCTATTGGCGACTCCCCCTTCAAGTCCACCGACAAACTTTCGACCGGTGAGTTGCGGTACATCGTTGAAAAAGAAATGGCCGTGCGCCTAGTCGACATCTTGATGCGCCGAACCAGCCTTGCTTTTACCGGTGAGGCCACCGATGCGGTAATTGCTGAGGTTGCTACTGAGATGCAGCAATTACTTGGATGGTCTGAGCCGCGCACGCAGGCAGAAATAGCCAAGGCTCAGCGGAGCCTGTCATGAGAAATTTTGTTTTGGCTGTAGACCAAGGCACCACCAGCACGAGGGCAATAATCTTCAATCACGACGGCGAAAAGGTTGCTTCGAGTCAAAAAGAGCACGAGCAGATTTTTCCGCAACCAGGTTGGGTGGAGCATAATCCAGATGAGATTTGGGCCAACACCCAATATGTGATCTCTGGAGCTTTGCGCGAGGCGGGCCTTGGTGCTGCGGATATCGCAGCGGTCGGCATCACGAATCAGCGTGAGACAGCAATGGTCTGGGATGCCACGACTGGCGAGCCCATCTACAACGCTATTGTTTGGCAAGACACCCGCACCCAGGACATCGTCGATCGGCTAGCTGGCGAATCGGGGGTAGACCGATACAAATCAAGCCTCGGATTACCGCTAGCCACCTATTTTTCGGCTACCAAAATTATCTGGATTCTAGAAAATGTACCGGGCGCTAGAGAAAAGGCTGACGCTGGCCAGCTGCGTTTTGGAACCATGGACAGTTGGTTGCTTTGGAATCTAACCGGTGGCCTAGATGGCGGCCTGCACCTGACCGACGTTACCAACGCATCGCGCACTCTGTTGATGGATCTCCAAACCTTGAGTTGGCGCGCTGACCTGCTCCAAGAATTCGGCATCCCGATCTCAATGCTTCCGCGCATTGTGAGCTCATCAGAAATTTACGGTGCCGTAGCTAGCGAATCGGAATTGGCCGGCGTTCCGATCGCCGGCATTCTTGGCGATCAGCAGGCTGCAACGTTTGGGCAGGCAGCTTTTGACGCAGGGGAGTCAAAGAACACCTACGGAACCGGCAACTTTTTGATGTTTCAAACCGGCGAGCAAATCGTACAGAGCAAGAATGGGCTGCTCACCACGGTTGGCTTCAAGTTGGGTGATGCCCCAGCGCACTACGCTCTAGAGGGCTCAATCGCGGTAACCGGATCGCTGATCCAGTGGCTCAGAGACAACCTTGGTCTTTTTGCCTCTTCTGCTGAGGTTGAGGAACTAGCAAAAACCGTGCCTGATAACGGCGGTGCCTATTTTGTTCCGGCATTCTCGGGCCTGTTCGCGCCTTATTGGCGCTCGGATGCTCGCGGGGCGCTGGTCGGTCTGACGAGATTCGTCAATCGTGGACACATTGCTCGGGCCGCACTTGAAGCGGCCGCGTACCAAACTCGCGATGTTCTAGATGCCGTCAATGCCGATGCTGGGGTCAAGCTAACCCAGCTAAAGGTTGACGGCGGTATGACGGCAAATGAAACCCTGATGCAATTTCAGGCTGACATTCTTGGCGTTCCGGTGGTCCGCCCGGTAGTCACCGAAACCACGGCCCTGGGTGCTGCCTACGTTGCGGGATTGGCCGTTGGTTTCTGGTCCGGGCTAGCAGAGCTTCGAGCAAACTGGCACGAAGATCGGCGTTGGAACCCGACGATGCCATCTGCCCAAGTGGAAAAGTACTACCGTGACTGGCAGAAAGCTGTCACTAAGACCCTCGACTGGGTCGAATCAGACGCAATTTGAAAAATGAATGATTTGTACACCTTTTGTTAACCAAACAAACTGCCTCAATTAACCTTGGCTTTTTACCCTATTCATGTACTCACATGAAAGGGAATACACACTAAATGATCAAGAAATCAGCACTGAAGATTGCAGGCCTTGCAATCGCTGGAACTATTGCTCTCACCGGCTGTGCCGCAAATGAAGGCGCAACCAACGGTGACTCTCTAAGCGGCACCCTAAATGGTGCTGGTTCATCTGCAATGGGTAGTGCTCAGGAAGCCTGGATTGCGGCTTTCCAGACTGCCAACGGCGCAGTCACCATCAACTACGACCCAACCGGTTCAGGTGCTGGTCGCGAATCATTTATCTCTGGTGCAGTCAACTTCGCCGGCTCTGACTCTTACCTAAAAGACGAAGAATTGGCTCTAACCTTTGCTGCCTGTGCTCCTGGAACCACTCCTTTCGAGGTTCCGGTTTACATTTCTCCTATCGCCGTTATCTTCAACGTTGAGGGCGTGACTGACTTGAACCTTGATGCAGCAACAATTGCTGGAATCTTCAAGGGCGACATCACCAAGTGGAACGACGCAGCAATCGTTGCTCTCAACCCAGAGGCAAACCTGCCGGCAGCTAACATCACTGCGGTTCACCGTTCAGATGATTCAGGTACCACCAAAAACTTCTCTGACTACCTAAGCAAGACCGCAGAGTCAATCTGGGATGGCGAAGTTAGCGACGTATTCCCTTACCAGTCAGGTGAGGGTGCCAAGGGTACCTCGGGTGTTGTTGATGCTGTAACTAACGGAACCAACACCATCGGTTACGCAGACGCTTCAAAGGCTGGCTCGCTTTCAATCGCCAAGCTAAAGGTTGGCGAAGAATTTGTAGCGCTAAGCAACGAGTCAGCTGCAGCAATTGTTGATGCGTCACCTGCAGTTGAGGGCCGCGATGCAACTGACCTTGCAATCAAGATTGACCGTGCAACTACTGCAGCAGGCGCTTACCCGCTAGTTCTAGTTAGCTACCTAATCGGTTGCAACGAGTACGCAGACCCAACCGTGGGTGCATTGGTAAAGGCTTACGCCTCATACCTAGTTAGCACCGAGGGCCAGGCACACGCTGCAGCCTCAGCTGGCTCAGCACCACTGAGTGCCGCTCTAACCGCAAAGGTTACCGCTGTAGTTTCAGCAATCAAGTAAGTAGTGCGGGGGTGCCTGCTTGGGGCGTAGTCTTAAGCAGGCACCTTTGTTTTACAGGTTAATTTCCACCGATTTCAGCTTCGTGATTCAGGTAAACAGGAGTGAGATGAAGACCAAAATCCGTTTGGCAGACCGTATATTCAGCGGTCTAACCATCTGGTCAGGTTCTGTGATCCTTGCAGCGCTGGCTGCGGTAGCAATATTTTTGATGGTTCAGGCATGGCCTGCACTGATTGCTAACCCGGCAGATCTCCCAAACGCCGAAAATGGCTTCTTGGCCTACGTGGTGCCATTCGTATTCGGAACTATTTTCTCCGCTCTAATTGCTTTGGCAATTGCAACTCCACTCGCCATCGGCATCGGCCTATTTATCTCTCACTATGCGCCAAGAAAACTGGCCCAAAGCCTCGGTTACGTAATCGACCTTTTGGCCGCTATTCCATCGGTGGTCTTTGGGCTCTGGGGTATTCAAGTTTTGGCTCCAGCAGTTCAGCCGGCCTATGTTTGGCTCAACGAAAATCTAGGATTCTTGCCTATTTTTACCGGCCAGGTGTCCGGTACCGGCCGAACAATTCTTACGGTGTCAATTGTGCTTGCCATCATGATTTTGCCGATTATGAGTGCCATGGCTCGAGAGATATTCCTCCAGACCCCAAAACTGCACGAAGAGGCAGCACTGGCTTTGGGTGCAACCAAATGGGAGATGATCCGGATGGCCGTTTTGCCATTTGGGCGCCCAGGTTTGATTTCGGCAGCAATGCTTGGCCTAGGTCGAGCACTCGGTGAAACCATGGCGGTGGCAATGGTTCTCTCACCGGCTGCCGTTATTTCATTTGCCCTGCTTACCTCAACCAACTCAAATACCATCGCGGCAAATATTGCCCTGAACTTTCCAGAGGCAAGCGGCCTGGGTGTGAACCTACTAATTGCTTCTGGCCTAGTCCTGTTTGCTATCACCTTGGTGGTAAACATGTCAGCCAGAGCCATTGTTAATCGTCGCCGCGAGTTCTCAGGAGCAAACTAATGCGATTCTTGACCCTTGCAAAGCGTCGCCACCTGAAGAACCGTCTTGCCACGGTTGCCATCTTCGCGGCTTTTGGTGTCGCCATCCTTCCTCTCATCTCGCTGCTATTTACCGCGGTCTCTCAAGGGGCTGCGCGCTTCGACCTAGATTTCTTCACACTCTCGATGCGCAATGTTGTGGGTGCTGGTGGAGGTGCGCTGCACGCCATCATTGGTACGGTCGAAATCACGTTGCTGGCAACGCTCATTTCGGTTCCGATCGGTTTGCTCACCGCAATTTACTTGGTTGAATATGGGCGGGGCCGCCTGGCCCGTGCTGTCACTGTATTCGTTGACGTAATGACTGGTATTCCGTCGATTGTTGCCGGCCTATTTGCGTTTGCCCTATTTGCGATCGCGTTTGGCCCTGGTGTACGAATGGGCTTTGCCGGAGCAGTTGCACTTAGCTTGCTGATGACTCCAGTGGTAATCAGGTCTGCTGAAGAAATGCTGAAACTGGTCCCTAACGAACTTCGCGAGGCTTCCTACGCACTAGGTGTTCCGAAGTGGCTAACCGTCATGAAGGTCGTGTTGCCTAGCTCGTCTGCCGGAATCATCACCGGAATCATGATTGCCATCTCGCGCGTAATCGGTGAAACAGCGCCCCTGCTAATCGTTGCCGGTTTTACCCAGAGCATGAACTACAACCCGTTCTACGAACGAATGATGACTCTGCCTGTGTTTGTTTACTCGTCTTACTCAAGCCAGGGTGCCGATGCCCAGGCGTACATTGATCGTGCTTGGGCCGGAGCCCTAGTTTTGATTGTTTTGGTGCTTGCCCTAAACCTTGGGGCCCGGGCGCTTTCCGCTTATTTCAACCGCAAGCTATCTCGATAGGGAATCAAATGGCCAAGAGAATCGAAATCAAAGACCTCAACGTCTACTACGGCAGCTTTCTTGCTGTTGAAGGCGTGAATCTTGATATTGAACCAAAGAGTGTGACCGCGTTCATCGGTCCATCTGGCTGCGGAAAGT
The DNA here is from genome assembly GCF_005845365.1 of Rhodoluna limnophila. Classification (GTDB taxonomy): domain Bacteria; phylum Actinomycetota; class Actinomycetes; order Actinomycetales; family Microbacteriaceae; genus Rhodoluna; species Rhodoluna limnophila. The sequence continues at coordinate 1,060,625 of NZ_CP040509.1, read as the reverse complement.
CAACTTTGCTCCGGACTCTAAACCGCATGCATGAGGTAATTCCGGGTGCTTCAGCCAAGGGTCAAGTTCTAATTGACGGTAAGGACCTCTATGGAGCCGGCGTGGACCCAGTTTTGGTTCGACGTGAAGTAGGCATGGTCTTCCAGCGCCCGAACCCGTTCCCAACCATGTCGATTCGTGACAACGTTCTCGCCGGATTTAAATTGAACAACGAGAAACAGTCAAAGTCAGCTGCCGAAGAACTTGTCGAAAAATCACTGCGCAGCGCTAACTTGTGGAACGAAGTAAAGGACCGTCTGGACCGACCTGGTGCCGGACTATCAGGTGGCCAGCAGCAGCGCCTTTGCATCGCCCGCGCAATTGCGGTTGAACCACAGGTTCTCTTGATGGATGAGCCGACTTCAGCCCTTGACCCAATTTCTACGCAGGCCATCGAAGACCTCGTTCTTGAGCTAAAAGACAGCTACACGATTGTGATTGTGACTCACAACATGCAGCAGGCCAGCCGCATTTCAGACAAAACTGCCTTCTTCAACATCGCGGCCACTGGGGCACCGGGCAAGTTGATTGAGTTCGACAAGACCGAGGTGATCTTCAGTAACCCTAGCGAGAAAATGACCGAGGACTACATCTCAGGGCGCTTCGGGTAATCCAGCGACTAGTGCACAAGAGGTTCGAGCAGAACCTCCGGCTCATCCTTGTTCTTTGAAGGCCATTCAACAATTAGCATCGCGGCGGTCATCAGCGCTCCACCGATGAGAGTCTTGAGCCCAAGCTCTTCTTGACCTACTGCAACCGCGATAATTGCGGTCCATGCCACCTCTCCGGTCAGCAGAATTGCAACGCGTGAGGCGTCCATAATCGATTGCGCCCAAGTTTGAACCAAGAAGGCCAGCGCGGTGGCGAAAATCGCAGTGAACAGCACGGCAAACCAGCCGGCACCGTCAACCGGAGCCTGATAGCCATCTGTGGCCAGGGCACCAACCCAACTCATGGCGGCAACCGTTAGAAGCTGAAGTACGGTCAAGGCGTACACGTCCTTGCCTGGGCTGAGTTTGCTAAGGCCAATAATGTGCGCGGCAAATAGGGCGGCACACAGCATTACCCATAGTTCGCCAACACCGATGGAGAACCCGTTGATTGAGATGAGCGCAAGTGCGCCGGTGGCAAGAATCACGCCCCAAACCAGGCGCTTGTTGACCTTAGAGCGGTAAAGTAACCAACCAAAAATTGGCACCAAAACCACGTAAAGCCCGGTGATAAAGCCGGTGATGGCAGCTGATGCCAGCTCAAGACCGATGGTTTGGGTGAAGTAGGCAACGGCAAGGAGGGCACCGAGCAGCACTCCGTGTTTAACAGTGGTCTTGTCAAAAGCCAGCAAAACCTTTGGCTTGAAAACAATCAGGACTGCCGCCGCGATGGTAAATCTGATCGCTAGAAAATCATAAAAAGGCTGATCGGCAATGGCGTCTTTCATCAGCACAAATGCGGCACCCCATGAAACGGCAACACTAATAAGGGCAAGTGCTGCCCATGAGGTTTTCTTCATCGTGACAGTCTAAGCGACGGCCGATTCGATGGTTGAGTCCACCGGCGGCTGGGCGGTGTAACGCTCAACCGAGACCACCTTGCGCTTTTTTCCGGGCACCAATTTAGTCATATGAATTACAACAAATTCGGCCGGTTTGAGGTCGCGAGCGTTCAGAATGCGCTTGGACAACTTTTCGTCGGCAAACTCTGCAAGAGTATTCAAAATGGTTGGCAGGGCTGGGCGATGTGAGCAAATAATGCTCGGTCGGCCATCTTCGATAATGTCGTGGACCACATTTTGAGTCCGCTTTGGGCCCTTTTTATTGCCTAATTCGCTCAGCTGAGAACGTTCAATAATTTTCAGGTTTCGCGCGTTTGCATATGGCGCGACAGTGCTCACACAACGCAGCCAAGGGCTGGTGATAACGCGCTTGATTCCAAAAGCTGCCAGAGCCGGGATTAGTTTTTCGGCTTGCTCCGAACCTGCCGGCAGCAGAGGGCGACTACCGTCGTCCTTAGGTTTGCCACCGTACCAATCGGTGCGCAGCGTTGCCTTTGCGTGGCGTAAAACCAGAATTGGTTTGGTGTGCAAAAGGCCAGCTTCGTGCTGTTTTAGAAATACTTCAAGCACGTCTCGGTCAAACTGGTAGGTCAGTAAGCTCATGACTTCGCTCGGTGGCATCCAGTCAACCTTGGCAACCTCTTCAGACGGCTCAAAGGTTGATTTGGCCAGGGCAGAATCCGTTACCCTTGCTGCCCAATAATGGACTTCTTTTGGCGCGCCAGATGGAACGGTGTAGTTAACAACTTTTAGATGTTGACCGAGTTTCACGCTAAGGCCGGTCTCTTCTTTGATCTCGCGAACTGCGGTTTCAAGCAGTGACTCGCCTGGGTCAACTTTGCCTTTTGGCCAGCTCCAGTCATTGTGGCGTGACCTGTGAATCACTGCGACCGAAAGTTTGCCCTCTACCTCACGCCAAAGAACGGCGCCTGCTGCAAAAATCGTCACTAGACGCGCGACTTTCGCTTTGAATAGACATCCGCCATGATGTGGTCCTGAACATCGGTGAGTGGAGTGCCCTCGAGGGTGTACTGGTGGCGGGACCATTTGCCGTTGGCGCCAAGGTGCCAAGATGCCGAGTTGTCATCCATCGCCAAATCAAAGAAGCTGTTGAGCTCTTTGATGTGGTCAGGCTGAGAAATTCGTACCAAGGCCTCGACGCGGCGGTCAAGGTTTCGGTGCATCATGTCGGCTGATCCGATGAACAATGCTGGGTCGCCCCCGCCATTGAAACCAAAAATACGCGAGTGCTCAAGGTATCGGCCCAGCACAGATCTAACGGTGATGTTTTCGCTGAGGCCTGGTACGCCTGGTCGCAAGGCACACATTCCACGCACCAGAACCTCAACCTTTACGCCGGCATTCGAGGCTTTGTATAGCGCATCGATAATTTCTTCGTCCACCAAAGAGTTGACCTTGACTCGGATGCGAGCATCGTGCCCAGCCGCCTTGAAATCAATCTCACGTTGGATGCGCTCGAGCAGACCCTGACGCACACCGTTCGGAGAAACCAAAAGCGACTTGAACTGTGAGTCAGGTGCATAGCCGGAAAGTTGGTTGAACAACTTGGTGAGGTCTTCGCCGACTGAATCCCGCGAGGTGAATAGACCGTAGTCCTCGTAAAAACGGGCGGTTTTTGGGTTGTAGTTTCCGGTGCCAACGTGGCAGTAGCGCTTGAGCTGGTTGCCTTCTTGGCGAATCACCAGTGCAAGCTTGCAGTGGGTCTTGAGGCCAACGATTCCATAAACCACGTGAACACCGGCTTGCTCTAGTTTGCGTGCCCAGGCAATGTTGTTTTGCTCATCAAATCTGGCCTTGATCTCGACTAGCGCCAAGACCTGCTTACCGGCTTCTGCTGCATCAATCAACGCGTCAACAATTGGTGAGTCACCCGAGGTGCGGTAAAGGGTTTGCTTGATAGCTAGCACCTTAGGGTCGGCTGCTGCCTGCTCGACGAAAGCTTGGACCGAGGTTGAGAACGACTCGTATGGGTGGTGAACCAAAATATCCCGCTGGCGCATAGCCGCAAAAATACTTACATCTTTGTCCTCAACCGGCTGCAAGAACCGGTTGGTGATCACCGGGTGAGGTGGGTAGTGCAGGTCGGCTCGCTTCAGCGATGCAATCTCAAAAAGACCGGTCAGGTCAAGCGGAGACGGTAGGTGGTAAACATCTTCATCTGAGATATCAAGTTCGCGAATCAGTAGCTCGAGAACCTGAGGGTTGATGTCGTTGGCCACCTCGAGTCGAACCGGTGGGCCAAAGCGGCGGCGCAAAAGTTCTTTCTCAAGGGCAACCAATAGGTTCTCGCCCTCGTCCTCGTCAACCTCAAGGTCTTCATTTCGAGTAACCCTAAAGGTGTGCTGCTGAAGAACATCCATACCCGGAAAAAGCAGACCCATAAATTCACCGATGATGTCCTCGAGCGGCACAAATCGTGCATCGGTGACACCGGTGTTGCCCGGGATGCGCACAAAGCGTGGAAGTAGCGGCGGGACCTTCACGCGGGCAAAGTGCTCCTTGCCGTTGTCAGGGTTGCGTACTACGACCGCTAGGTTCAGCGAAAGACCAGAAATGTAAGGGAATGGGTGGGCTGGGTCAACGGCAAGCGGGGTCAGCACCGGAAAAATCTGGTTCTGGAAATAATCGTGGAGTGAAGATTTTTCAGCCTCATCGAGGGCAGCCCAGCGGACAATCCGGATGCCCTTTTCGCGCATGGCTGGCTTGATGGTGTCGATAAATAGGCTTGCGTGGCGGCTTTGCAGCAGGTGTGCCTCGCGGCTAATTTCACTCAGTACATCCTGAGGAGAAAGCCCTGAGCTAGAGGTCACAGCAAGCCCAGTTGCAATTCTTCGCTTTAGGCCGGCAACTCGAACCATGAAGAATTCATCGAGGTTAGAGGCAAAAATTGCCAGAAAGTTAACCCGCTCAAGCAGGTGCAGGTTTGGGTCTTCGGCAAGTTCCAGCACGCGCTGGTTAAATGCCAGCCAGCTCAGCTCGCGGTCTAAAAAGCGGTCCGCACGCAGTTCGGTGCCTAGGTCAGGAACAGCAATGGCCATGGTTTCTTCAGAAGACATACTCTTTATCCTGCCACGGTTGGGTAAAGAGAGAGTTAACGAATGCTTGAAGACATTGCGTCCGAGTCTTCAGGCAAATTGAATCGGTAACCAACATTTCGAACGGTTCCGATGAGCGCCTCAAGATCTCCGAGTTTGGCGCGCAGGCGCCGAATGTGAACATCCACGGTTCGGGTACCACCAAAGTAGTCGTAACCCCAAACTTCGCTCAGCAATTGTTCACGGGTAAAAACGCGGCCCGGGTGCTGAGCCAAAAAGCGCAGCAATTCAAATTCTTTATAAGTAAGGTCCAATGGTCGACCGTGAACCTTGGCCGAGTAGTTGCCCTCATCGATGACCACACCAGAGGCATGGATCTTGTCAACCTTTTCGGTCTGGGTCTGGCGGCCAATTGCAAGTCGAATTCGGGCATCGATTTCGCCTGGGCCGGCGCTCTCAAGAATGATGTCGGTCGCGGCCCACTCAGCGGTCACCGCTGCAAGGCCACCTTCGGTAACTACCAAAATAAGTGGAGCGCTGATCCCGGTGGTTTGCAAGATTTTTGAGAGAGACTTTGCGCTGGCAAGGTCGCGGCGAGCGTCGAGAAAAATTAGGTCGTGGCCGGGAGCGTTAACTAGGTTTGCTGGCTCAGCCGCAATTTGGCGAACTCGATGACTTAGAAACCCAAGGGCAGGCAAAATCTCGGATTCGGCTGACGCCGACAAAACCAAGATTTGAGCCATGTCTCTCTCCATTTCCCAACCCCAAGTCTAGACCTTTACTTGCAAGTGAATAGGGCATGATTGTTTTGTGAAATCTAACTGGACTGAAATTCTGCTCATCTGGCTTGCCGTTGCCGGCCTGACAGTGATTTCACTGCTGCAGCCGCAGCTCGACAACAATCAGATTGAGGCGCGCTTTGGGGCCATATTGGCGGGATCGATTGCGACTGTATCGCTGGTTCAATTGTTCCGGGCTCAAGCTGAAGGCTTCGTGCGAAGGTTGGTTTACGTTGGCGGCGGAAGTTATCTGATTCTTGCGGCGGCAACCCTGTACTTAGCAGTCAGGGGTTAGACTTTTATTATGATTCTTGCTCTAGAAATCTTCTTCACGGGCCTCCTTGTTTTGGCCTCACTTGCCATTGCTGGCGTGTCTGCACTTGTGCTGTACAAGCTGTTCAAGGGGCAAAAGTAGTTGTTCGTTCTTCCAGAGGGTCTTCCGCTGGAGCTCACACCATTTGCCTTTTTGGTGGGCAAGTGGGAGGGTACCGGCGTAATTAGCTACAAGCTAAACGAGTCTGACGAGACCCCGGTTGAATACGAATTCAAGCAGCGCGTGGAGTTTGCCCACGATGGCTCCAATGCCATGACCTACGTATCGTCGGCTGAACTTATCGATGAATCGGGCACAATTTTGCCCAGCGAAATTGGCTATTGGCGCATGGCACGCCCGTCCGAAAGTGCCGATCACGGTCCTGGCTTGATGGTCGGAACCGGTGACAAATCACTAAAAACTCACGAGGACCTCGAGAAGCTTCGAAACAAAGAGGGAGGCTTCGACATCCAGGTGTCAATGCTTCACCCAGGCGGCGCTGCCGAGCTCTACAACGGAAAAATCAAAGGCGCTCGAGTCGACCTAGCCTCGGCAAGCGGAATCGCATTTGAAGGCTCAAAGACTTACCGTCACTCAACCCGTCTTTACGGCCTAGTCGAAAACGCCTTGCTTTGGGTGTGGGAGATTGCTTTGCCAGGTGCCGACCTCAAGCCACACGCCTCGGCACGCCTTGAACGCGTAGGTTAAATTTTGATTCCAGCTGCTTTTCATTTTTCGAATCCGATGATTGAGCAGCGCGAGCTTGCTGATGGTAAAGCGGCAACCTTCCTTGGTCCACGCGGAGTCATTTCTGTGTCTGGGCCAGATCGGCTGACTTGGCTGCACAGCTTGCTAAGCCAAAACCTGAAGAATCTCGAACCGGGCCAATCGGCCGAGGCATTGCTGCTGGACCCACATGGGCACATCGAGCACGTAATCCATTTCATCGATGACGGCCAAACCTCGTGGCTGATTGTCGAGGCAGAATCTCGCGAGCCGTTGCTGAGCTGGCTGAACAAAATGGTCTTCCGCATGCAGGTTGTTATTGCAGATAGAAGTGAAGATTACGCACTGGTTGGCCACATGGTTAGTCCCGTGGATGGGGTTGCCACTTCAAACGGCATCCCGTTGGCTTGGCAGGACCCTTGGCCGGGTGTGGTCTCCGGTGGCGTTCGGTATGCTCTGACCTGGCCGGCAAAATGGCCATGGTTTGAGTGCCTGGTTGAGGTCCAAGACCTAGAAGCTACCTTGTCGAAATACGGTCAAGCCGGCACCATGGCGTTTGATGCCCTTCGGGTAGCGGCTCACCGCCCGCGCCAGTTGACTGAGGTAGATGAAAAGTCTTTGCCGCATGAATATGACTGGATGTCAACGGCTGTCCATCTTTCTAAAGGCTGTTATCGGGGTCAAGAAACCGTGGCCAAAGTGCATAACCTCGGCCACCCGCCTCGACGCCTAGCGTTTTTGCACCTCGATGGGTCAGGGCACGCTCTTCCAGAATCAGGCGATGAAGTCTTTATTGGCGATGCAGAATCGGCGCGCGGCAAAATTACCATCGCGGTAAATCACTATGAAATGGGGCCAATTGCTCTGGCAATCCTGAGCCGCTCTGTCCCTGAAGATGCCGCTTTGATCGTGCGTTCATCAACCGGGCCAATCTCTGCCAGCCAAGAGGTAATTGTTCCGGCATCGGCCGGCAAGGCCGCGAATTTGCCTAAGCGCAACCTGCTAATGGGTGGCAAACACTAATGACTATCAGGGCGCCCAAAATCAATTGGACCCTTCGCACGGCAGTCCAGCGGGTACTCGAATCGCTACCGCCAATTACCCAGATAGTTGCCGCGGCAACTACGGCCTACCTGTTCGCATATTTTGTTCTCGGCCACCAGAATCCGATTTTTGCGGTCACTGTAAGCATCGCAGCCTTAGGTTTTACGCGAGATGCCCGACTAAGACGAGTTTTTGAGACCGCATTGGGAATGGTCGTAGGAATTGCCCTTAGCGAGGTCTTCGTTTTGACTCTGGGTAAGGGCGCCTGGCAAATGGCAATCGTGCTTTTTGTAGCCCTAGTGTCGGCTCGGTTCCTTTCAGGCACAGCAGCTTTTTCGTTGACCGTTGGAATCCAGGCGATGCTGGTTCAAATCATGCCGGATCCCGACGGGGGCGCCTTTGTTCGCAGCCTCGATGGTCTTTTGGGTGGTGTCACCGCATTAGTTTTCACGGCCTTCATTCCGAGAGACCCAATCGGCATGGCGTCTAAGGATGCGGGCAAACTTTTTGCAGTTTTCCTTGACGCAGTGGACGCGCTCGCCGCGGCGGTTAAGAATGTCGATGTCAAGGTCGTCGATGCCGCGTTGGTTAGGGTTCGCCGATCGCAGCCACTGGTCGATAACTGGCGCATGAGCCTCGATAGCGCGGTCTCGATTTCTCGAATTTCACCATTGCTGCGCAAGCATCGCGGCGAACTCTCAGATCAGATGCGCCTAATGCGTGGCATGGATTTAGCGACTCGAAATTTGCGCGTTGTTGTTCGCCGCGTTGACTTTTTGATTCGAGATGGAGTCCCGCGGCCTTACCTATCCGACCTATTCGAGCAGATCTCAGCCGCAACCGCGGTATTGGCTAAAGGTCTTGAGGGGCCAGACGCTCTCGAGGACGCGCAAAAGATGTTCCTCGAAATCATTCACCAGCTTGATCCAAAGCGCTTTGGTATTGCCGATCAGCTTCGAGAGGCAAGTGTTCTCCTGCTGCTTAGGCCGCTGCTGATTGACTTGCTCTGTGCCAGTGGAATGGCAGAGGATGCCGCTCGGGCAGAGCTGCCCGAGGTTTAGTAACCCTCTGGTGCTACTGCTGACCAATCGATGGTCAGCTCACCAAGGCGACGACGCTTTTTATCGGTGTGTATTTGCCACCCTTGAGTTTCGAGGGTTTGGCAGGTTGCCAGCCAGCGCTGTGCTGGGCTAAACGCGCTCAGGCCTGCATTTATTAGCCAAGCTCGATCAAGCGCTTGTAAGAAGTCATGAATTTTTTCACCCGGAAGGTTGTGGTGAATCAAAGCTTTAGGCAAGCGTTCGGCAACCTTGCTGGGCAATTCAAGGCCTTGCAGGCGCAAGGAAATAGTGAAAGTCAGCGGGCCGTTGGAATCCAAAGTCACCCATGATGCCAGCCTCCCGATCTCATCGCAGGTGCCTTCTACCAGGCGACCGATAGTGCTGAGCCGAGACGCCATCAACTGCCAAGCGGCCCGAACCTCAGACTCGTCATACTGCCTAAGAACATTGAAGGCCCGAATCACATCAGCCTTTTGACTGAGCTCGGGCGGTAAAGGTGTCTCGAACCCGCCATGGGTAAAGTGCAGGTGGCTGTGGGCAACTGCCAAACCGCGTTCCACGCGCTCTCGGTCAATTTCGATGCCGACGACATGGGCATTTGAGTTGACCTTGGTTAGGCGGGCAAGCAGCTCAATCGCAGTGATTGGGCTGGCCCCGAAACCTAAGTCCACGACAATCGGGGCAGCGGTTTCTCGAAGAAGCGGCATGGCTGCGATGAATCGGTCAATTCGTCGCAGGCGATTTGGGTTGGTTGTTCCCCGGGTAATTGTGCCTATCGGCTTCTTTGTTGCCACGGATTCAAACTTAGTCGAGGCTCGGTAAACACTAAACTTGGACCCATGAATGCCAAATACACATTGATTCTTCTTCGTCACGGCAACAGTGACTGGAACCAGAAAAACCTCTTCACCGGTTGGGTGGATGTTGACCTTAGCGAGCAGGGCCGCGAGGAGGCTAAGCGTGCCGGTGAGCTACTTGCCGAGTCTGGACTAAAGCCAGATTTGCTTTACACCTCACGTCTGAAGCGTGCCATCAACACCGCTCACATTGCGCTAAATGCCGCTGACCGCAGCTGGATTGACGTGCAGCGTGACTGGCGTTTGAACGAGCGCCACTACGGTGCTCTGCAGGGTAAGGACAAGGCGCAGACCTTGGCCGAGTATGGCCCAGAGATGTTCCAAACCTGGCGCCGCAGCTTTGATGTTCCACCACCGCCGATTGATGACAACGACCAGTACTCACAGGCTCATGACGAGCGCTATGCAGACTTGGGCGACCGCGTTCCAAAGACTGAGTGCTTGAAAGACGTCCTTGAGCGCATGCTGCCATTCTGGTTGTCAGACATTCAGCCATCGCTAAAAGAGGGCAAGACTGTTCTTGTAACTGCTCACGGCAACTCGCTTCGTGCGTTGGTAAAGCACCTCGATGATGTTTCAGACGAGGACATTGCGGAGCTAAACATCCCAACCGGCATTCCATTGGTTTACCAGCTAGATGAAAACTTCAAGCCACTTGTAAAGGGTGGAGAGTACCTTGACCCAGAGGCAGCGGCCGCAGGTGCTGCAGCTGTAGCTGCTCAGGGCAACAAGAAGTAACCAAAGTTTCCAATAAAAAAGGCCTCCCGCTGGGGAGGCCTTTTTTATTTGACTAATTAGTCAATGACTTCGTGCCACTCGCCGGTGGTTAGGTATGAGACCTTGCTTGAAATGTCTACTACGTGGTCTGCAAAGCGCTCGTGGTAACGACTAGCTAGCGTCACGTCAACGGTGAACATCGCGTTTTCTTTCCAGTCGTCTGCCAGTACTACGTCAAAAACGTGGCGGTGTAACTCGTCAACGCGCTGGTCCTGTGCCTGAATGGCACGTGCCTGATCAACGTTGGTGTTGCGGAGCAATTCGGTAACTTTGTGGGCCAGTTCAACGTCAAGCTTTCCCATCTCGGCAAAAGTTCCTTTTAGCGGAGCAGGAACCGCTGAGCCCGGGTAGCGGAACTTGGCAATTGCGGCGATGTGGCCGGCAAGCGCGCCCATTCGCTCGAGCGAGGCTGAGATTCGAAGCGCCGATACCAAGATTCGAAGGTCGCGGGCAACCGGTGACTGACGGGCCAGAATCTTGATAACTAGCTCATCAAGGTCAAGTGCCTTATTTTCATTTGACTCAGCTAACGCAATCGCGCGCTCAGCCAGGCGAGCATCTGACTCGTTGAAAGCCTTGGTGGCGTCTTCAATGACGTTGGTCACTGTTTCGGCAATGTCAACCAGTCTGGTTTGAACTTCTTGAAGTTCCATTTGGAATACTTCGCGCATCGCACTATCTCCTAAAAATCAATCGTTGGCCTCTTGGTTTTGAAGCCAGCGATTCGAGGTTGGCAGGGGCAGGTAAACAAATGTGAAATTGTTCGTAAACATGCCAAGAATTGCAGGCCTTGTAGCCGTTTGAAGCTGAGACTCAGTATGCCCCATAACCTAGTGTTAACCTTATGAACTACGGCGCGGAATTCTGGGGAGCAGTTATCACTGCATTCGTGGTGGGCGCCGCTTCTGTTGCCATGGTTGGCTGGACGACCATCCGAACCAAAGAAGTTCAAAAGAAGTCACAGGTAGTACTTGATGGCATTACCGGTCCACTAAACGCCCTTGCTTCCGCAGGTTTGGTTTTAGACATCGAGGACAAAATTGTCCGGGCCACCAAGAGTGCTTTTGCTCTGGGTTTGGTAAGAGACGAAGAACTGGCCCACCCAAAGCTCACAGCCCTGGTGGCCAAGGCTAGATCGGTAAAAAAACCGACTAAGGCCCGTGGCCGCGATTTGGCCCTGGTTTCAGAACTAGGTAAAACCACACTCTTTGTTAATGCTCGGGCCATTCACCTCGGAGAAGGCTACGTTTTGCTTTTGGTCGAAGACCGAACCGAAAGCCACAACCTCGAAGAAACTCGGCGTGACTTTGTTGCCAATATTTCTCACGAGCTAAAGACTCCGATTGGCGCAATCAGTTTGCTTGCCGAGGCCATCCAAATGGCCCTTGATGAC